>DASZMP010000165.1:0-8661 GCA_035551795.1 Solirubrobacteraceae bacterium | reverse complement strand
GATCGATTGTGTTCGGACGGATGCGCAGGGCGGGATGGGCCTTTCGCGCGGGCTCGAACGGCTCGGTGACACCCACGTGCAGCTGCTGGGCGCCCACGGCGAACCACACCCCACCTCCGGCTCTCAGGCCGGCGGGCTTTTCCAGCTCCGGTAGGCCGAGGAGCTCGCCGTAGAACTGCCTGGCCTCGCGCTCGCAGCCTGCCGGTGCGGCCACCTGCACGTGATCCAGCCCTTCCACGAACACTCTCGCCAAGCTAGCTGCCGAGTCAACGGCGGGAACAGACAACGTGATCATCACCCTCGACCCGGCGGCCCCCAACCTGATCCGCGGCACGATCGGCATCCTTTCACCACCGGCGATGCCGCCACCGCCCATGCCAAGCTCCGGTCCGCCGGCGTGACACCGACGAGATCCTGCGCTGGCCCGGAGTGCCCGCGATGTTCGCGTTCCGCGATCCCGACGGCAACGCCTTCTCCATCAGCGAGACCGCGTAGGTCAAACGCCCCGGGTTTCCTCCTTGGAGATGTCGCCCTCGGTATCTGCGACCTCGCGCTGAATCACAGCGTCCTCGCGCTCGTACTGAGCGCCATCGCGCTCGAGTCCGGCCTCTTGGCGATCGAGTCGGGCTCGCGCGCGTTCGAGCACCTCCCGCGCGTGGGCGAACGCCTCCCGACTCTTCCGCACGAAGTCGGCCGACTGGCGAGCACGCCCCCCGTAGAGCCGGTGCTCTCGGTCGTCGGCGAGTTGCTCCCGGTCATCGGCGAGCTGCTCGCGCTCGTCGGCCCTGCGCTCGCGTTCATCCGCCGCCTGATCGCGCTGATCGGCGAGCCGCTCGCGCTCAGCAGCGACCCGATCCCGCTCCGCATGCCGGCGCGCTTGCCCTGCCAGCTCGCCTCCGGACTGCTCCTCGCTGTCACGCCCCGATTGCACGGCCGCTCACATCCGCCCCTGAGGTGACTGCCACCCACCGTGCCGGGCGGAGCGCCACTGCGCCGCCAATCCCCAGCCCGTAAGCCCGAGCCCGATCGCCAGCCACGGGATCGGGTTCAGGTGCTGGTCACACCCGGCGGCCGTCAGGGTCCGGTAGCAGGTCGTTCCCGGGCCGGCACGGTTCTCGAACGCGACCCAAAGCAGTGTCAGCCCGGCCCCGGTGAGCAGCCCCCAGCCGGAGCGCCGAGCGGCTGCGCTGCGCCGGACGACCAACCCGACGAGCACGGCCGGGACCAGCACCAGGGTGCCGAGGGAGATCAGGCCGACGGCGAGGGCCGCCCCGACGACCACCCACACCCAGAACCAGGCGCACCGATTCGCGTGAGCACGAGCCGACGAACCCGATCCCACAGGCATGGGGGTGCAGCTCATGTCCACACCGTACGCCCTCACCTCCCCGATCCGCAATCCGCGGTCAGGTTAGATCAGCGCACCAAAGGCGTCGGCATCAGCTCGGTCGCTGCGACCGGCCGGAGGGTCAGCTGCGAGCCGCGACTCGCCGGCGCCGAGGCCTGCGGTGCGACGGCACGTGATTCGACCTGGTCGCGCGGGCGATCGGTTCCGCCCTGACGCGCCGGGAGTCGTTGCCGTTGAGGCCGTGATCGATCCCGAGCTGGCCGGCGATCTTGGTGACGTCTCGGTGCTGATCGGCCGAGAGGAGCGTTATGCCCACTCCCTTGCGACCAGCGCGACCCGTGCGGCCGATGCGATGAACGTAGGTCTCGCTGTCGGCGGGAGGGTCGAAGTTGATCACGTGCGAGATCCGCTCCACGTCGATCCCGCGTGCCGCCACGTCGGTCGCGACGAGCGTGTCGATCCTGCCGGACTCAAAGCGGGCGAGCGCCTGCTCACGCTGGCGCTGCGACTTGTTGCCGTGCATGGCCACCGCGTCCACCCCGTGCGCTGCGAGCCGCTTGACGAGCCGGTCGGCACCGCGCTTGGTGCGCACGAAGACGAGCGTCAGGTCGCGGTCACGGCGGAGCTCGCCGACGAGTGCCTCGACCCGATGCTCGTGCGCGACCGGCACGAACCGGTGCTGGATCTCCGCGTTCGCGCGGCGTTCGCGGGGGCCGTGCTGATGGCTTACCGGATCATCCGCGTACCGCTCGGCGAGGCGCCCAGCCTCGCCGTCGAGCGTCGCGGAGAAGAACAGCGTCTGCCGAGCCGACGGGCAGGCGGCGACGATCCTGTCGATCGCCGGGCGAAAGCCCATATCGAGCATCCGATCGGCCTCATCGAGGACCAGCATCCGGATCTGATCCAGTCTGAAGGCTCCGCGTGCCAGGAGATCCTCGAGCCGTCCGGGAGTCGCGACCAGCACGTGGGAAGCCGCGGCCTCCCTGGCCTGCTTGACCAGCCCAGCGCCGCCATACACGGCGGTGACGCGAAGCGCCCGGGCATGGGCGATTCCGCGGATCTCCTCCACGATCTGGGTCGCGAGCTCGCGGGTTGGCGCCAGGACCAGCGCCGCCGGTCGGGGCCCGTTGGCGTTGATTCGCTCGACCAAGGGGATCCCGAAGGCGAGCGTCTTGCCCGAGCCCGTTGGTGACTTCGCGATCACGTCCCGTCCGGCGATTGCATCGCCGATCACGGAACGTTGGATGGCGAACGGCTGAGTGATCCCCATGGCGGAGAGAGAGTTGGTCACGGCGCGCGAGACACCGAGATCGGCGAACGATTCTGTTGACATGCAGTACTCCTTGGCGGCGCAAAGGGGCCGCGGACGATTCGGGACGCGATGGCTGACCCGAACCGCTGTCTGCGGGACCCAAGCAAGCTGCGTCGCGGTCGACCTCGCCGACCGCTCACATCAACGTAGCAGCCAGCGTCAGGGCTTAGCCTGCAGCCGGGTGTGGTTCCGGCTCACGCTGGCGCCAGTGAAACACCCGCTCGAGCTTGAGCGAACGTCACCAGCCGGCCTGCCTGCTCATCCCACAACTTGTACCTGACGGCGCGGAGTCCGTCCCACAGCGAGAGTGTGGGGACCTGTGCGAACACCGGGCTGGAGCGATGGGCGCCCGGAAGGTGGTAGTTGGGAATCCGGGCGTTGAGGTGATGCACATGGTGCAGTCCAATGTTGCCGGTGAAAAACGCCAGCACCGACGGCAGCTTCAGATACGAGCTCCCGCGCAGAGCCGCATCCGCGTAGGTCCAATCGATCCCGCGCTCCCAGTAGGCGTCCTCGAACTGGTGTTGGACGTAGAACAGCCAGATCCCCACCGAGCCGGCCACGAGCGCTGCGGGTGCCCAGACGATCAGGAAGTCCCGCCAGCCGATCAACCAGCAGATCCCCCCGACGAGCAGAAACAGCGACAGGTCAGTCCCCAGCACGCTGTTGCGCATCCGTGGCCGTGCCCCGCGCGACACGATTCGCGGCCCGACGATCATCGCGAACACCGGCCCGAAACCGAACATGACGAACGGATTCCGAATCAGTCGGTAGGCGGCACGACCACGCCACGAACGTGCCCGGTACTCAGTCACGGTCAAGGTGACGATGTCGCCGACTCCGCGCCTGTCCAGGTCCCCCGCGGTCGCGTGATGTACCGCATGGTCGTGGCGCCACCGGCGAAAGGGTGAGAGCACCAGCAGACCCAGGACGCTCCCAACAATCGTGTTTGCTCGTCTGGAAGGCAGCAACGAACCGTGCGCACAGTCGTGAAAGACGACGAACACGCGGACGAGGAACCCGGCCGCGGGGACGGCCAGGAGCACCGTCAACAGGGGCGTGTCGTCCAGCGTCAGATACATCGCGTAACACAGGGCAACGTAGGGCACCACCGACGTCATGATGGCGAGCAGGCCGTGCCTGAGGCTTGGCACGGCGAAGGGTGCAAGCTCCTCACGACACGGCAAGCGGTCTGGTCCAGCGGTCATTCGCGCTCCGATGAGGGGTAGAAGGGATGTGATTGATGCAATGGCCCACTGCTATCCAGCCCATGCCGCCGAAGCAGCTCAGCGTGAGCAGCGGGCGGCGGTCAGGCGCAGCATACCCGCGCCCGCGGCCAGTCGCGCCGATATGACGGCTCTTTAACGGCCGCGATAGCTGACGTTTAGGCTCGCGTAACCCTGTCTCACCCCTCCACACCAAGACCCCGGTCGCATTGCCGGGGCCTTGAAGTGTCCGGTCATGGATCGCCACTGAACTACTACGTCCCAGGACTTAATGAGTGTCTGCCTGGGTGGCGTGACACTCCCGACCTCCGGGACTGGCCGCCGGTCGCTCGGTGAGCGCCGGCGCGTGGCGCCGGTGGGTCCTGAGGACCCGCGGTCGAGTGGGCGATCCGCCGGATGACCCAGGTTAGACGACGGGACGCCGGCCAGCCAGCCGGCAAGCGGCTGGCCGGCGTGACTCCCGCCGTCCAGGCGCGGTTGGCATGGGTCAGCGGCTCACGCTGGCCAGCGAGGAGGTGGCGTGGCCCAGCAGCGTGCCCTGCGCGTCGTGCGCGTGCGCCTCGGCGAAGGCAATCCGACGTCCCACCTGCAGCACCCGCCCCTGGGCTTCGAGCTCGCTTCCATCGAACGCCACCGGCTTGAGAAAGCTCACCTTGAGCTCGATCGTCGCGTAGCCGCGGCCGACCGGTTGGGTGCTCTGAACCGCCACACCCATGGCGGAATCCAGCAGCGTGCAGAGCAGACCGCCGTGGACCAGGCCGAGCGGGTTGAGCCACGATTCGTCCGGGCGGCACCGGAACACCGCCTCGCCATCGCCGACCGAAATGAGGCGGCTGGACGCCAGCTCGACGATCGGCGGCGGGGGGATCCTTCCATCGATCATTCCCTGCAGGTACTCCCGGCCCGACAGGCCCGTCAGCTGGGTGCGGATCGCCTGCGGGTCATACCAGGTGACCTCCCGCGTCTGACGCCTGCCCCAGTCCCGAGGCTGACCGGTGGGGGGCTGCGCCATACCCGTCAACCTATCCGTCTGTGGCGATTGGCGCCTCCGACACACGAGGACCCGGAGACAGGCTCCGGGTCCTCAGCGGGTTCATGGCGTGGCTTTCAGAGGGTCAGCTGCGCCGTCCGAACAGGCGGCTGAGGGCGCCGCCGTTGCCGGTGCCGGCGGTCTGCTCCTCCTCGGCGGGCGAGTTGCCGCCACCCACGGCCACCGGCTCGCCGTTCGCCGGCTGGTTGGCGCCCGACCCACCAGTGATCCGGTGGGAATAGTTGACGTCCCGGCCTTCTCGCGCCGGGGTCTCGCCCGCAGCTGGGGCGGTCTGGCCCGCCGCCGGGGCGGTCTGGCCAGCGGCGCCCGTTCCGGCTCCGGCGGCCGTCCCCGGTCCGGCGGCCGTCCCAGCTCCGGCGGCCGTGCCCGTAGTGGTGGCCGGGCCGGTGCCGGCGTAGGCCGGGTCCTCAGCGCCCGCGGTACGTCGGGTACGGCGCCGGGCGGCGACGTCGCCCGCCGCTGCGCCGGCCACCGCGCCGGCTCCTGCGGCGCCGACAGCCCCGGCTCCGGGCCGCTCATAGACGCGCCTGCGGGCCGGGATCACCGCGTTGATCAGCAGGATGGCCGCGGCGATGCCCCAGGCCAGCTCGGTCCAGCCGTTTGACGCCGCCAGACCCAGCACGTTGCCGCTGACCGCGCCGATGATCGCCGCAGCGCCGAGTACGATGCCGACGATCAGGCTCATCGTCTTGGCCAGGTAATGCTGGGCGGCTCCGAACAGCAGCAGGCCGCCGCAGATCGCGGTCAGCAGTCCGGTGAAGCCGTTGATGCCGAAGATGCCCAACACGTGACGGTCCACGGGGGCTCCGCCGTTGGGGAAGTTGCTCCAGCGTGGATAGGTGTGCTGCCTGTACATGAAGTACAGACCGGCAGCCAGCAGGATGGTGCCGACGATCAGGGCCGGCCCGCGCGACAGACTGACGCGCCTCTCCGTGGCTGTCGCAGGTGCGTAGGTTGCCGACATCAGCATCTCCTCCTTTGTTAGACCCCTGTCGGCGGGCGCCCGGCCCGGACAGGCCGAACGAGCGCCCGTAATCGCTGTTTACCCGCCTGAACAGAGGACTACTCCTGTTTTGATCGTGCTCACCCGTCCAGATCACGGCTGCCGCCGCTGCGGGGGTCGAAAAACGTTGGCCTGTCGAACGGTTTCGACCCATGTCGAGCCGGTAGCGGTGAATCAGGGCTCGGGGGGCATGGTCGGTCGGTCAGGTGGCCGCGGATCCGAGGGCCGCGGAGCCGAGGGCCGCGGATCCGATCCGCCCGGCCGCGGTGGCTGGGTGAGGTGTGGCGGCAGCGCGTCATCCAGCGCGTACAGCGTGGCCACGGCCGCCGCACCGGCAGCCGGATTGATGTCCGCGGCCGGATCCTCGGCCAGCCGGGCCGAGTAGATCGACTGGGCACCAAGCCGGCGGGAGACGATCGTGGCCTCCACCACGGCCACCAGCATCGGCACCATCAGCGCGTCGAAGTGGCGGGTGAGCTCGAGCACCAGCACCGCGCCCGCCAGCGGGCCCTGCATGGCGGCGGCCAGGAAGGCGCCACCGCCGATCACGGCGTAGCTCCCCGCCGCCGCGCCGCCCCAGATGTGGGACCAGATCCCTCCGGCCAGGCCGGCCAACAGAGCACCCACGGCGAGCGTCGGAGTGAACAATCCGCCGGGGGCTCCGGTGGCCATGCAGGCGGACGTGACCAGCGGCTTGAGCACCAGCAGCACGGCGAGCAGGCCGAGGGACAGCCGTCCGGCGATCGTGATCTCGACGATGTCCCGCCCGTTGCCCAGCAGCTGCGGGTAGGGGATCGACACCGCGCCGAGGGCCGCGAACACCACCAGGGGAGTGACCCACCACCGGGCCGCCCGAGGCCGGAACCGGTTGGCCGCGTGGACCAGCCGCGTCCAGCCGCTGGCCGCTAACCCGATCACCGGGCCCAGGATGATCGCCCAGACCAGTTGCGTGGCGTGAAAGCCATAGGTGGAGACGTGGTAGGTCGGTCCCGTGCCCAGGGCAATCCAGGCCACGGCCGTGGCGATCAGCGACGCCATCAGGGCCGGCAGGACCAACGGCAGAGCCAGGGTGCCGAGCATCACCTCCAGCGCCAGCAGGGTGCCGCCCAGCGGGACGTTGTAGACGGCGGCAAACCCGGCCCCCGCGCCGGAGGCGACCAGCAGTCGGCGCTGCCAGATGGGGAGATCCGCCCAGGTGGCCAGCCACGAGCCGGTGGCGGCCCCGACCAGCTGCGGCGCCGCCTCACGGCCCAGTGACACCCCCATCCCGATGGTGATGATCGACAGCAGCCCGCGAGCGATGCTGGGCAGGAAGCTGAGGCGCCCGCTACGCAGCCACAGCGCCTCGGAAACCTCGGTGCCCCCGATCGGGAGGCGTCCGAGCACCCGCAACCCGACGATCACGATCACCGCAGCCAGCACCAGGACGAGGATGTGCCGCCACCCGGGTGCCGCCCGCACCACGGCCAGGAGCGTGTGTCCGTGGCCGCCGAAAGACAGATGCTCTACGCCGCGCAACAGCAGGATCAGCAGTGCCCCACCGGCTCCGGCCACCACGCCCAGGATCGCCACGAGGCCCCAGAATTGTGCGCTGTACGCCGCGATCAGCCCCGCCCCGGTGACGTTCGGCTGATGGGTGAACCAGCGCCGGTGCTCGGCTTCCTCAGAGCCCGGTCCCGGACGCGGCTCGCCTGTGCTCACGGCTTGGCACTCTAAGTGGCGGCTCGGCTGGGAGCGTCACGGGGCGTCACTAACGTTGAGGATGATGCGGCTAGCGCCTGAGGAAGCCAACGTGCAGCTGCGCGAGGACGCGGAGGGCAATCGCGCGGTGGTGCTGGCCTTCCCCTATGACGGGCAGCTGGTGGCGGCCGTAAGGACGCTGCCGGGTCGCAGCTTCGACTGGGACCGGCGCGAATGGTCGGCCCCCGCCGACGATTGGGTGGCCATGAAGCTGCGTCAGATACTCGAGCACTACCCGGAGCTGACCACCAGCTCCGAGGTGGACGAGTGGCTGAAGGGCGCGGTCAACCGATGGGTGGGATACGTGCGGACGACCCGCTACGCGGGCCGCGGCTGGTGGTCGCTGCACACGCTGTTCGGCAAGCCGCCCGAGGGGCTGCTCGCCACCGGCGCCGTCCAGGATGAGGAGCGCACCCTCGTTCCATTGAGCAAGCCGGCGGCCGCACAGCTGGAGGAGCTGACCTCGGCCCGCTTCAGCCCCGGAGCAGTTCGGTGCCTGGAACTGGTCGATCGCGGCGAGCAGCCGCCGCCCGCGCGGCTGATCCTGGCCCGTGGCGTGGCTGGTACCCGCTTCTCGCTGGAGGTCCTCTGGGACCCAGAGGTGGCCGTGGCCTTCGAACAGCTGCCGGGAGCCAGCCGCAACGAGCTCAAGCTGGATCCGTGGATCGCGGATCAGCTGGATGCCTTCGTGTCCCGGCACGAGGTCCAGGTGGCGCCCGCCGCCGCCGAGGCGCTGTCCGGGCTCGTGGCCCAGCATCGCGAGTCGCTCCGGGCTGTGGCGGCGTCCCGCGCAACTCGCGCAGAGCCGATCGAAAAGGTGCAGGAGGCACTGGGCGGCCAGCTGGCTCCGTTCCAGTGGGCGGCGGTCCGCTACGCGCTGAAGGCGCGGCGCTGCTTCCTGGCCGACGAGCAGGGACTCGGCAAGACCGTGGAGGCACTGGCCACCCTGGAGGCCGACGGCGCGTTCCCCGCCGTCGTCGT
>DASZMP010000164.1:0-8658 GCA_035551795.1 Solirubrobacteraceae bacterium | reverse complement strand
CGATTCGACCGCGCCCCGGCGCCCGCCAGCTGGCCGTGACGAACGCCGGCACCATTCCCGACCGCGGCCTGTACGCGGTGACGCTGCCCGACGGCCGGCGCGTCGGCGAGCTCGACGCGGAGATGGTCTATGAGGCGCGGCCGGGCCAGACATTCCTGCTCGGTGCCTCGACGTGGCGGATCGAGGAGATCGGCCGCGATCGGGTGATCGTCACCCCGGCGCCCGGCCTGCCCGGAGCGGTGCCGTTCTGGAAGGGGGACGCGGTGGGGCGTCCTTTCGAGTTGGGCGAGGCGATCGGCGCCTTCTCCCGCTGGGCGGTCGAGCAGACGCCGGAGGTGCTGGCCGCCGGTTACGACCTGGACGAACGCGCTGCGCGCAACCTGGTCGGGTTCCTGCGCGAGCAGCAGGACGCCACGCGCGTCGTGCCCAGCGACCGGGCGATCGTGCTCGAGCGCTTCCGCGACGAGATCGGTGACTGGCGCGTGTGCATCCTGTCTCCGTTCGGGGGCCGGGTGCACGCGGCCTGGGGGCTGGCGCTGAGTGCCCGGATCCGCGACGAGCTCGGGCTCGAATCCGACGCCATCTGGTCCGACGACGGGATCATCGTTCACCTCCCCGACGCCGAGCTCTCCGATCCCGATCGGCTCACGCAGGTCATGCTGCCCGAGCCCGACGAGGTGGAGGAGCTGATCGTGGCCGAGCTCGGCTCGAGCGCGCTGTTCGGCGCGCGCTTCCGGGAGAACGCGGCCCGGGCGCTGCTGATTCCGCGGGCCCGTCCCGGCAAGCGGACACCTCTGTGGCAGCAGCGGCTCAAGTCCCAGACGCTGCTCGAGGTCGCCCGCCGCTACGGGGAGTTTCCGATCATCCTCGAGACCTACCGCGAGTGCCTGAGGGACGTTCTCGACCTGCCGGGCCTGGTCGCGCTGCTGACCAAGCTGAGCCGGCGCGAGATCTCGCTGGTGGAGGTGGAGACACCGACCGCCTCGCCGTTCGCGTCCTCGCTGCTGTTCGACTACGTGGCCACGTACATGTACGAGGGCGACACGCCCAACGCCGAGCGCCGGGCTGCCGCGCTGTCTCTGGACCGCGAGCTGCTGCGGGAGCTGCTCGGCCAGGAGGAGCTCCGCGACCTGATCGATCCCGCGGCGCTGGCCTCGGTCGAGGACGATCTGCAATTCCTCTCCGAGCACCGGCGGGTGGCCACCCGGGACGAGGTGCACGACATGCTGCGGGCCCTGGGCGACCTGTCGATGCCCGAGGTCGCGGCGCGGGTCGTGCCGGGGGTCGATGCCGAGTCGATGCTCATCGAGCTCGGTCGCGAGCGCCGGGCGGTCCGGGTGCGGCTGGCCGGCGAGGAGCGCTGGATCGTGGCCGCCGACGCCGGCCTGTACCGCGACGCGCTGGGGGTGGCGCCACCCGGTGGGCTCCCGGAGGTGTTCCTGGAGGACGTCCCGGACGCGCTGGCCGGCGTGCTCCGGCGGTTCGCCGCCTGTCATGGCCCGTTCACGGGCGCCGACGTGCGCGTCCGCTACGGGATCGACGGCAGCGCGGTACTGAGCCTGCTGGAGCGCGAGGGAGAGCTCGTCCGCGGCGAGCTGCGGCCGGGGGGCGGCACCGCGGCCGGAGGCCGTGGCGAGCGCGAGTGGTGCCATCCCGAGGTGCTCCGCCGGCTGCGCCGGGCGTCTCTGGCCGCGCTGCGCCGTGAGGTCGAACCAGTCGACCCGCGCGATCTGGCCCGCTTCCTTCCGCGCTGGCAGGGCGTGGACCGCCACCCCCCCACGGGGGCCGGGGTGGACCGGCTCCGGGACGTCCTCGTGCCCCTCCAGGGCGTGGCGCTGCCCCCCGACGTCTGGGAGCGTGACGTTCTGCCTCGCCGCACCGGCGCCTACTCGCCCGCCTGGCTGGACCAGCTGTGTGCCGCGGGCGAGGTGGTGTGGATCGGAGCCGGTGCGCTCGGACGCTCGACCGGGAGAGTGGCGCTCTACTTCCGGGACGATCTGGCTTTGCTGGGAGCGCCTCCCGTCCGCGGGGCGGCGTCGCCGGATCTGCCCGCGCATCAGGCGATTCGTGACCGGCTGCTCCGCGGTGCCTGCTTCTTCACCGATCTGCTGGTCGACGTGGATCTGTCACCAGACGACTTGCAGGCGGCTCTGTGGGATCTGGTCTGGGCGGGCGAGGTCATCAATGACGCCTTCGCGCCCCTGCGAGTCCCGCGGCTGTCGCTGGCCCGGCAGGCCGCCGCCCAGGCTCGCCGTGCCCGGGCCGGACGCTTCTCGGCCCGCGGGCGAAACCGCGCGCTCCCGCAGGTGCAAGGTCGTTGGTCATTGACCGCCGGCTTGGTGGCCGGTGAGGTTGACCCCGTCGCCCGCCGGCGGGCGCAGAGCGAGCTGCTGCTGGAGCGCTACGGCGTGCTGACCCGCGAGCTCGTGCTGGCCGAGGGCCTGCCGGGCGGATTCAGCGGGATCTACGCAGAGCTCACCTCGCTGGAGACGCTGGGTGTGGCCCGGCGCGGCTACTTCGTCGAAGGGCTGGGCGGCGCCCAGTTCGCCCTGCCCGGGGCGGTGGAACGGTTGCGGGAGGGCGGGCAGGATCGGGACCGGCTCGAGGATCCACCCGTTGTCCTCTCGGCGATCGATCCCGCTCAACCGTACGGAGCGGCGCTGGCCTGGCCCGCCCGGTCCGCAGGACGCGCTCCGGCACGTACCGCCGGAGCCTACGTGGTGCTGATCGGCGGAGAACCGATCCTCTATCTGGAACGGGGCGGACGGGCACTGCAAACGCTGGTCGAGCCGGGCGACGACCGGCTGGAGCGGGCGTTGAGCGCCCTTGTGGATCATGTGCGCCGCGGTCAGATCAAGCGGCTGGCCCTGGAGAAGGTGGACGGCGGGTCGGCACTCGTCTCGCCTCTCGGGCCGACCCTGCTTTCGCTGGGCTTCCAGGAGGGACCGCGTCGCCTCACCCTCAGCGCCTGACCAGCGACGGGCATGCCTGAGGGGGACACGATTCTCTGGGCGGCCACCCGGATGCGACCGGTGTTGCAGGGTCAGGTGCCTGATGAGGTGCGGATGCCGGCGGGTCGTCCGGGAGCGCTGCGCGGCTCCCCGGGCCGCGACCACTGGCCGCAGCGCCTTCAGGGGCGGCGGGTGGAGCGGATCGATACCCACGGGAAGAACCTCTTCCTGGTCTTCGAGGGCGATCTGGTCCTGCACTCCCACCTGAAGATGACGGGAGCCTGGGGCGTCTACCCACCCGGCCGGCGTTGGCACCGATCCGCCTCGCGAGCCTGGATCGTGCTCACCCGGGAGGGCACCGAGGTGGTGCAGTTCGACGGCCCGGTGCTGGAGTTGATGACCTCGGGCCGGTCGCGCTTCGATCAGCGCCTGGGCGGCCTCGGACCCGATGTGCTGGCCGTCGAGTTCGATGCCGGGCGCTTCCTCGGCCAGCTGCGCCAGGACGATCCCACCCGGCCGATCGGCGATGCCCTGCTGGACCAGCGCAACGTGGCTGGGATCGGGAACATCTGGAAGTCCGAGGGCTGCTGGGAGGCCGAGGTGGATCCATGGCGCCCGGTGTCCTCGGTCAGCGACGAGGCGGCCATGCGGATCATCGAGTTGGCCCGTCCCCGCATGCTGCTGTCCGGCACGCGAGGACCGCGATTCATCCGCCCGCGGATCTACCGGCTGGTGGGCCAACCGTGTCCTCGCTGTGGCACCGCGATCAGGTCCCGGGTGCAGGGGGAAGGCGGGCGGATGACGTATTGGTGTCCGGGATGTCAGCACTGATCGCCGGCTGTAGCCTGGGGGCATGGCGGACGGGCGGTTCAGGCGGGTGGGACACAAGGGCGCCGATCTGATCGCGCCCGGCAATACGAGCCGTAGCTTCGACGCGGCGCTGACGGCGGGCGTGGACATGATCGAGTTCGACGTCCTGCCCGAGCCACCGGCCGATTGGCGCACCGTCAGTGTGGTCGCCGCCGAGCGGCGGAAGTATCCAGGTCAGCGGCTGCTCCTAGCCCACGATTGGGCCGATGCCTGCTCGCGCCAGGCCCTCGTCCTCGAGGAGGGACTTGACCATCTGGCTTCCGCTCCGTTCTCGGACGTCGAGCTGAACCTGGACCTCAAGCTCCCCGGTTACGAACTGCGGGTGGTCGAGGCCCTGCGCGAGCGGGGGCTGCTGGAGCGAACCCTGGTGTCCAGTCACTACCGCCGGAGCCTCCAGCTGATCCGCCGCCGGCAGCCGGATCTCCGCCTTGGCTGGTCGGTGCCACGGCTCCGGCGTGATCCGTTTCGCTACCGGGCGATGGTCCCCGCCGTGCTGATCCTGGCCCAGCTGTGGCGCGCGGTGATCCCTGCCCGGGCGGCTGCCGCCATACGCTCGGGCGCCTGTGACGCGATCATGGCCCACTGGCGCCTCGTCACCCCCCGGTTGGTGCGAGCCGTGGCCGGCGCCGGCGGCGAGCTCTACGTCTGGACGGTTGACGAGCTGCCCCTGATGCGTCGCCTCCAGGACCTCGGCGTTACCGGAGTGATCAGCAACGATCCGCGGCTGTTCTCCGGGCTGTCGGTTCCAGCTGGCTGAGTCTGCGGGTAGTCGTCATCCGAGCCTGGTCAGCCCGGTCCGGTAATCCCGGTGACCGGCGTGGCTCATTCGGAGCCCATGTGGGTATAGGTATTCCGTCTCCGATGAGCACCCGCCCCAGAATGCGTCTTCGGTCGCCGGTCGGCCCGCTGCTAAATCAGCTGCGCGACGACCCGCTCGGCTTGGGCCGGGCCGCCCAGTCGAGCCACTCCAGGGAGCTGATTGCCCGCACCGCTACGGCGGACAAGGTGGTCCGCTCGGTCTGCCCCTACTGCGCGGTGGGCTGCGGCCAGCGCGTGTTCGTCAAGGACGGCGAGGTCATCCAGATCGAGGGCGATCCGGACAGCCCCATCTCGCGCGGCCGGCTGTGCCCCAAGGGCTCCGCCTCGTTGGGATTGGTCAAGAGCCCCACGCGCGAGTACAGGGTCAAGTACCGCCGGCCGCATGCGACCGACTGGGAGGACCTGCCCCTGGACACGGCGATGGACATGATCGCCGACCGCCTGATCGCGGCGCGCGAGGCAGGCTGGGAGTCCGAGCAGCCGCCGCAAAGCGAGGACGAGCCTCCGGGCAAGCTGAACCGCACGCTGGGCTTCGCCAGCCTGGGTGGCGCCACGCTGGACAACGAGGAGAACTACCTGATCAAGAAGTTCTTCTCGGCCATGGGCGCGGTTCAGATCGAGAACCAGGCTCGCATATGACATAGCTCCACGGTCCCCAGTTTGGGGACCTCGCTCGGGCGCGGAGGCGCCACCACGTTCCAGCAGGACCTGCAGAACTCGGACTGCATCCTGATTCAGGGCTCGAACATGGCCGAGAACCACCCGGTCGGCTTCCAGTGGGTGATGGAGGCCAAGCAGCGGGGAGCCAAGATCATCCATGTCGATCCGCGTTTCACGCGGACGAGCGCCGTGGCCGACCTGCACGTGCCGATCCGGGCCGGCACCGATATCGCCTTCCTCGGCGGTGTGATCAACTACATCCTCGAGAACCAGCGCTGGTTCGACGAGTACGTGAAGACGTACACGAACGCCAGCACGATCGTCACCGATGACTTCCGGGACACGGAGGACCTGGACGGGCTCTTCTCCGGCTTCGACGCTGAGAAGGGCAGCTACAGCCCAGCGTCCTGGCAGTACAAGGGCATGGAGGTCAATGCCCCGTCGGGGCAGGAGGAGGGACAGCCCTCTGGTGAGCAAGCGCACTATGCGCAGGGCGGCCGCTTGAAGCACGGCGAGCCTCCGGAATGGGATCCCACGTTGGGCCATCCGCGCTGTGTCTTCCAGGTGCTCAAGCGCCACTACAGCCGCTACACGCCCGAAACCGTGGCGGAGATCTGTGGAGTGCCCAAGGAGTTGCTGATCGAGGTGGCCGAGGCGCTGTGTGAGAACTCGGGCCGCGAGCGGACCTCGGCGCTGGCCTACGCCGTCGGCTGGACTCAGCACACCGTGGGCGTGCAGTACATCCGCGCCGCCTCCATCATCCAGCTCCTGCTCGGGAACATCGGCCGCCCCGGCGGGGGAATCCTCGCCCTGCGCGGTCACGCCTCGATTCAGGGGTCCACCGACATTCCCACGCTCTACAACATCCTCCCGGGCTACCTGCCCATGCCCCATCCCCGGGCCCATCGGACGTTGAAGGACTACCTGGAGCACACCGCGGCCCAGGCGGGCTTCTGGGGACACATGGATGCCTACATGGTCAGCCTGCTCAAAGCCTGGTACGGGGACCGGGCGACCGAGGCCAACGACTACTGCTACGACCACATCCCGCGGATCACAGGTGACCACTCGATCTACCCGACCGTGCTCGGGATGTTCGAGAAGAAGGTCAAAGGCATGATCCTGTTCGGGGAGAACCCGGCTGTCGGATCCGCCGCCTCCAAACTCCACCGGCTGGCCATGGCCAATCTGGACTGGCTGGTCGTGCGGGACTTCGGGGAGATCGAGTCGGCCGCCTTCTGGCGTGAGGGGCCGGAGATCGAGAGCGGTGAGCTGAAGACCGAGGAGATCGGCACCGAGGTGTTCCTCATGCCGGCGGCCGCGCACGTGGAGAAGAACGGGTCGTTCACCAACACCCAGCGGTTGCTCCAGTGGCACAATCAGGCGGTCGAGCCACCCGGAGACAGCCGCTCGGATCTGTGGTTCATGTTCCACATCGGTCGCATCATCCGGGAGAAGCTGGCTGACTCGACCGATCCCAAGGACCGGGCGATCCTGGACCTTACCTGGACCTATCCCACCGAGGGCGCCATCGACGAGCCCAGCGCCGAGGCGGTGCTCCAGGAGATCAACGGATGGGACGGGGAGGGCAACCCGCTCTCGGGGTACACCGACCTGAAGCCTGACGGCTCCACCGCCTGCGGTTGCTGGATCTACTGCGGCGCCTATGCCGACGGGGTCAACCAGACCAACCGCCGCAAGCCTCACTCCGAGCAGGACTGGGTGGCGGCCGAGTGGGCCTGGGCGTGGCCAATGAACCGGCGCATCATTTACAACCGCGCCTCCGCCGACCCGGAGGGCCGGCCGTGGTCAGAGCGCAAGAAGTACGTCTGGTGGGACGCCGAGGAGGAGAAGTGGACCGGATACGACGTTCCTGACTTCAAGGAGAGCAAGGCGCCTGACTACGTGCCGCCGGAGGGTGCCGCTGCCGAGGACGCGCTGCGCGGTGACGAGCCGTTCATCATGCAGGCGGACGGGAAAGGCTGGCTGTTCGTGCCGAGCGGTCTGCTGGACGGCCCGCTACCCACCCACTACGAGCCACAGGAGTCCCCGGTGGAGAACCTGCTCTACGCCCAGCAGGCCAACCCGGCGCGCCAAGTCCTCGAGCACCCCGAGGACCCCTACAACCCCAGCTATGGCCGCCCGCACGCGGACGTGTTCCCGTACCTGGCCACCAGCTACCGCCTGACCGAACACCACACGGCGGGCGGGATGAGCCGGACGGTCCCCCATCTGGCGGAGCTTCAGCCCGAGATGTTCTGCGAGGTCAGCCCGGCACTGGCCCGCGAGCGGGGGTTGGAACACGGCGGCTGGGCCACGATCGTGACCGCGCGCGCGGCCATCGAAGCGCGCGTTCTGGTTACCGACCGGCTCCAGCCGCTGAAGGTGGCCTCTGATCCGCCCCGGCTCATCCATCAGATCGGGTTGCCGTATCACTGGGGATTCAAGGGGCTGGCCAAGGGAGACTCGGCCAACGACCTGTTCCACCTGGCCCTGGACCCCAACGTGCACATTCAGGAGGTCAAGGCGATCACCTGTGACATCCAGCCCGGCCGCCGGCCGCGGGACGCCCGGCTCGTGCAGCTGGTGGAGGACTATCGCCGCCGGGCGGGGCTGCTGAACGGAGGAGGATCCGAATGACCCACACCGTCGTTCAGCTGGATACGAGGGCAGCGGCCGCCCAGGAAACGTACGGTCCACAGGCCAAGCCGCGCATGGGGTTCTTCACCGACACCTCGATCTGCATCGGCTGCAAGGCCTGCGAGGTGGCGTGCAAGGAGTGGAATCACGTCCCCGAGGACGTGCTCGGGTTCACCGGCGAGTCCTACGACAACAGCGGGGCGCTGGGGGCCAATCGCTGGCGTCACGTGGCCTTCATCGAGCAGCAGCCGGTCCAGGATGCCGACTCGTTCCGCTGGCTGATGAGCTCTGACGTGTGCAAGCACTGCACGGAGGCGGCGTGTCTTGACGTCTGTCCGACCGGTGCCCTGTTCCGCACCGAGTTCGGCACGGTCGTCGTGCAGGAGGACGTGTGCAACGGCTGTGGCTACTGCGTGCCAGCCTGTCCGTTCGGGGTCATCGAGAAGCGTGAGGAGGACGGCCGGGCGTGGAAGTGCACGCTGTGCTACGACCGTCTCAAGGACGACCGCGAGCCGGCCTGCGCTCAGGCCTGCCCCACCAAGTCGATCCAGTTCGGCGAGCACGAGGAGCTGCGCGCTCGCGCCCGGCAGCGCGTGGAGCACCTGCGCGAGCAGGGGCTGGCCGACGCCCGCCTCTACGGAGAAGATCCTGGCGACGGGGTGGGTGGCTTCGGTGCCTTCTTTCTGCTGCTCGACGAGCCGGAGGTGTACGGCCTGCC
>DASZMP010000163.1:0-1880 GCA_035551795.1 Solirubrobacteraceae bacterium | reverse complement strand
CTCCCGGCGGGCATCATCGGGCGCTACGATCGCTTCGCGATCAGCGGCCGCGCGGCGGGATGAGCCTCCGCGTCCGGCGTCTGGACCCGGACGCCAAGCTGCCGACCCGGGCCCATGACGGCGACGCCGGCCTCGATCTCTATGCCCTCGACGGGGCCACGCTCGGACCCGGGGAGCGGATCTCGCTGGGGACCGGGATCGCGGTCGAGATCCCACCGGGACGGGCGGGGCTCGTGCTCCCCCGGTCGGGGCTGGCCGCCCGGCACGGGATCGCCCTCGTGAACGCGCCCGGGCTGATCGACTCGGGCTACCGCGGCGAGGTGCGGGTCCTCCTGCTCAACACCGATCGCGACCAGCCGTGCGAGATCCGGCGCGGTGACCGGATCGCGCAGCTCGTCCTCGTGGCCGTCGAAGCCCTGGACCTGGTCGTCGTCGACGAGCTCGAGCTCTCAGAGCGCGGCGGTGGGGGATTCGGGTCGAGCGGTCGCTGAGCTCGCCGCCGTGAGGATCACGGGGTGCTGGCGGGGAGCAGGTTGTGTGCGATCAGGAACTGCTGGGCCACGGTGGCCGGCGACTGGTTGTAGATGTTGACGTCGGCGTTGAGCTGGCGCATCGTCTCGGTCGTCAGCTGCGCGCTGACGGCGTTGATGATGTTGGCGAACGCGGGGCCCTCGGCGAGGAGCGTGCCCTGGGTCACGACTGGCGCCACGTTCTCGAATCCGAACAGGTGGTCGGGGTCACCAAGGAGCTGAAACTGGCCGGAGGCGAGCTCCCCATCGGTGGTGAAGACGTCCGCGGCCTGGACGTTGCCGTCCTGGAGCGCCTGATATTGCAGGCCGATGGCCAGGGGCTGAACATGGGCGGGGGTCACGCTATAGGCCGATTCGATCCCCAGCAGCCCGGCCTGGCTGTTGACGAATTGGGGTGGGCCGCCCATGGTCAGGCTGGTCTGGAGCGGGGCGAGATCGGCGATGTTCCGCAGGTGGTTCTGAGCGCCGTAGGTGGCGGACACCGCGATCGCGTCGGTGTCCGAGAACGGCGTGGGCGATAACAGCCACAGGCCGTGGGCGGCCGCGTAGCGCTGAGCGGCGGCGAAGGCGTCCCGGGCCGAGCCGAAGACCTCGGGGTCGTGGGCCACGCTGGTATCGAACGTCCCGATGTATTCGGGGTACATGTCGAGCTGCCCGTCCTCCAGGGCCTGCTGCGTGACCTCGGTGGAGCCGATGTTCTTGTTCAGGTCAACGGTGAACCCCTGGGCCACGAGGGCCTGGTCGTAAAGCTCGCCGAGGATGAACTGCTCAGTGAAGTTCTTGTCACCGATCGTCACCGGGGGACGGCCGATACCGGGCAGGATCGCAGGCGTCGAGGTGGTCGCGGCGCTGTTCTTGCCCGCCGGGCGTGGCGTCGGCGCCCCCGAACCGCAGGCGGCGAGCAGCATGGCCACAACGACCGCGGCCAGCACCGGGCGCCAAGGCTTCGGCGATGGCGCTCCTCGGCCGTGCCGCCGTCTACAGGGGTGCTGCAACTCTGATCTGCTCGGGTTGGCTTGCAAGGATCATCACGCCGCCTCCCCGCATTGCTGGGACGGCAGCAATAGTAGGGAACGCGAAGGGCCGGGAGCGGCGTGCCACTCCCGGCCCTTCGGACTTCATGCTCTCGTGCTCCAGGTGGGGTGGAGCGCCCTTCCGGCTCAGTTCAGCAGGTGGATGTGCTGGCAGCCGTGCGTCTTGGCGTAGTGTGAGGCGGCGGTGCGGACGAAGGCCGAGTTGTTGTGGCCTGAGCCGCAGCTGACCTTGGCCGCGTTGGCGCCGGCGAAGATCCGGTTCTTGCCGGGTCCGCCGAACACCTTGGAGTGGCCGAGACCGACGTCGATGCGGCTG
>DASZMP010000162.1:0-7717 GCA_035551795.1 Solirubrobacteraceae bacterium | reverse complement strand
GAGACCCGGCGGCGTCTGGGCCTACCGGCGACGGAACGCCTGCATGGCGGCCTCAGCCCGAGCCTGACTCTGGTCGCGACCTTTCCACAGCTCGAGTACCCCCGCCCGTGGCCTCCCGGGGTCCATGTCGTCGGACCGATGCGCTGGGAGCCGCCGGGCGCGGCGGTCGTCTCACCGCCGCCGGGTGACCAGCCGCTGGTGATCGTCGCGCCCTCGACCTCGCACGATCCGCGCCAGCGGCTGGTGCGCGCCGCGCTCGAGGGCCTGCGAGGCCTCGACGTGCGCGTGCTCGCCTCGCTCGACCGTCGCCCTGCCGCCCGGCCGATGCGGGCAGGGCGCCGGACGCGGCTGGTCAACTGGATGTCGTACACGCACGCGATGAGCGACGCCTCGCTGGTGATCTGCCATGGCGGCCACGGTACCGTCGTGCGCGCGCTCGAGAGCGGAGTTCCCCTGCTGGTTGTTCCACACAGCGGCGACATGGCCGAGAATGCCGCCCGGCTCGACTGGGCCGGGCTCGGGGTGCGGTTGCCGTGGCGGTTCGCCTCCGCCACGACCATGCGGCTCGCGGTCGAGCGCGCGCTTCGCGTCAGCGTCGAGCAGGGCGCCCGGGCGCGTGAGCTCGCGGACTGGACAGCTGCACATGACGGTGCGGCCCACGCCGCGAGGCTGCTCGAGGAGCTGGTCGGCTAACGACAACGGCCAGGGCTCATGCCCGACAGTCTGGTGAAACTGGGGAGGTGGGACTCGAACCCACAACCCTTCGGTTAACAGCCGAATGCTCTGCCTATTGAGCTACCCCGGAATGGGATGTCTGCCAGCGGCCATCTATCCGCTGTCGGCCCTAGCTTACTGAGAGCCGTGTGACTCCCGCCTCGACCTCCGCGTGGCAGTTGGAGCACAGCAGGACGCACTTTCTGGCCTCTGCCCGCATGAAGTCGATCGACAGCGTTACGCCGGCGAGACTCACGGGAAGCGTCTTCTGCGCCGGGTCTAGATGGTGGAAGTGCAGGGCCGCGACGCAACGGCCGTAGCCGCAGATGCGACAAGCGCCACCCGCCTCCTCGACCAGGATCTGCTTGACGCGTCGCCGTCTGCGGGCCACCGCCTCCACCCGGCAACGCCGGCAGCGGTAAACCCCTGCGCCATCCATCACGAAGCTCGTGTTCCCGTGATGGCGGCACTCGCGCATCGCCTCTGGTCGATCCGTCTTGGGCGGCCGCTTCTGGCGCGCTGTCCTCAGTCCGTATCGGCCGAGCCAGTGCCGGACGGCGGCATGACTGATGCCGACCTGTGCCGAGATCTGCGCGACGGTCATGCCTTTTTCGGTGAGCTCCGCAAGCTTCTCTCGCTCGATGCCCCGCTTGCGCGGTGACGGTCTGGCTTCTCCGCAACTCATCGATCCTCCCTTACCGAACACATGTTCGCATCCAGCTCGGACGGAAAGGGTCTGTCAGACCGGCTTCTCGATGCGGGATACCACTGCTCCGATGGCGGCCTTGACCTCCTGCCGCCGCCTGGCCAGGTCGGCGATGCCGGGTTGGTGGTCGGCTTGGGCGCGCACGATCGCGCGGTCGAGGCGGGCCAGCTCCAGCAGGAGGCGGGAGTGCTCGAGCTGGTCGGCGGTCACATCTCCCCCACGGGCCGCCCGGTTGACCAGGTCCGCGACGGTTCCAGACAGCTCGTCGTCGTCGTCGGGCAGGCCGGTCAGCGGCGATCCAGCGCTGCCTCGGAGGTGCGTGGCCACGCGGCGGAAGAGGAGGCTGGTGAACAGCTCGTCGGGATTCAGAGCCGAGAGCGCGGCGGCGCCCGCGTCTGGAGCCGCCAGGCACATGGCAAGGAAGGTTCGCTCGTTGCGCACGGTGCGGTCCAACGGGCGCTGGGGAGGCGCCGCGCCCGCCGCCTCTGCTGAGCGGTCCGGCGACGCGCCGTTGTCGGCGCCCAGCCCGGCCGCTCGGCGCCCGTTCCCGGAGCCGCGCGTGGCATCCGACCGGCCAGGACCGGCAGAGAGCAATCTGACCAGCGCGGCCTGACTCAGCTCGAGCGCGCCAGCCACCCGCTGGATCAGGTGGTCACGTAGAGCGCTCGCTGGAAGTGGCGCCAGCACGGGGACCAGTTCGTCGAACGCTCGATCCTTTCCCTCGGCGCTGCCCAGCTCGGCGCGGTCCAGCACCCGGCTCACCTCGAAGACGACGAACGGGACCGACTCCTTGACCCGCCGGCGCAGTCCTTCCGCTCCGTCCTGAGCGATCACGTCGCCGGGATCGCGACCGGGCGGTAGGGGAACGACACGCAGTTCCAGGCCGGCATCCCCGGCCAGCCGGGCGGCCCGCATCGCGGCATCCTGACCGGCACTGTCGGCGTCCAGGCAGAGCTCCACCACCGCGACCAACCGAGCCAGCTCTCGAACCTGCTCCTTGGTCAGCGAGGTGCCCATGATCCCGACGGCGTTGCGGATGCTCGCCTGGTGCAGGGCCAGGACGTCCGTGTAGCCCTCCACGAGGATCATCCGCCCCGCCTTGGCCGCAGCCGAGCGCGCGAGGTCGATTCCGTAGAGGACCTCGCGCTTGTGGTAGAGGTCACCATCAGCGGTGTTGATGTACTTGGGCATCCGGCCGGTCTCCATCGTGCGCCCGCCAAAGCCACGCACCCGCCCGCGGGAATCGGCCGTGGGGAACATGATCTTGGCCCGGAAGAAGTCGTAGACGCTGCCCGGGCGCGAGCGCGACCGCTGGGCCAGGCCGGCGGCCAGCAACTCCTCGTCGGAGTACCCGGCGCGGCGCGAGGCCACCAGCATCCGATCCCAGGCGCTCGGGGCGTAGCCGACCCGGAACTCCCGCAGGGTTTCCTCCGTGAAGCCACGACCGAGCAGGTACTCGCGGGCCGGAGTGGCCTCCTGAGCCTCCCAGAGGTAACGGGAGTAGTAGGTTGCGGCCCGCATCAACAGGGAGTACAGACGCTCCCGGCGCTGGCGAGCGGCGGCCGCGGCCGGATCCTCCTCCTCGGTCTGAAGCGTCACCCCGAAGCGATCGGCCAGGAACTCCAGCGCGCCCTTGAAGTCCAGGCCCTCCGTGTGCATGACGAAGTCGAACGGATCACCTGACTCCGAGCAGCCGAAGCAGTGATAGAGCTTCTCGTCGGGACTGATGTGAAAGGACGGGGTGCGCTCGTCATGGAACGGGCAGCAGCCAAAGTAGCTGTTGGCTCCGGCCCGGCGCAGGTCGAGCTTGGCGGACACGAGCGCGACCATGTCGACCGCATCCCTGACCCGGTCTCGTGAGTCAGCCGTATAACGACTCACGCTATCGCCTCCGCTCGGCATCCGCGCCGGCCGGCGGCCCGCTCGGCATCCCGGCTGGCTGATTTGGCCGCGCCGGCGTCATCCGGCTGCCTGGGAGTCGGCCGCGTGAGTCATCCGGCTGGCGCAAACGCCACCGGCACCGTCAGCGCCTCGAACTGCGCGATGCAGAAGCGGTCGGTCATCCCGGCGATGTAGTCGGTGACCTGCCGGGCCAGATCCTCCTCGGGGACCGAGGGCGGGATTTCCTCCGGGTGGCGGCAGAAGTGGTCGAACAGGGTGCGGATCACGAGGTCGATCTTGGCGTGCTCGCGGGTGGCCTCGGGGCCCAGGTACACGCGTTCGAACATGAATGAGCGCAGGGCACTCATCGCACCGCCGACTACGTCACCCTGCACGATGTCTCCGGCCTGCGCCGAGTGCTCGACCAGATCGTGCACCAGCGAGTCGATGCGGGCGGAGCCGGTGTCGCCCAACACGGAGATCGCATCATGCGGCAGGTCGTCCTGGCCGATCACGCCCGCCCGAACAGCGTCATCGATGTCGTGGTTGATGTAGGCGATCCGATCGACCAGCCGGACGATCCTGCCCTCCAGCGTCCCCGGCTCGGCCGCCCGACCGGAATGGCCGCGGATCCCATCGCGGACGGGAGCGGTGAGGTTGAGCCCTTTGCCATCGCGCTCCAGGACATCCACGACCCGCACCGAGTGTTCGTTGTGCCAGAACGACCGCTCGAACCGCTCGGTCAAGCAGTTGTCCAGCGCCTCCTCGCCGATGTGGCCGAACGGCGGATGCCCGAGGTCGTGGCCGAGGCCGATGGCCTCAACCAGATCCTCGTTGAGAGCCAGCGCCCGCGCCACCGTCCGGGAAACCTGGGTGACCTCCAGCGTGTGGGTCAGACGGGTCCGGTAGTGGTCGCCCTGCGGAAGCACGAACACCTGCGTCTTGTGCTTCAGGCGCCGGAACGCCTTTGAATGGACGATCCGGTCGCGATCGCGCTGGAACGGCGTCCGCAGACCGCAGTCTGGTTCGCGGTGCTGGCGGACCGCCGGGTAGGAGCGGCTGGCCAGCGGCGAGAGCTCAGCCTCCTCGCGGGCCTGGATGCGGGCGGCAAACGCCTCGGCGACGCGCCCCACGGGGTCGGAGCGGATGCCGGCTGACGCAGATCGGTTCACATAACGATTGTGGCAGCGGGGCAGGGGTAAGGGTCTGCGACTACTCGTGGGCCCGCTGAGAAGCTCTACGCCGCGCGGGCGACCGGGCGCAGGCGCACCTGGGCGTGGTGCTCGGCCGTCTCCCGGATCGCGCGCTCGGCCTGGTGCAGGGCGCGCTCGGAGGCCGGCGGCGGATCTGACAGCGGGCGACCGACGGCGCCCACGAGAAACGCGTACGCGTCCTGCCCCAGCTCAAACGCCGAGGATTCGCACGAGCTGCAGACGACCCCGCCAGCGGCGGCCGAGAAGCCGGAGAGATGCTCACGCTCACCGCATCCGGCGCACGATCCGAGTTGAGGCAGGATCCCGGCGGCCAGCAGGAGTTTGAGCCTGAAGGCCAGGGCGTTGGCGGGCCCTCCCAGCGCCGGATCTCCGTCCAGAAGCGTCAGCTCATTGCCGAGCAGCGCGAACACCTCGGGGTGGGGATCGTCCGTTTCGAACAGCCGTGCGACCGCGTCACAGGCGCGAGCGGCGGCATCGAGCGCGAGGGCGCTGTCTCTCAGCCTGGCGTGGGCTTGGACCGTGTCCACGCCCGTCACCGTGTACAGCTCTCCTCGCCCCTCGTGCAGCAGGACGGAGACGTGAAAGAACGGCTCCAGGCGGGCGCCGAAGCGGCTCCGAGACCGGCGGGCGCCCTTGGCGATCGCGCTAAGACGGCCCTTTCCCGGGGTATACAGGTGGAGGATTCGATCGGCCTCCCCGTACCGGATCGAGCGCAGCACGATGGCTTCGGTTTTCAGTGCAACGCTCATGCTATACTTTGTGAAGTATGAAATCCGTGACGGTGTACACCACTGATGTGTGTTCCTATTGCCGGAGCGCCAAGGCGCTGCTGGATCGCCGGGGCATCTCCTATGAGGAGATCAATCTGTCACGCGATCCGGACAGCCGCCAGGAGCTGGCGCAGGTCACCGGCATGATCACCTTCCCCCAGATCGTGGTCGACGGGGAATCGATCGGCGGGTTCCAGGAGCTGCTGGCGGCCGATCGGGCCGGCCGGCTCACTCAGCTCCTCGCCGCCTAGCGCCGCCGGCTCACTCAGCTCCTCGCCGCCTCACTTGGCTCGTCGCCGCGTAGCCCGGCGGCTCACTCGGCGTCAGATCCGGCGGGCGCCTGATCGGCTCCCGCGAGGCCGCGGTTGGCAGTGCTCGCACGCGTAGGTTCCGCGACCCCCGACGACGAATTTTCGTACCGGTGTGCCACACACCGGGCAGGGCAGACCGGCCCGGCGGTGAACCAGGAACCGGTCCTGGAAGCTTCCCCGCGCTCCGTCCACGTGACGGAAGTCATCGATCGAGGCGCCCATGGCGTCGATGCCCGCCGCCAGCGCCTCCTCCACCCCGGCTCGGACGCCCTCCCACTGAGCCAGCGTGAGCCGGCCGGCGGGACGAAGCGGATGCACCCGGGCCCGGAACAGGGCCTCATCGGCGTAGATGTTGCCGACGCCGGCCACGCGGTGCTGGTCGAGCAGGAACGACTTGATCGCAACCACCCGTCCGCGGGACAGAGCTTGAAGATGCCGGGCTGTGAACTCGGGGGTGAACGGCTCGGCACCCAACCGCTCACGGAGATAGAGGTCGCGTGCCTCGGCGCCGTGCACGAGATGTCCGGTGCCGAAGCGGCGAGGGTCCACATACACGAGCCGGTGACCGCCATCGAGCCCGAATCGGACCCGCACGTGGCTTGGTTCGAGGGGCGGATCCCAGAGCAGAGCGCCCGTCATCCGGAGGTGCACGAGCAGGAAGCGTTCGCCCGACAGCTCCCAGATGAGGTACTTCCCGGCTCGGTTCAGCCGCTCGACGCGCGCTCCTCGGAGCTCGGCCGCGACGACTTCCGGCGCCACCGGGCGCGTCCAGCGCGGATCGAGGATGTCCACCGTCTGGAGCTGGCGGCCCTCTAGGTGGGGAGCCAGCTGCCGGCGGATCGTCTCGACCTCGGGCAGCTCAGGCACAGCGCCTCACCCCGCACGCGGCTTGCGTTCGCCGCTCACAGAAACGACTCCCCCGGCAGGTCTGGCGCCGTCCGGCCGGTGAGCCAGCTGAGCACGCTGGCCCCCACGTCGGCCATCTGCCCGTCGTGGCGGCGCCCGCGATGATCGTTGAAGCGGGCCAGCAGCGGCACGTGTTCGCGGGTGTGATCGCTGTGCGCAGCGGCGGGATCACAACCGTGATCGGCGCTCAGGACGAGCAGGTCATCCGGTCCGAGTCCGAGCAGCCAGTCGGCCACCACGCGGTCGATCTCGGCCAGGGCCTGGGCGAAGCCGATGGTGTCATGGCGGTGGCCGTACACCTGGTCGGTCTCGATCAGGTTGGTGAATACGAGCCCCTCCGGCAACGACTCGACCAGACGACTCGTCTCGGCCAGCGCCACGGCGTTCGTGGCCCCGGGATGCTGCTCGGCGATCCCGCGCCCGTCGAACAGCTGCCCGACCTTGCCGACCGTGTGCACCGGGATGCCCAGGTCGTGTAGCTCGTCCAGGTACGTTCGGCCAGGGGGTGCAAGCGCCAGATCGCGCCGGCCCGGGGTGCGCTCGAAGGCGCCGACATCCCCCGTGAACGGCCGGGCTATGACCCGTCCCACCGCGTGCTGGTCCGGCAGCTCGGTCCGGACGCGGGCGCAGACGCCATACAGCTCCTCAGGCGCCACCACCTCGACGTGAGCGGCGATCTGCAAGACCGAGTCCTGGCTCGTGTACACGATCAACGCCCCGCTGCGCAGATGCTCGGCGCCGTAGTCCTCGATTGCCCCGATCCCGTTGTAGGGCCGGTTGCAGACGATCCGTCGACCACTGGCCTTCGTGATGACGCTGATCACATCTGGCGGAAAGCCATCCGGGTAGGTGGGGGCAGGCGTCGCGGCGGGTGCTCCCATCAGCTCCCAGTGGCCGGCGGTGGAGTCCTTCCCATACCCGGCGGCCGCAAGCCGGCCGTGCAGCACCGGAGACCCGGCGGGCGGCACCCCAGCCATGGGGACGATGCAACCCAGCCCGAGCGACTCGAGCGTCGGCAGCTCCAGGTTGGTCAGCGAGGCCAGGTGGCCGAGCGTGTTGGCGTGCTCATCCCCGTAGTCGGCAGCATCCGGAAGGGCGCCGACGCCGCAAGCGTCGAGCACGATCACAAATGCTCGCCTCACCGTGGAGTGACCGGAGCTCTGCCGGGTGCAAGAGACCTGTCCAGCTGGACCACCCCCGGATTCTGGCAGCCCC
>DASZMP010000161.1:0-8978 GCA_035551795.1 Solirubrobacteraceae bacterium | reverse complement strand
GGGAGTGCCGGCGTCGCCACCCGCGTTGTAGGCGAACAGGAAGGCGTAGCGCGATGGCCAGCGCTCGGAGAAGGTGACGTACGCCTCGCAGCCGGCCATCAGCCGCTCGGCCGACCCCTCGTGCCGATCGATCGCGGCCCGCAGATGACCCTCAAGTTCGCCCAGAAACCGTGCCTTGACCGCCCACAGGATCTCGACCCGGTCGGCGAAGTGGTCGTAGATCGACGGCGCTGAGATGCCGGCTTCGCGGGCGACGCCCCGGAGCGTCACTCGCTCGGGTCCACCGGCGTCGATCAACCGTACGGCGGCGTCGACGATCTCCTCGCTCAAACGAGCGCCCTCGCCCCGGGGGTTGCGCTTTCTGGCGGCTCTCACGAATTTAACTTTACGGCCGTTAGGCGACGTGGTACAAATGCACCCGTAAGGCAACAGTCGTTAGGTGAGGTCACGGCGCACAGCCCGGACCACCGAATCGAAGGGACCACCGTCATGGGCCATCCCCGCCGCCGCCAGATCCTCGGAGTGCTCTGCCTCGCTCTGCTGATCGTGGTCATCGACAACACGATCCTCAACACCGCGCTGCCCACGCTGGCTCGCAAGCTGCACGCCACCACCACCGACCTGCAGTGGATCACCGACGCCTACACGCTCACGTTCGCGGCGCTGCTGGTGTTCGCCGGTGCGCTGGGCGACCGCTTCGGCCGGCGCCGCGCGCTACTGGCCGGGTTGACGATCTTCGGAGCCGGATCGGCCGCCGCCGGCCTGTCGAGCTCGGCCGGCGAGCTGATCGCGTTCCGCGCCGTGATGGGGATCGGCGGCGCATTCGTGATGCCGGCCACGCTGTCGATCATCAACACCGTGTTCCCGCCCCGGGAGCGGGCGCAGGCGATCGCCGCCTGGTCCGCGGTGGCCGGGGTGGCGATCGTGCTCGGCCCGACGCTGGGTGGTCTGCTGCTAAATCACTTCGCCTGGAGCTCGGTGTTCTTCGTCAATGTCCCGCTGGTGGCGATCGCGCTGCTGGCCGTCGGGGCGGCCGTTCCCGGCCCGCCCGTCGCCGAGCGCTTGGGCCGCCTGGACATCCCTGGCGCAGTCCTCTCCGGCCTGGCCATGCTGGCGGCGATCGACGCCGTCATCGAGGCGCCCAACCAGGGCTGGACCTCCGCCCGCACGCTGGGTGAGCTGGGACTGGCGGCCGTGCTGATGGCCGGGTTCGTGGTCCGCGAGCTGCGCACCCAGCACCCGCTGATCGACGTGCGCGTGTTCACCCATCGCGCCTTCTCGGCCGCCACGTCGGCCGTGGGCCTGACGTTCCTGGCCATGTTCGGCAGCCTGTTCGCGCTGACCCAGTACCTCCAGCTGGTCCACGGCTTCAGCCCGCTGGGCGCAGGCCTGCGCGCGCTGCCGTTCGGGTTTGCCGTGATGGTCACCGCCCCGTCGAGCAGCCTGCTGGTCAGGCGGTTCGGGATCCGGATCGTGATCCCCGCCGGCCTGCTGTCGATGGCCGCCGGACTATTCGTTCTGACCAGCCTCACGGCCACCACGGGCCTGGCGCACCTGTCGATCGGCACCGCGCTGATGGGCGCCGGCATGGGACTGGTTCTGGCACCGGCCAGCGAGTCGATGATGTCGGTCCTGCCGGTGCAGCAGAGCGGCGTGGGCTCAGCGGTCAACGACACGATCCAGGAGTTCGGGGGGAGCCTGGGCGTGGCGGTGATCGGGAGCATCGTCTCCGCCGTCTACAGCACGCAGATGCACTCGAGCCAGCTGCCCGCCGCCGTCCTGCACCACGCAAGCAGCTCGATCGCCGCCGCCTACGTCACCGCCGCCCACGCGCCCGCGCTGGCCGACCCGATCCTGACCGCCGCGCACGCCGCGTTCACCGACGCGATGACCACCGGCTTCACCGTGGCCGGCGCGGTGGCGGCGATCGCCGCGCTGGGTTTGACCTTCGTGCTGCCGCGCCGGGTCGTCACGAAGTCCGAGAGCGCTCCGGGTCTGGCCGCCATCACGGCCGCCTGACGCCCACGCAGGGATGTCCGGCGCGCGCGCCGGGACGGGGGTGCGGTGCCACAAGCCCGCACCCCCGGGACAGACGCTCTAACGGCCCCGGTCGCGCTCCTGCTGACGCAGCTCGATGCGGCGGATCTTGCCGGTCAGCGTCTTGGGCAGCTCGGTGACGAACTCGATCCGCCGCGGGTAGGCGTAGGCCGAATGGTTCTCGCGCACGAAGGCGCTGATCTCGTCGGCCAGCCCGTCGGAGGGCTCGAAGCCGGAGGCCAGGATCACGAACGCCTTGACCACGTGGCCGCGGCGCTCGTCGGGCGAGGCGACGGCGGCCGCCTCGGCCACCGCCGGGTGCTCCAGACAGGCCGACTCCACCTCGAAGGGCCCGATCCGGTAGCCGGCCGAGATGATCACGTCGTCGGCCCGGCCCTCGTACCAGATGTAGCCGTCCTCGTCGGCCCGGGCGGCGTCCTTGGTGTGGAACCACTCGCCGCCGAACACCTCCTGTGAGTCCTCCGGGCGGTTCCAGTAGCCCAGCGGGTAATGGGGATTGGAGCGGGCACGCAGGCAGATCTCGCCGCGGTCACCCTGGGTCACAGGGCGCTCGTCCTCGTCGAGGATCGCCACGTCCCAGCCGGGCAGCGGCCTGCCCATCGAGCCCTCGCGCACGTCCATGAATGGGAAGTTCCCGCACAGGGGGTATGACTCCGACAGGCCGTAGTAGTCGAGCACCGTGACGCCGTACTGGTCGCGCATCCACTTGATCGCCTCGGGATTGAGCGGCTCGCCGGCCGAGCACACGATCCGGAACTTCTGCGGGTAGCGGCTGGCGGCGTCCTCGATCGACATCATCGAGCGGATCGCGGTGGGCGTCCCGAACACGTTCGTGACCTCGTGCCTTGAGAGGAAGGCCAGTTGCTTGTGGGGATCGAAGCCACCCTCGCGCTGATAGACGCACTGCACGGCGCCCAGCCGCCACGGGCCGATCAGCGGGCAGATCCCGGCCGCCCACGCCCACTCGCCCATCCCGTGGAAGCGCTCGCCGTCGCGGACGTCATGGCAGAGCTCGAACTCGTTGTGAGCCAGGATGTACCGGTGGGCATGGAGGATGCCCTTGGCCAGGCCGGTGGTGCCGCTGGTGTAGTAGAGCTGGGCCGGGTCCTCGGCGGATGTGTCGAGACACGTGAAGTCAGCCGAGGCGCCGGCCAGCAGCTCGTCGTCGAGGATCAGGACGTGCTCCACCAGCGAAGGGTCGATGCGGTCGGCATTGGCCGCGTTGGTGACCAGCACGCTGGCCTGCGAGTCGGTCAGCCGGTGGCGGATGCCCTCGTTCCCGTACAGGACAGACATCGAGAGGAGGATCCCGCCGACCTTCCAGGTGCCCAGGAAGGCGGCGGCGGTCTCGGGAACCGGGGGCAGCAGCATCGCGATCCGGCTGCCCTTGGAGACACCGTAATCGATCAGAACATTGGCGAACTGGTTGGAGAGCTGCTGAAGCTCGCCCCAGGCCACCTCGCGGACATTTCCCTGGAAGTCCTCGTGGATCATGGCCAGCTTGTCCGGCGCGTGGCGGTCGCACACGTCGGCGGCGATGTTGTAGCGGTCGGGGACCTCCCAGCGATGCGCCCGGACGGCCTCGTCGTAGGACTGAAATTGAGTCATGGCGAGACTCTATGGGAGGGCGGACGCCGGTTCGAGGTCTTCGTCGGCCAGCCGCAGTCCCAGTCCCTCGGGGACGTGCAGAGCGAGCATGTCGGCCTCGGCGTCGATCTGGCGCGAATCGCGCAACGACAGGCCGACCATGGTCAGGAAGGCCAGCGGCACGGAGACGACCGCCGGCTGCTCGAGCAGTGCCGCGGCACCGCCGGTCGGCTCGCCCAGCGCCAGGCCGGTCAGGATCGCCGCCGTGGAGAGCGCCATCCCTAGCACCATCCCGGCGGCTGCGCCCCGGGCGGTCAGACCGGTCCACCAGATCCCGAGCAGGAACATCGGACAGAACGTGCTGGCGGCGATCGCGAACGCCCAGCCGACCAGCAGCGAGATATCGACGCTGCGAGCGAACAGCGCGAGGGCGGCGGGGATGATCATCGCGCCCAGGGCAGCGGCGCGGAAGTGGCGGCGGCGCAGAGCCACGCCGCCTCGCGTCCGGTGGCGCAGGCGCGGCCACATGTCGTGGCTGATCGTCCCGGCCAGCGAGACCAGCAACCCCGATGAGGTGGACAGGAACGCCGCAAAGGCTCCGGCGCAGGTGACCGCGGTCAGCAGGGTGCCGAACGTGCCCGGCCAGGCGAGCCGGGGCAGTGTGAGCACCACGTCGTCGGTCTGCCCGGTCATGTAGAGCTGCGGGGTCAGCGCACGCCCGAGCGCTCCGTACACGGCGGGAAACATGTAGAAGATCGACAGCAGCCCGAGCACGCGCACCGTGGTGTGACGCGCGGCGTGCCCGTCGGGGTTGGTGTAGAACCGCACCAGGATGTGCGGGAGCCCCATGGTCCCCAGGAAGGTGGCCAAAAGCAGCGAGTAGACCAGCAGCGGCGAGCTCTGCGCCGAGCCTCCCACGGGCCGGGACCAGCGGTCGCCCCGCTGGGCGGTGATGCCGGTGGCGACGGGCACCGGGGCCCCCGGGGCGAGCCGGACCGGCGTGTGGGCCGGCAGCCTGACGCGCTGCCCGGCCCGGACGGTCACGACGCGCTCACCAATGCGGAAGTGCTCGGCGACCGGGAACTGAGCGGTCTGGGGCGAGCCGAGCCGGACGGTCAGGCCGTGGGCACCGGCGTGGGGAAGCTGGCGGCCGAACAGGGCCGCGCGCTCCGGCAGCCCGCCGAAGTGGATCAACAGCACGATCGCCGGGACCGAGATCGCGAACAGCTTGATCCAGAACTGGAAGGCCTGCACGTAGGTGATCCCCCGCATGCCCCCGATCGCCACGTTGACGGCCACGATCGCCGCCACCACGACGACACCCACCCAGTAGGGCGAGCCGACCACCACGTTCAGCGCCAGGCCCGCCCCCTTGAGCTGGGGCACCAGGTAGAAGCCGCCGATCACCAGGACGATGGCCGAGGCCACGAGCCGCAGGCGGCGGTCGTGCAGGCGAGCCTCGGCGAAGTCCGGGATCGTGTAGGAGCCGTAGCGCCGCAGCGGCGCGGCCACGAACAGGAGCAGGGCCAGGTAGCCGGCGGTGAACCCCAGCGACTGCCACAGCGCGCTGGCGCCCGCCTGCATCTCCAGGCCCGCAATGCCGAGAAAGCTGGCCGCCGACAGGTACTCACCCGAGATGGCGGCGGCGTTCCACCAGGCGGTGATGGCTCGCGAGGCGACCAGCAGATCCGAGGTGGTGCGGGCGAACCGCACACCCCAGGCGCCGAGCCCCAGGGTTCCCAGCGTCACCGCCCCCACGGCCAGCACCACGATGCTCACCGCTCGACCACGTCCCGGAAGGCATCGTCGAGGGCATCGGCCCGGCGCGCGTATAGCCAGCCGATGGTGAAACACAGCGGCAGCATCGGGACGATCAGCAGCCACAGGCCGATCGGCACGTGGAGCAGCGTGGTGTGGCGCAGGGCGGGCAGCAGGTACAGAGCCAGCGGCAGGACTCCGAAGATCGCTCCGAAGGCCACCAGGGCCATGAGCGACAGGCCGAGCTGAGCCCGGCGCAGGCGCCGCAGGTAGACCTGCCCGTGCACGGTGGCCTCGGCCAGCTCCTCGCGAGGAGAGCGCAGAGACAGCTGGCGGCGATCCTCGCGTGGGGAGCGCAGCCCCCCACGGCGCGGTATGCGTCGGCGTCCCGTGCTCACATCCGCAGCCTTCGGCGCAGCTCGGCCACCTGACGGCGGGCCACCGGCACCTGGCTGCCGTCGGCCAGCACCACCGTGGCGCCGCCTCCCAGCTCGGGCCGTATCTCCACCGCCCGGTGCAGGTTGGCCACATAGCTGCGGTGCACCCGCACGAAGCCGTGCGGCCCCCAGCGCTGCTCTATGTCGGACAGCGAGGCGCGCACCAGGAACCGGCCGCTGTCGGAATGGATGCGCACGTAATCGCCCTCGGCCTTGATGTAGAGGACCGTGGATCGCGCCAGCAGCCGGGTGGCGCCGCCCCGCTGGTGCTCGACCGGGATGATGTCGTCGGCCGGGCCCGAGGCAGTGGCCGGGGCCGGATCGGCACCGCCGTGTGCGGCGCCGGTCGCCCGCATGGCGCCGGCGCCGGCGGGTTGCCCGCCGGACAGGGCACGGCCGAGCGCCTGCTCGACCCGGGCGCGCGATACCGGCTTCATCAGATAGTCGAGCGGGTGGAGATCGTGCTCGAAGGCCCCCACGGCGCCGTCCTCGAAGGCGGAGACGAACACCAGATCCGGGGGCTCGGCGAACTGGTTGAGCAGTCCCGCCAGCTCGAGGCCATCCAGACCGGGCATCCGCACGTCGAGGAAGACGACGTCGAAGCGCTCCTCGCCGAGCAGGCGCACGGCCTCGCCGGATCCGGCGGCCAGCGTCACCTGGTCGACCAGGGCCGAGGCTTCGAGCAGACGGGCCAGATCGTCCAGCGCCGGCCGCTCGTCGTCCACCGCCAGCACCCGCAGGCGAGCGGGCGGACCCGGCTCAGTGCTCATGCCGCCCGGACCCCGGCACGGAACTTGGGCAGGGTCATCGTCACCGTGGTTCCGCGGCCCAGGGCGGTGTCGATCTCCAGGCCATATTCCGGCCCGAAGGTGGCCTGCAGACGGGCCTGAACGTTGGCGATGCCGACCCCCGTCCCGGCGCCGTCCAGGACCGCCTGGGCCAGCTCGCCGTCCATGCCGACCCCGTTGTCGGACACCCGCAGCTCCACGTCGGCATCGATGTGGCGACCGACGATCTCGACCCGGCCCTCGCCGCGGCGCTCCACCCCATGGCGAACCGCGTTCTCCACCAGCGGCTGGACGCTCAGCACCGGAACCACGGCCTGCAGCACCTCGGGCGCCACCTGGGTGCGGACCTGGAGGCGATCGCCGAATCGGGCCCGCTCCAGGCGCAGGTAGCGCTCGACGTAGTGCAGCTCGTCGGCCAGCGTGACGTAAGGGCGCTGGGTCCGGAACGCGTAGCGGGTGAACTCGGCGAAGTCGGTCAGGAGTTCGCGGGCCTCTTCGGGGTTGGAGTGGATGTAGCCGGCGATCGCGGCCATCGCGTTGTAGATGAAGTGGGGCGAGATCTGGGCGCGCAACACCCGCAGCTCGGCGCGGGCCAGTCGCTCGCCCTGGGCCTCGAGCTCGCGGAGCTCCAGCTGGGCGCTGACCAGGCTGGCCGCCTCGGCCACGGTGCGGGTGTCATCAGGGGTCACGCGGTGGCCGCGGGCGTACAGCGCCACGAACGAGCCGACCAGCTCACCCTGGACCAGGAGCGGCGCCGCGATCGCGGAGCCCAGCGGACAGTAGGCGTGGTCGCAGCGCACCTGCGACTCCACGTGCAGGCGATCCTCCCGGGCCGGCGCGCTGATCGGAATCAGCGCATCGCCGGAGGCGTGGTGGCCATCGCCGAGTCCCTCAAACGCCAGCACCCGTTCACGATCACCCAGCATGACGGCGGATGCCTGGGTGAGCGTGCGCAGGTGGGCGATGGCACGGCCAGCCGTCTCCTCCGACAGGCCGCGGCGCAGGTGCGGAAGCATCACGGTCGCGGCATGCAGCGCTGTCTGCATGGCCCGAACCTCGCCCGAGATCACGCGCGGTGGTCGCAGCAGGCGAAACCCCGCCACGGCCGAGGCCGCCAGCGCCCAACCGAGCACTACGCCGAGAAAGACCTCCACTCGCGGCCCAGGATATTCCTCGAGCGTCCCGGCCTGAGGCTTGGTTCGTGCGGATTCCCACAAGCGCGGTCCGTTCGTCGCCCGAAAGCGACCGTTCGGCGCAGGACACCTACCGAACTTCGATTCGGCCGCGGCGCTCCTCCGGGCCGGGCATAGCCTGCCCAGGACCCCCAATACCCCCTCGGAGAGGAGAGGTGTAGATGGCCACGATCAGCGAACCACCTGGTGGCGGCATCAGCAACGTCACCCCGTCCGCCCTTGCCAACACCGCCGGCAGCGGCTGGAGCCCAGCCAATCCGGCGCCGCTCGGCCTCATGGGCTTCGGTATCACCACATTCGTGCTCAGCATGATGAACGCCAACCTGGTCAGCTTCGACAAGAACCTGCCGGTCGTGCTTGGCATGGCGATCGCGTTCGGAGGGCTGGGACAGTTCCTGGCTGGCATGTGGGAGTTCCGGACCGGCAACACGTTCGGCGCGGTGGCGTTCACCGCGTACGGTGCGTTCTGGATCTCGTTCTACTTCCTCGTGCAGGTGCAGCTCCCGGAGCTCGCCAAGGGCGGGGATGTCGGCAACGCGCTCGGCCTGTATCTGTGGTCGTGGGGGATCTTCACGGGCGTGATGTTCCTGTGCTCGTTCCACGCGAGTCGAGCCGTGTCCGTGGTCCTGCTACTGCTGACGATCACGTTCGTCTTCCTGGGGATCGGGAACTCGGGCGCCAGCTCGGGAGCCATCCACGTGGGGGGCTACTTCGGGCTGGCCACCGCGGCCGCCGCGGTCTACACGGCGGCGGGTGAGATCCTGCATGCCTCCTGGGGACGGGAGATCATCCCCCTGGGCCGGCCGGCGCCGAGGGTCTGACCGGAAGGGGTTCCGGCGCCAGGGAAACAGTGGTATGACACGTCGGTGGCCCCTTCCACCGAACCTTGAGACGTAGCTCGCAGCGCCCGGCCCCGCGTCGGGCGCTGCGGCTATCGAGAAGAAGGAGACGAGATGGCAACCGAAGCATCGAGCGAGCATGATCTCGACCGTCAGCTGGCTGAGCTGCTGGATGTGGAGAAGTTCGACCCCCCTGAGGAGTTCCGCAGCCACGCGCTTCTGAACGATCCGGCGATCTACGAGCAAGCCGAAGCCGACTGGCAGGGCTGGTGGGAGCGCCAGGCGCGTGAGCTGCACTGGTTCAAGGAGTGGGACCAG
>DASZMP010000160.1:0-10261 GCA_035551795.1 Solirubrobacteraceae bacterium | reverse complement strand
ACGGCGTCAGACATATTCAATTCCCTTCTGCTCCGCCCTTCGGTCGGCGGAGTCCCTTCGTCTTTTTCTCTTAGTCCGAACGGCCTGATCCTAGCGGGTTTGGCTGGATCGATCCCGCGGACGAGGGGATTTGAGGCGCCTCGCCGTCCTCGACGAGGCCGGTGCCGCCCAACCCAAAGTGGGCGGCACCGCAGCTAAGCGGACCGGTCGGTCCGGTTTGTGATACCGTAACCGGACCGCAGAGTCCACTTTACCACGGAGGACCGCCATGACACAGGAATCCGTAACCAATCGCTGGCTGATCCTGGTGATCGCCTGCCTGGCGCAGTTCATGGTCGTGCTGGACGCCACGATCGTGAACGTCGCCCTCCCGTCGATCCAGCGGGGGCTGCACTTCTCGACCGCCAATCTGGCCTGGGTGATCAACGCCTACACGCTCGTGTTCGGCGGCTTCCTGATGCTGGGCGGCCGCGCGGCGGATCTGCTCGGACGCCGCCGCCTGTTCGTGGCCGGTGTGATCCTGTTCTCGATCGCCTCGCTGTTCAACGGCCTGGCGCAGTCCTCAGCGATGTTGATCGTCGCGCGCGGCCTGCAGGGCCTGGGCGGCGCGCTCGTCTCCCCCGCCGCTCTGTCGATCATCATGACCACCTTCCGCGACAACGGCGAGCGGACCAAGGCGCTCGGCGTGTGGAGCGGGATCGCCGCCGGCGGCGCCGCGTTCGGGCTGCTGCTCGGCGGGGTCCTCACCGACCTGGTCTCCTGGCGGTGGATCTTCTTCGTCAACGTACCTGTGGGTGTGCTGACCACGATGCTGGCCATGCGCTTCGTGCCGGAGTCACGCGCTGACCTCGGACACCACTCCTTCGACCTGGCCGGCGCGACCACCGTCACGGCCGGACTGGTGACGGTCGTATTCGGAATCATCAAAGCCCAGACCTGGGGCTGGGGCTCGGCCGAGACGCTGCTCGTGCTCGGTGGCGGAGCCGCGCTGCTCGCTCTGTTCGGAGTGATCGAGTCTCGCGCGAAGGCGCCGCTCGTGCGGCTGAGCATCTTCCGGACGCGGACGATCTCGGCCGCCAACCTGGTGATGCTCCTGGTTGCATCCGGGATGTTCGGGATGTTCTTCTTCGCCTCGCTGTACGTGCAGGACATCCTCGGATACAGCCCGCTGCGGGCCGGGTTCGCGTTCCTGCCGGTCACCGGCGGGATCATCGTCGGCGCCGCGCTGGCCCAGCAGCTGATCGCCCGGGTCGGGGTGCGGACGGTCGCCATCGCCGGTACGTCGCTGGCCGCGCTCGGTCTGGTCCTGCTGACCGGCGTGCCGGTGCACGGCTCCTACGTGAGCGACCTGCTGGTCGGGCTGATCCCGCTGTCGATCGGGCTGGGACTGACATTCGTGCCGATCACGCTGCTCGGCACCTCCGGAGTCAGCTCGGACGACTCGGGGCTCGCGTCCGGCCTGTTCAACACCTCCCAGCAGGTGGGCGGATCACTCGGGCTGGCGATTCTCGCCACGCTGTCGGCCAGCCAGACGAGCAGCCTGCTGCACGGCTCTCATGCCGGTATGGCCGCACAGCTCGCCGCCCGGGTGTCGGGCTACCACGTGGCCTTTGCCGCAGCCGCGATCATGCTGGGCGCGGGCGCCGTATTGCTGGCCGTCCTGTTGCGGCGCCGGCATCTGGAGGGCGTGGAGCTCGATCCGAACGCGGTACCGGTGGCGGTATGACCCCGGGGCCGGTCACAATGTGAAGTGGATGTCAACAACTCAGCGACCCCAGCGCTCCGATGCCGCCCGTAACCGCCAGCGCCTGCTGTCCGCGGCGGTGGACGTGTTCGCCGAGCGCGGACTGGACGCTGGGGTCGCTGAGATCGCCGCGCGGGCCCAGATCGGTCGCGCCACCCTGTTCCGCAATTTCCCCACCAAGCAGGACCTGATCGCCGCGGTGGTGGTGGAGAAGATGCTGCGAGCCGTGGCGGACGGGCGAAGGCTGCTGGCCGACGAGGAGGGCCGCGGCACGGCGGTGTTCGCGTTCCTCAAGGAGATCGTGCACCGCCAGCAGCGCGAGCGTGCGCTGTTCGAGGCGATCGCCGACCAGTTCCTCTCCCACGCGGACATCCGGGCCGTGCAGACCGACCTGCTCGCCCTGCTCGACGACCTCCTCGATGACGGCAGGCGGGCGGGAACCGTGCGCCCAGAGGTCGGCGCAGTTGACGTCATGCTCCTGATCAAGGGGGTCTGCTCGGCGGCGTCTGAACTGGGTGGCAGTCCGGAGCTCCTCGAGCGTCATCTGGCGCTGATCACGGCGGCGATCTCCACGCCCGAGCACGCGGTGCCGCTGACTGGACGGACACCGACTGTGGCCGACATGAGCGCCGCGCACTCAGCTGCGCGCAGCGGCTCGTAACCTGGCCCTCACCCGGCTCGCAGCTGCAGCTCCGCACGGCGGCGGCCCAGGATCGTGTGCAGGCGGTCGGCCTCCCGCTGCGGGTGGTGATGCAAGCGCTCGTAGGTGACGCGGACGGTGGGGATGCCGGTCTTGGCGAGGATCACGGCGTCCTGTTCGCGGTCTGCGCTGAAGGCTTCGTGCGTCTGGTGGGTGTCCCAGCCGTCCAGTTCGACGATCACTTGTTCGCTGAGGAACAGAACGTCGGTGCGATGGCCTTCGACTAACTCGTTCATCACGTACGGCGGGAGTTGATGGCTGGCGGCGAAGGCGGGCCACTCGTCCTCCCAAGCTGAGCGGGTGGGCTCCCTCTGGCTGATGGCGACGATGGGTGTGAGTACGGGCACGCCCGGGTGGCGCGGGAAGCGATCGACGAGGGCTTGCAGCTCATTCAGTTCGATGCGGTGCTTCAGCCGGATCTCGTTGACCACCCGGCGCAGACGCTTCTCGCCGCTGAGGTACTGAGCGCTTTCGAGCAGGGCCAGGGCCGGGCTGACGACTCTCAGGCCGGGTTCTGGGCTGACGACGTCCGATCTGAGCAGGCGGCGGTTCCGGTGGATGACCAGCCCCTTGATCCGCCGATCGGTGGGGACGATGACGTGGAGGGGGTAGCGCCAGTGCCTGAAGATCCCGTAGTAGCTGCCGGATGAGATGTCGCCGAGGGCGGAGCGAGGGCCGGCGGCCAGCAGCGCGCCCTTGGCGCGGGAGATCGGGTCGGTGGGGACGTGGCCGACGGCGTAGACGCGGTAGTAGGCGGGGATCAGGGACCCCCGGAGCACGCGGTGATAAATGGCGTCCGCAGTGAGGGCGAGCTTGGCGAGCTGCCTCTGATGGATGTAGCCACCCTGCGGGCCCGCGATAGCGCTGATCTCGCTATCGATGGATGCAAATCGCGCCATAGCCCGATTCTGATCCACAGTTCATGACCGAGAGAGCGTTTGGGAGGCGATTGTTCGCCCCCCGAATTGGCCTCAGCTGTCCGGAAACGTCTCGATCAGGCGAGCGATTGCCTCGCCCACATACGCCCGCCCGTCCACGAACACCGTCGGCGTCGTGACCACCCCGGCCCGAACCCCGGAGCGGAAGTCCCGTTCGACCCGCCCCAGCACCGCTTCGGAGCGGCGATCAGCATCAAAGCGCTCCACGTCCAGACCCAGCGCCGAGGCTCGCTGCCACAGGTGCGGGTCCTCCAGGCGGGCCTGGTCGGCGAACAGGGCGTCGTGCATCTCCCAGAAGTGCTCCTGCAACCCCGCGGCCTCGGCGGCGCCGGCGGCGGCCCAGGCCCGCGGGTGTGAGGAACGAACGGGAAAATGGCGGAAGACGCGCCGCAGCGCCAGCTCAGACAGCCGCTCGTTCAGCGCCGCGCAATACGGGCACTCGAAGTCGGCGTACTCGATGATCAGCCGCGCGCCGGCCGGGCCGTGGGCATGGTCGTCCGGCGCGACCTCCGGAACGGGCGCCGAGCCAAGGCCTGCTCCCGCCTCGCTCCCCGCCCGATCAGGCACCGATCAGCCCGACAGGGCGTCGAAGATCAGGTTGGCCCCGGGCAGCTCACCCGGCGACTCGGCCTGATAGCTCCACGTGACCCGCTGGTCAGGGCCGACGATCACCAGCGCCCGTTGCGGAAAGCCTCCCGGGTGGTAGACGCCGAAGGCGCGGCAGACCGAGCCCTTCGGCTCGAAGTCCGACAGCTGCTCGATCGAGACGCCCAGCTTCTCCTTGAACGCCCGCTGGGACCACTTGGCGTCGCACGAGACGCCGTAGAGCACGGCACCACGGGCGTCGAAGTCCTCCCGCACCGAGTCGTACAGGCTCAGCTGGTCGCTGCAAACCGGGCTGAAGGCGAATGGATAGAAGATCAGCACCGTCGTGCGATCGGCCAGATCCGCCTCGGTGAACGGCGTATCCCCGTCGCGCTCGAGCGAGAAGCTGGGGACCGGCTGGCCGGGGGAGATCGGGCTCACCGGGCGACCGGGGCCGGCGTCAACGACGGAGGCCGAGCTCGCGGGTCAGCGAGCGATAGCGCTCCAGGTCGTCCCGCTGAAGGTAGTTCAGCAGACGCCGGCGGCGCCCGACGAGCATCAGCAGACCGCGGCGCGAGTGGTGGTCCTTGCGGTGCGCGCGCAAGTGCTCGGTCAGCTGGTTGATGCGCTCGGTCATCAGGGCAACCTGGACCTCGGCCTTGCCCGTGTCCTGGGCGGAATCCCCGAACCGCTCGATCAGCTCCTGCTTGCGTTCCTGCGTCAGAGTCATGCGGCCGACGAGGCTAGCAGAGGCTCAACCGCCGACCAGCTCACGGGCGCGCTCCACATCGGCTTGCATCTGCTCGATCAGGGCCTCCCTGCTGGCGAAGCGACGTTCGCCGCGCAGCCGGGCCACGAACTCCAGGGTCATCTCCTGGCCGTACAGGTCCCCCTCGAAATCGAGCACGTAGGCCTCGACCAGCACGCCGCGGCCCGTCTGGAAGGTCGGTCTGACACCAATGCTGACGGCCGCAGCACGATCGCCGGCTTGGCAGGCGTACACGCCGTGGCCCGGCAGCGCCAGCAGCTGGTCGGGGACCAGGTTTGCCGTGGGGAACCCAAGTTCGCGCCCGCGATGGTCGCCGTGGACCACCTCGCCGCGGATCCGGAATTGTGTGCCCAGTAGCCGGGCGGCCGTCTCGACGTCTCCGGCAGCGATCAGCGCCCGGATGCGGCTGGAGGAGACCACCTCCCCGTCGGCCTCCACGAGCGGCACGACCCGCGTGCTGAAGCGCTCGTCGGCCTCCAGCAACGCGGCATCGCCGGAGGCGTTGTGGCCGAAGCGGAAGTTCTCGCCCACCGAAACATCGTTGGCACCGAGACGCTCGACCAGCACGCGGTCGATGAACTCCTCGGGACTCTGATGGGCGAATCCCTGGTCGAACGGGATGACGACGAGCTCCTCCACGCCCAGCTCGGCGATCAGCTCGGACTTGACCTCGAGGCTGTTGAGCAGCTTCGGCGCCGCCTCGGGCCGCACGACCACCAGCGGATGGGGCTCGAACGTGAGCACCGTGTCGTTGTCGTCGATCACCGCCCGGTGCCCGAGATGCACCCCGTCGAACTCGCCCACGGCAACCCGCCGGGGACGGGCCTGGACATCCGCAAGGTCCGTGATCCGCATCGCGCCGGAAGCCTAGAAGGTCAGCTGCGCAGGATGACCCGCGGATGCAGTAGCCCGTCCGCGCCCGGCTCGGCCAGCCCGATCAGGCCACGCCCGTCGGACAGTCTGACGAAGCCGCCGGAAGCGACCTCGCTGCGCGCCGCCACGGCCATACCGTGCGCTGCCCGGCCCGCCTCATCCTCATCGAGCCTCACCTCGGGCAGGAAGGCGATCGCCACGTCCAGTGCCACCAGATCCTCACCGGCATCGCTGACGCGGAACGATCCGATCCGCGTCCGGCGCAGGGACAGGCAGTAGGCGTCTCCGAGGTCGGCGATCAGCGAGCGTACGTACGTCCCGGACGAGCACTCCACCAGGAAGCTGCGCCGATCCCCCTCGCGCCAGAGCTCCTCGAACCGGTGGACCGACACGACCCGCTCCGGCAGCTCCACCGCCTCGCCGGCTCGGGCCAGCGCATAGGCGCGCCTCCCTCCCACCTTCACGGCGGAGTAAGCCGGCGGACGCTGCCGAACCTGACCCACGGGCAGATCCAGATCCCCAACCGGCACGACCCCCGTCTCGACGATCTCTCCGTCCGGATCTCCGGTGCTGGACACGGCGCCAAAACGCGCCACGACCTCGTAGCGCTTGGGCAACTGCATGAGGAACCGCTGCACCCGCGTCCCCCTCCCGACCAGGACCAGGAGCAGGCCGGTGGCGAACGGGTCAAGCGTGCCCGCGTGCCCGACCCTGACACCGCGCTCAAAGGATCGCCGCACCCGCGCGACCACATCATGCGAGGTCACGCCCGCGGGCTTGTCGACCAGCAGGACTCCGTCAGGCAACGCGTCGGCCTCGGCCGCGGGCAACCAAGCGGTTCAGGCGGCCTGCAGCTGCAGGGTCAGCTGCTCGCGCAGGAAGCTCACGAGCTCCTCCCACTCGAGGCTGGTGGTGAACCCGGCGGCCGCTCGATGGCCCCCACCTCCGGCCACACGGGCGATCGCCGAGACATCCACCGTCACGTCGCTGGCACGCAGCGACACCTTGCGCAGGCGCTGACCGGCAGGCGCCTGCTCGGGCTTGCCCGATCCGTCGAGGCGGTCGCGCACCAGTGCGGCCACCACCGTGTCACGCACGGCCCGCAGATGATCGATGACGCCCTCGGAATAGCTCTCCTCGGCCTCGGCGCACTCGAAGTCCTCGGCCGTCAGGCAGGTCATGGTCAGCCGGCCCTGGTCATAGCGCTCGACGCGAGACAGCGCTCGGGAGAGCAGTATCAGCTTGCCGAATGGGATGCCCTCGTAGACGCGCCGGTAGATGCCGTGAACGTCCACCCCGGCCTCGATCAGCTCGGCCGCCATCACATGGGCGCGTGGCCCCGTGTTCTCGTACATGAAGCAGCCGGTATCGGTGATCAACCCCACGTACAGCGCCTCGGCCATCGGCCGCGTCAGCGGCACCCCGAAGCCGTGAATCAACTCCCAGATGATCTCGGCCGTGCAGGAGGCCGATGGGACGACAAGGTTGGCGGTGCCGAACCGGGTGTTGTCGTGGTGGTGATCGATGTTGAGGATGTGATTCGTCCCGCCCGCCCGCTGCAGGGCCTCCGCGGGATTGCGCTCCAGGTTCCCGCAATCAAGGAAGACGATCGTCCGCTCCTCGAGGTCCGCCGGTGGTTGGGAGACCAGGCCGTCCAGCGGCAGGAACCGGTACTCGTAGGGCAGCGGCAGCTCGGCCGCGTCGATGAATATGAGGCTGTCCTTGCCCAGCGCCAGGAGGAGCTTCTGCATGCCCACGAGCGAACCCAGGGCGTCGCCGTCCGGGTTCTCGTGGGTGACCACGATCAGCTTGGTCGCAGCGCGGAGGTCCTCCAGCACCTCGGCCTGGTCGGCGGCCACCAATTCCTCAGTCGTGGTGTTCAGCATCATCGGCGAGTTCTTCGATCAGTTGCGAGATCCTCATCCCACGATCGACCGAATGGTCGTATTCGAACGTGAGAGTAGGTGTGTGCTTGAGCCGCAGCGCGGCGGCCATTCGTGACTGCAGGAACCCGTGGGCCGAGCGCAACCCCTCCAGGCTGTCCTGGCGGGAGGCCTCATCGCCGAGCACGCTGACGTACACGCGCGCGTGGCGCAGGTCGGGGCTGGTCTTGACTTGAGTCACGGTTATAAATCCCACCCGCGGATCCTGGAGATCCGACGAGATGGCGTCACTGAGAACCTCTCTCAGGGCCTCATCGACCCTTCGCATCCTCGGTCCGGCCATCCTAGCCACCCAGCCTCAGCGTTGACATGAAGTCGCGCAGATCATCGGTGGAGGCAAACATCCGCTCCACTCCCACCCCCGCCGGGCAGCGCGCGTCGAGCCAGCCGCACATGTGGTCGACGGCCTCCTCCAGATGGGCGGCCGAGCCGCTGACCAGCGCCACCGTCAACCGGGCCCTCTGCCACAGCTCGTGATAGTCCGTCTCGGCGACGGTGGCGCCGAACCGTCGATGCAGAATCGCCTTGATCGAGTGGAGATCCCTGCGCTTGGCCTTGAGACTGCCGGCCTCGGGAAAATGCAGGTCAAGCACCAGCACGGCAACGAAACCGCCTCCGGGGTCGCTCACGGTCGCGACCCGGCGTCTCAGGCGAGCTCGCGCTCGACCTGGCGAGTGGTGTAGGCCTCCAGCACGTCGCCCTCTTTGATGTCGGCGTAGTCGCGCAGCACCACACCGCAGTCAAACCCGGAGGCGACCTCGCGGACGTCGTCGTTGACGCGCCGCAGGCTCTGGATCTCGCCGTCCCACACGACGGTGCCGTCGCGGACCAGGCGCACCCGGCCGCCCCGAACGATCCGGCCCTCGGTGACGTGGCAGCCGGCGATCGTGCCGACGCGGGATGCCCGGAAGATCTGGCGCACCTCGGCTGAACCGACGGCCTCCTCCACCTCCTCGGGAGCCAGCATGCCCTGCATGGCCTGACGGAGCTCCTCGATCGCACGGTAGATGACCGAGTAGGAGCGGATCTCCACGCCCTCGCGCTCAGCCACGGCGCGGGCATCGCCGACCGGACGGACGTTGAAGGCCAGGATCACGGCGTCAGAGGCGGCGGCCAGCATCACGTCGGACTCGGTCACCGCGCCCACCGCCCGGCGGATCACGTTCACCGAGACCTCGTCCTGTGGCAGCTTGGCGATCTCGTCCTCGATCGCCTCCAGCGAGCCGGCGACGTCGGACTTCAACACCAGGCCCAGCTCCTTGAGGTCGGACCCGAAGATGTTCTCCAGCGAGATCCGCTTGCCGCTGCGCCGCGCCAGGGACTCCGTCTTGAGCCGGTTGGCGCGCTCTGAGGCAAGCTGCTTGGCCCGGCGCTCATGCTCCACCACGTGCACGTACTCACCGGCCTCGGGCACGCTGTCAAAGCCCAGCACCTCGACCGGTTCTCCGGGCAGAGCCTGCATGACGCGGGTGCCGGTGAAGTCATGCATCGCGCGCACGCGCCCCCAATGGGCGCCCGCGACCAGGGCATCTCCGACCTCGAGGCTGCCGCGCATGATCAGGATCGTCACCACGGGTCCGCGACCTGGGTCGAGCTTGGACTCGATCACGGTCCCCGACGCGGGAGCGTCCGGATTGGCCTTGAGCTCCTCCACCTCGGCCATCACGAGGATCGTCTCGAGCAGGTTGTCGAGGCCCTCCTTGGTCTTGGCCGACACGTCGACAAACTCTGTGTCGCCACCCCACTCCACGGGCTGCAGGCCAATCCCGGCCATCTCGCCGCGCACACGGTTGGGGTCGGCGCCCTCCTTGTCGATCTTGTTGATCGCCACCAGGATCGGGACCTCGGCGTCCTTGGCGTGGTCGACCGCCTCCTCGGTCTGGGGCTTGACCCCGTCGTCGGCGGCCACCACGATCACGGCGATATCGGTCGCCTTGGCGCCGCGGGCACGCATGGCGGTGAACGCCTCGTGGCCCGGGGTGTCCAGGAAGGTGACGATCCTGCCGTCGTGATGCACCTGGTAGGCGCCGATGTGCTGGGTGATGCCGCCCGCCTCTCCGGCGGCCACCTCGGTCTCGCGGATCGCGTCCAGCAGCGAGGTCTTGCCGTGGTCGACGTGACCCATGATCGTGACCACCGGCGGGCGCTCCACCAGCGACTCATCAGCGTCCTGGAACACGGGCTCGGAGATCGTCTCGTCCTCCGTGTGGACGATGTCGACGTCCTTGCCAAGCTTCTCGGCCAGCTCGACGATCGCCTCGTCGGACAGCGTCTGGGTGAGCGTCTTCATCTCGCCCAGAGCCATCAGCTGCTTCATGATCTCCGGAACCGGAACGTCCAGGTACTCGGCCACGTCCTTGACGGTTGAGCCGGAGTTGATCTGGGTGGAGTCCGGCTCGACGACCGCGGTCCGGCTGGGACGCGATTCGGCCTCTTCGTCATAGACACCGCGACGGCGGCGCCCGCGGCGCTGGCGGCGCGGCGGCTGGCTGCCCGGAGGCCCGCCGCCCGGCCCACCGGGGCCGCCGCCAGGACCGCGCCGGGAGGCCTGGCTGTCGATCACCACGCGGCGGCGCCCGCCGCCGCTGCCGGGCGCCCGTTCGCCCTGGAGGGAATCACGGGTGGGACGCTGCTTGGGGGGCTGGTCGCTGCCGTCGCCTGGGCGGAGCGTCTCCGCGCCGGCGGGCTGGGCGGCGGCAGCGTCTGAAA
>DASZMP010000159.1:0-20586 GCA_035551795.1 Solirubrobacteraceae bacterium | reverse complement strand
CATACTGCGCGCCGTGGGCGGGAACCTGACCGGGCTCTCACGCACTTGGGAACGCACGACGCCGCCGGAGACGACGGCGATACTCGCGCATCGCGGTGCCTGGGGGGAGGTGGCCGAGAACACGCTGGACGCGTTCGAGTCGGCGATCCAGATGGGCGCCGACATGATCGAGTTCGATGTGCGCCAGACGGGAGACGGCCGCCTCGTCGTGCACCACGATCCCTCGCGCGATGGGATGCCGCTCAATGCCGTCCGCGCCACGGCCCTGTCGGACGGCAGGGCACAGACGCCGCTGCTGGAAGAGGTGCTGGAGCTGGCCCGCGGCCGGATCGGCGTCGACGTCGAGCTCAAGGAACCGGGATACGTTTCCGAGGTCCTTCGCCTGCTCAGACGCAACGGCGTCGAGAACGCCCTGCTCACCTCCTTCCACGACGATGTCGTGCGCGAGGCCAAGGAACTCGAACCCACGATCGCCACGGGTCTGCTCGTCGGCCGCTACCGCAGCGCCACCGAGCTGTTCCCCGCCGGACGTCTGAAGCGGGCCCGGGCCGACGTGCTCGTCATCCACCACCTGCTGCTCAACACGGGTGTGCTGGCGCGCATCGAGCATCCGTGCCTGGTCTGGACGGTGAACACCAGCGCCCGGGTCGACCGCCTGCTGACCAACCCGAAGGTGGCGGGGGTGATCACCGACCGCCCGCAGGCGGCCCTGGATCAGCGCGCGAACTGTGCCCGCAGGGCCGAGCTCAGCGCGTCGGCCGCTTCGACGAGCTCCCGGCGGCGCGGGTGACACAGGGAGATCAGCCGAGGCGTCAGGCTCTCGCGCGGCTGTAGCCAGGTCAGCGAGGACTCCACCGCCCGTTCGGCGGCCAGCCGCCCGATACATGCGTCGCCCAGGCCGGCGGCCACCAGCCGCTGCAGCGCCAGGTTGTCGTCGGTTCGGTAGATGACCCTGGGGCGGATACCGCTGCGCCGCCAAGCGGTCTCGAGCTCGGCCTGAATCCCCCACCTGTGGGTCCAGGCCACCACGTCCGCGCCGTCCAGGAGCTCGAACGACGGACGCTCTGCCGCGGCAATCTCGCTGTCTCGGCGTGTGAGGATCACCCACGGGTCCTCGAACAGCGGGACCACCTCGACCCGCTCGTCGGGCCGCTGGTTGAGCGTGAGGGCCAGGTCCAGGCGACCCTGGGCCAGCCACTCGACGGTCCGGGGATCCTCGTCGGTCTGGGTCAGCACAACCTCGATGCCGGGCCATTCGTCGCGCAGCAGGCGCAGCGCGGTCGGCAGCAGTTCGGCCGCGGCCGTCTGGAACACGCCCACCCTCACGGTCAGCCGTTCCCCCCGGAGGGCGGCGGACACCGAAGCGTCGAGCGCGTCGACCTCGGCCAGCGCGCGGCGGGCGTGCCGGTAGGCGGCCTCCCCGGCCGGCGTCAGGGCGATCCGCCCGCGCCCGCCCGGACGGGTGAACAGCGTCGCTCCGGTCACCCGCTCCAGCTCGGCGATCTGATGCGACACCGCGGATTGCGTGTAGCCCAGCGCGACCGCTCCGCCGCGGAACGAGCCCTCATCCGCCACCGTGACGAGCGCCCGGAGCTCGCGCAACTCCACGCGATTTACGATCGATCTAGCTGATCGTTCCGGGCCCATACTCTCATTCTACGAGCAAGATCGCGCATCTACAGTGCGACTGTGCGAAAGCTCGGCTCTCTCCTCTCCCACCGGCCGCGGCCGCTGGTCGTGGCGGTCCACGGCATTTTGCTGCTGGCGTCGGCCACCCAGACGGCGCTCGTCCCGCTGCTCCCCGAGCTCTCGCACCTGCACCACCTGAGCAGCACCCTCGGCGCCTTCCTGATCGCGGCTCCCGGCCTCGCCACGCTGGCCATCTCGGCTCCTGCCGGCCTGATCGCCGACCGTTTCGGTGCCAAGCCGGTCACTGTTTCGGCCACCGTATTGCTCGCGGCCGGCGCCGCCTCTCAGGCCTTGCTGACGCCGGCGGCGCTGATCGTCGGACGGCTGATGTTCGGGCTGGCCTACGGGATCATGTGGACGACGGCGACCGCTTGGCTGGCCGATGCGGATCCGGGCGACAACGGAGGCCGCGCGCTCGGTGCCGTGGCCACCAGCTCGGCCGCTGGCCTGGCCGCCGGCCCTGGACTCGGCGGGGTCATGGCCCAGCTGGTCGGTCTGTCGGCGCCATTCGTCCTGGCCGCGGTCGCCGCCGGTGTCGCTGTCCTGGTCCTGACCCGGCAACCGAAGGGACCTGCGACACCCGCTCCGGCCCGCGACTCGTTGCGCGCGATGGCGCTCGAGGCGCCCCGCTATCCGGGAATCTTCGTCGGCGCCGTGGCTCTCGGGGTGGTTGGTGCTGTCAACGGGGTGACGCAGTTGCTCGTGCCGCTCGATCTGCACCGAGCGGGCGTCTCCACCGCGGCCACCGGTGTCGTCTTCTCGATCGCCGCCATCGTCTACGTGATCGCCAGCGGCAGCGTGACCCGCACCCGTCGCCTGTTCACGATCGGTGTGGCGAGCGGCGCCAGCCTGATCCTCTCGCTGTCGCTCCTGCCGGCCAGCCTGGACATCACGCCCGCCGTGCTCGTCGGTGTGCTGTTCGTCTCGACGGTTCCGCGCGCGACGATCAGCACAATCGCGTTCCCGCTGGCCACCCGCTCGGCGGCTGAGGCGGGCATCGCCCGGGGCTCGGTCATCGGACTGCTCAACTCTGCCTGGGCGGTGGGGCTGGTGCTGACCCCACTGCTGGCCGGCCTGCTGGCCGGCCATGGCGGTCCGGGAATCGGATTTCTGGCGGCGATCGTGCCGGGAGTGCTGGCGGCCTTCTGGCTGATCAGCCGCCGTCATCATTTGCATGAGCCGGCCCTGGCCTAGCCTCGCGCAGCTGGCCGGGCGCAGGATCCGACATCTCGATCCGTGCGCGCCGCTGCAGCTCGTAGAGGTCTGACCGGGCGCGGACGTACTGCATGGAGGCGTCGACGCGCGGCTCGTAGTCCCATGCCGTGTGAACTCCCCGGGCCAGCCCGCGCTCGACGACCCGCCGGTCGTGCTGGCTGGCCAGCACCCGCTCGCCGATCGCGCCCAGATCGAGCCGCCGCTCCAGCTCGAGGCGCAGCCGCGTCACCACGTCGGCATATGCCGGATCGCCGGCCAGGTTGGTCAGCTCGGCCGGATCGTCGTGGAGGTGGTACAGCTGGTCGGGATCGGTCTCACAGACGATCAGCTTGAACGCGCCCTGGCGGATCATCGCCGCAGGCGCCGTGACCCCCTCGGCGTGGTACTCGCAGATCACCGGCGGCCGCTCACTTCCCATCGCCCCGGCATCGTCGAGCACCGTCCCCCCAGCATCGTCGAGCACCGTCGCCCCAGCATCGTCGAGCAGCGGCGCGAGGCTTGCCCCGTCCATGTCCGCGGCGGCCACCGCGTCGGATCCCAATCCCGCCAGCTCCAGCAGCGTCGGACCCAGATCGAGCAATGACACCGGCACGGAAACGCGAGTCGCGACACCCCCTCCGGGTGGGCGCATGATCAGCGGCACCCGGGCCGCGGGATCGAGGAACGACATCTTGTACCAGAGCCCCCGTTCGCCCAGAAATTCCCCATGGTCGGCGGTCAGAACGATCCAGGTCGACTCGTCGAGGCCCGTCTCTCGCAGGGCATCGAGGATCTGCCCGATCCGCTCGTCCAGGTAGCTGATCGCCGCGTAATAGCCATGGCGGGCGCGGCGGACCTGCTCGTCGCTCAGCTGCACGCGGTCGGCGCCGCACATCGCCCGCAGCCGCCGGCTGTGCGGATCCAGCTGGACATCGGCCAGGGCCGGCACGGCGGGCAGCTCAATCGAGGTCTCCTCGTAGAGGTCCCAGTAGCGCCCCGGGATCTCCCACGGGTCATGCGGGTTGGTGAACGAGGCGACCAGCAGGAACGGCTCGCCGTCGTCGTAGCGGGCCAGGTCGCGCACCGCTCGGACGGCCTGGAAGCAGACCTCGTCGTCATAGTCGGTCTGCATGCTGGCCACGCAGCGCGCCGGCGTGAGGATGCTCTCCATCGTGTGGTACCAGGGCAGCGCGTCGGAGATGTCCCGGCGCCAGTCGGGCACCCAGTCGGCGCTGGCCGGGTAGATGTCGGTGGTCAGGCGCCGCTCGAAGCCATGCAGCTGGTCGGGCCCAACGAAGTGCATCTTTCCGGACAGCAGAGTCCGATACCCGGCGCCGCGCAGGTGGTGGACCAAGGTAGGGACGGTGGCCGCAAGCTCGGCCGCGTTGTCGTACACGCCGATCCGCGAGGCGTAGCGGCCGGCCAGCATCGCCCCCCGGGACGGGGCGCACAGCGGAAACTGGCAGTAGGCGGCGTCGAAAGCCACCCCCTGGGAGGCGAGCCGGGCGATCTGCGGCGCGTGAACCGCGTCGTGGCCGTAGGCCGGCAGCCACTGGGCGGCCAGCTGGTCGGCCATCAAAACCAGGAAATTCCGGGGCTTTGTGCTTTTTGCAACCATTTTTTTATCCATCGGGGCTTGACTTTTCAGATTGTCTGAACGTAGGTTCTCCTACAAGGAGTGGGTGTCTCGTGTCAAGTGGCAGCCCCTGGGGCCTCAGTGCAGTGCAACGGCGATCGACGACGGAACAGGTGATCGCTGAGCTTCGCACGGCGATCATCACGGGCCGGATCGGCGCCAACGAGGCGCTGCGGGAGGCGTCATTGGCCAAGGTGATGGGCACCGGCCGCAGCAGCGTCCGCGAGGCGATCCGCCACCTGATCGGAGAGGGACTGGTGGAGTACCGGCCACACCGGGGAGCGTTCGTGCGCTCGATCAGCCAGCACGAGGCCTTCGACGTGTACCTGGCCCGCGAGGCGATCGAGGTGATGGCCGTTCGGCATGCGTTCGAGCGAGGGACCGAGCTCGATCTGAGCGGGCTGGAGTCGAGGCTCCACCGGATCATCCTGGCCGCGGCGAGCACGCCTGACCGCCTGCCCGCGGGCACCGAGCTCGTGGCGGCCGACCTGGATTTCCACCGTGCGATGGTCGCACTGGCCGACAGCCCGCGCCTCACCCGCGCCCACGAGACACTGGCGGCCGAGGCGCAGATGCTCATGCATCACCAGCCCGTCTACCCGCTGACCGACTACGCCGGCGACCACCGCATCCTGTACGAGGCGATCGCTGGCCGCGATCCGGAGACCGACGAGAAGATCCGCGGGCATCTGCGGCTGTCCGCGCAGCTGATCGCCACCGAGCTGCAGCGGATCGCCCGATCTCGCCCGATCAAGGAGACTGTGTGATCCGCATGAAGGCGGCCGTCCTGTCGGGACCGTCGCAGGCCGTCGAGGTGCGCGACGTGGACCTCGCCGAACCCAAAGCCGGCGAGGTCCTGGTCAGCCGGCGGATCGGCCTGAAGGATCTGAACGAGGCGTTCGACCGGCTGCGGGCCGGCACCGAGGCACGTCAGGTGGTGGTGTTCGACGGTTCGGAGGTGGCCGCCGGCTGAAGCGAGAAAGCACTGCACCATTGACGCCCGGCGCATGTCCGGGTGCCACCACGACGCTCGGGCGGGAGCCCGGGCGATTTGTCAAATCGAGAGAGAGAGATAGGAACGCACATGGCGAACGAACCTGAGAACCGTCCACCGGACGGTCCCGGCATCACCCGCAAGGAGCTGCTCAAGCGCGCCGGTGGCGGAGCCGCACTGCTGAGCGTGCCCAGCCTGCTGGCGGCCTGCGGAGGCGGCTCCGGCGGAGGCGGCAGCTCGAGCGGCGCCGGTGGCTCGACCAGCTCGGCCAAGCTGAAGACCGGCGGCCACCTTCGCGTCGGGGCCACCGGGGGCAGCGCCAAGGACGTGATCGACGCCCACAACGCGATCGCTGATACCGACATCGTGCGCATCTCGACCCTGTATGAGCCGCTGGCCGCTCCCACGCCTGACTTCAAGAGCACGCAGATGGTGCTGGCCGAGTCGATCGAGCCCGTCAACGGCAACGCCGCGCTGTGGGATATCCGCCTGCGCCCGGGCATCGAGTTCACCAACGGCCAGACGGTCACGGCCGACGACGTGATCTTCTCGATCAACCGGATCATCAACCCGAAGAGCCCGGGGACCGGTGCCGCGTCGATCGGCTACATCAACACCAAGGGCATGAAGAAGATGGACTCGAGGACGGTGCGGGTCCCGCTGCAGTTCGCCAATGCGGGCTTCATCGATGACCTCGGGCAGTACTTCAACAACATCGTCCCGACCAACTACAACCCGAAGAGCCCGGTCGGCACGGCGGCGTGGAAGTTCCAGAGCTTCACGCCCGGCCAGCAGAGCGTGTTCGTGAAGAACCCCAACTACTGGCAGTCCGGCCGGCCGTACGCCGACCAGCTGACGATCATCGACTTCGCGGACGACACCGCTCGGGTCAACGCGCTGCTGGCCAACCAGATCGACATCGCCGACACGGTTCCGACCGAGTTGCTTCCGCAGGTCCAGAGCAACGGAAACGCCTTAGCGATCGACAACCCGGCAGGCGGCTGGCTACCGATCACCATGCGTGTCGATCAGCCGCCGTTCAACGACGTGCGGGTCCGCCAGGCCATGCGCCTGATCGTCAACCGCCCGCAGATGGTCGAGCAGGTGCTGAGCGGGCATGGCGATACCGGCAACGACCTGTATGGACGGTTTGACCCGTCCTACGACACATCGCTGCCCCAGCGCCATCAGGACATCGAGCAGGCCAAGTCGCTGCTCAAGGCGGCGGGTCACGAAGGCCTCACGGTGACACTGGTCACCGGGGACATCCTGGCCGGTGTCCCGGAGGAGTCGCAGGTGTTCGCCCAGCAGGCCAAGGCGGCCGGCGTTACGGTCAACCTGGACAAGTCCACGACGTTCTACGGGTCCAACTACCTGAAGTACACGTTCGCGATGGACTTCTGGGGCCCGCGCCGTTACCTGTCACAGGTGGCGCAGGGAAGCCTGCCCAACTCGCCGTTCAACGAGACGCATTGGGACAACGCGCAGTTCAAGAAGCTGATCGCGGAGGCGCGTGCCGAGGTGAACACCTCCAAGCGCTACGACCTGATCCATGAGGCCCAGACGATCGAGTACAACGAGGGCGGCTACATCATCGCGTTCTTCCCCAACTTCACCTTTGGGGCGAGCTCGAAGCTCGGGGGGATTCCGCCCGGGTTGCAGTCGACGTTCCTGATGGGGCCGGCGCTCAAGGACATCGGCTTCAAGGCCTAGTTCGAGCGGCGCTGGAGTGAGGATCAAGGCGATCGAGACCTACAGCAACCGGGATGTGGCGGTTGTGAGGGTGCAAGCTGACAACGGAAGCGAGGGCTGGGGTCAGCTTGCGCCCTACAACGCCGACCTCAGCGCGGCGGTACTCCACCGGCAGGTGGCGCCGCATGCGCTGGGGGCCGACGCGCTGGACATCAGTGGCCTGATCACCGCGATCCCGGAGCGCGAGCACAAGTTCACCGGATCGCATCTGTGCCGGGCCCTCGGCGGGCTGGACACGGCGCTGTGGGACCTACGCGGCCGCCTTGGACGTGGTCCAGCCCGACGTCTGCTACGTCGGCGGGCTGAGCCGCGCGCTGGCCGTGGCCCGGATGGCCGCGGGAGCGGACATACGGTGCACGCCTCATTCGGCCAACCTGACCCTGGTCACGGTGTTCGCGCTGCACCTGCTGGCAGCGATCCCCAATGCCGGTCCCTACCTCGAGTACTCGATCGAGCCCGACGAGTACTACCCGTGGCAGGCGGGGCTGTTCGCTCCCGCCCTGGCCGTGGAGGATGGACGTGCGTCAGTGCCGGAAGGCCCCGGATGGGGCGTCGAGATCTCGCCCAGCTGGCTGGAGCGAGCCGAGCGAGTCGTCAGCGAGGTGTAAAAGTGCGGAGGATGACATGACCAAGTTCATTGCGCGGCGGGTGATCCTCGGCGTGCTCACGCTGTTTTTGGTATCGGTGATCGTGTTCGCGGCCACCCAGGCACTGCCGGGGAATGCCGCCACGGCGATCCTCGGCAAGACGGCCACCCCGGAGCGTGTGGCCGCGCTGTCCCGGCAGCTTCACCTCAATGAGTCCGTGGTCTCGCAGTTCGGCCATTGGCTGGGCGGGATCGTGACCGGCAACCTGGGCAGCTCGGCTGCCACCCAGCAGCCCGTCAGCCAGCTGCTGTCCGGCCGGATCGCCAATTCGGCGTTCCTGGTCCTGATCTCGGCCATCATCGCGATCCCGCTGTCGATCGGGCTCGGCTGCTGGATGGCGATCAAGCGCGACAAGATCCCTGACTACGTCGGTTCGATGGTGTCGCTGGTCCTCGCCGCCCTCCCGGAGTTCGTGATCGGCATCGTGCTGGTGCTGGTGTTCGCCATCTCGGTCTTCCACCTGCTGCCGGCGGTCTCGCTGATCGCGCCAGGACAGCACGCGTGGCAGCACCTCAACGACGTAATCCTGCCCGCCCTCACGCTGATCCTGGCCGTGACCCCATACATCAGCCGGATCATGCGCGGCTCGATGGTGGAGGTGCTGGAGAGCGACTACGTGACGATGGCCAGGCTCAAGGGCCTCCCGGAGCGCACGGTCATGCTGCGCCATGCGCTGCCCAACGCGATCGTCCCGGCGATCCAGGTATCCGCCCTGCAGCTCGCCTGGATGGCCGGCGGGGTGGTGATCGTGGAATATGTGTTCACCTTCCCCGGCGTCGGTGCGGCGCTGGTTGACGCGGTGGGCAATCGGGATGTTCCCACCGTGCAGGCGCTCACGCTGATCATCGCGGCCGTTTACGTGGTGCTCAATCTGGGCGCCGACCTGATCACGATCCTGGTCACCCCGCGGCTGAGGACGGCGGGCCGATGAGCGCCGGAGCCATAGACCCAGGGCTGGCCGCCGGTCCCGTCCCCGACGTCCCACCGCCGACGGCTGCCTCGCAGCGACTGCGCCAGCGCCAATGGCTGGCCACGCTGGCCGCGGCCATGCGCCTGACCCGGACCCGGGTCGGGCTGGGTCTGATGACGATCATGGTCCTGATCGCGCTGCTTGGCCCGCTGTTCGCGCCGCATTCACCGACCGCGTTCATCGGCATCCCGAACTCAGGACCGTCTTCGCACGTCCTGTTCGGCACCGATTATCTCGGCCGCGACGTGTTCAGCCGCTTCCTGCACGGCGGCCTCAGCGTGCTCTATCTGGCGGTCGCCTCGACCGCCGTCGGCATCATTCTCGGCCTGGTCATCGGCCTCAGCGCCGCATACGCGGGTGGGGTCGTCGACGAGGTCCTGATGCGGATCTCCGACGTGTTCCTGGCCTTCCCGCAGATCGTGTTCGCGCTGCTGCTGGTCTCGGCCTTCGGACCGAAGCTCTGGCTGCTCGTCCTCACCGTGGGCATCAGCCACGCACCACGCGTGGCCCGGGTCCTGCGAGGGGCAGCGCAGCAGGTCGTGGAGCGAGACTTCATCAAGGCGGCCGAGGCGGTCGGGGAGAGCCGCTGGCGCATCCTGTTCTCAGAGCTGCTGCCCAACGTGACCAGTCCCCTGCTGGTCGAGACCGGGCTGAGGCTCACCTACTCGATCGGCCTCGTGGCCGGGCTCAGCTTCCTGGGCTTCGGGCTGCAGCCGCCGAATGCCGACTGGGGCCTGATGATCAACGAGAACCGGGTCTCTCTCACCGTGCAGCCCTGGGGGGTCGTGCTGCCGGTGCTGGCGATCGCCCTGCTGACGATCGGCACCAACCTGTTCACCGATGGGATCGCCCGCGCGGCGATCGGACTGGATCGGAGCGAGTCATGAGCACGGCCGAACAAGCCACCACCAACAAGGTGCCCGTGGACATCCGCGGTCTGCGGATCGCGCTCAGCGGCTCCGATAACGACATCGTCGACGAGATCACCGTCGAGATCGCGGCCGGCGAGGTGCTCGCGCTGGTCGGCGAGTCGGGGTCGGGCAAGACCACCGTCGGAATGGCGCTGCTGGGTTACTGTCGCCCGGGAGGCCGCGTTACCGGTGGCGCGGTGGTGGTCGACGGGACGCCCCTGTCCGAGCTGCGGGATGCCGACCTGCGTGGGATCCGGGGGACGGTCGTCTCCTACATCCCGCAGGATCCGGGGACGGCGCTCAATCCCGCGCTCCGGATCCGCACGCAGCTGTTCGAGACGCTGGAGAACCACAAGGGGCTTGACGCCAAGGCGCGGGACGCACGGATCCGGGAGGCCCTCGAGGAGGTGGCCCTCCCCAACGACGACGAGTTCCTCAAGCGCTACCCCCACCAGCTGTCCGGAGGCCAGCAGCAGCGGGTGGCGATCGCGATGGCGTTCGCCGGCCGCCCGAAGGTGATCGTGTGCGACGAGCCAACCACGGGACTGGACGTCACCACCCAGGCGCGGGTGCTGGAGACGATCCGCGACCTGTGCCGCACCCACCAGGTGGCCGCCCTGTATGTCAGCCACGACCTCGCCGTCGTCGCCGACCTGGCCGACCACGTTGCCGTGATGTACGCTGGCCGGGTGGTCGAGGCGGGTACGCGCGATCAGCTGTTCACGTCGGCCCGCCATCCCTACACCGCTCGCCTGCTCCGGGCCGTCCCGGACATCCAGGGCAAGCGCGCGGTGATCGGGATCCGGGGCCGGGCGCCGCTGCCCGGCCACCGCCCGGAGGGCTGCTTCTTCGCCGACCGCTGCCATCTGGCAGTCGAGCAGTGCCACACCACGTTTCCTGGGGCCGAGGAGGTCGGGCCCCAGCACCAGGTGCGCTGCTTCCGCTGGCGGGAAACGGCCGGATCGCTGCCCGCCGGAGAGGCCGGTGCGCCTGACGTGGCCATGTCGGGCGAGCAGGTGCTCACCGTCTCCTCGCTGAACGCGAGGTACGGAACGCGCGCCATCCTGTTCGACATCAACGTCGGGATTGGGCGCGGCGAGTGCCTGGCCCTGGTGGGTGAATCCGGATCGGGCAAGACGACGCTCGCCCGGAGCATCTCCGGGCTGCACCGCGACTGGACGGGCGAGGTGAAGCTCGACGACGCCGTGCTGGAGACCTCGGCCCGGCGGCGCTCGTCGGACGCCCGGCGGCGGATCCAGTACGTGTTCCAGAATCCTTACGCATCGTTGAACCCCCGGCGCACGATTGGCCAGACCCTGGCCCGGCAGCTGCAGATGTTCTTCCCGGGCTCCCGGAAGGAGATGAGCGCGCGGGTCAGCGCCTGCCTGGAGCGGGTGGCGCTGTCGGATGCGGCGATCAACCGCTTCCCGGATCAGCTCTCGGGCGGCGAGCGCCAGCGTGTGGCGATCGCCCGGGCACTGGCCGCCGAGCCGGAACTGCTGGTCTGCGACGAGATCACCTCGGCGCTGGACGTCTCGGTCCAGGCGGCGATCGTCGACCTGCTGCGCGAGCTTCGCACCGAGATGGGGCTGAGCATCCTGTTCATCACGCACAACCTGGCTCTGATCAGAACGATCGCCGACCGGGTGGCGGTGATGACCGAGGGCCGGATCGTCGAGTTGGGTCCGACGCAACGGCTCTTCGAAGCCCCCGAGGCGCCCTACACGCGCCAGCTGCTCGAGAACACCCCCAGCATCGAAGCGGCACTGGCCCGTGTTGACGCAGACGCCTGAACAGACGCCTGAACGGCTCGCCGACCTGCACCCGATCCGCGTCCTCGACGTGGACGGCCGGCCGGCCATCCGGTATCTCGACACGGGCGAGCCGGGCTGGCCGGCGGTGGTGTTCTTCGGCGGTCTGGGCACCAGTGCCGGGGCGTTCTCCCTGACCGAGTTCGCTCGGGTGCAGCGGCGCCGCCTGCGGCTGCGATTCGTGTCGGTCGAGCGCAACGGCTTCGGTGATACGCCGTTCATGCCCGGGATCGGGTTCCAGGAGACGGTCGACGACGTACTTACTGTGCTGACGCGGCTCGGCATCAAACGGTTCTCCGTGGTGGCGATCTCGGGCGGCGGCCCCTACGCGGCCTGGCTGCTGGAGCGGGTGCCCGAGCGGATCGTTTCGGTCCACCTGGCCGCGGCGGCTGCCGACGGCGAGTTGCTGGGCCAGGGAGCGGCTGGAGAGCTGCTCGGGAACGTCGAGGCGATCGCCGCCGACCCGGAGGGCTTCTGGGACTACCCGCCAGGTAGCCCGGTCCAGGCGATCCCCGGGTTTGCCGAGGCCTGCCGGGCTGAGGGGCGGCGCTCAATGGGAGACCCCCGGCGGGCGGCCGCTGCGCTGCGCCACGAGGTCGAGCTGCTGAGCACTACCACGCTCCCGTACCTCGGCGGGCTGAGCGCGCGCGTGTACATGTACTGGGGTGGGCGGGACGAGCTGGTGGGGATGGAGCATGCCCGCACGTGGCAGGCGGCCCTGGGGCCGAACGTGGTGCTGCGCTGCTTCGAGGAGTCCGGGCACGACGTCCAGTACGTGCACTGGAAAGAGATCCTCAACGACATCGGTCGCGGGGTACAAGTGTGAACACCGAGGCGTTCATCACCTGCGCGATCACCGGCGCCGGCGACACGGCCGGGCGCAGCGAGCACGTGCCGGTGGCCCCGGAGCAGATCGCGGCCTCGGCGATCGAGGCCGCTCGAGCCGGGGCGGCCGTGGTGCACATTCACGTGCGCGACCCCGACACCGGCAGCGGCTCGCGTGACCCGGCCCTGTTCCGGGCCGTCGTGGAACGGATCCGTGAGTCCGAGGTCGATGTCGTCATCAACCTGACCGCCGGGATGGGCGGCGACCTGGTCCTCGGGGGCAGCGATGCTCCGCTGCCCCCTGACCTCGCCGGCACCGATATGGCCGGCGCGCTGGAGCGGCTGGCCCACGTCGAGGAGCTCCGCCCGGAGATCTGCACGCTGGACATGGGCTCCATGAACTTCGCCGCCGGCGGCGACTACGTAATGGTCAACACGCCGCAGATGCTCCGGGCCATGGCCCGGCGCGTGCAGGAGCTGGGCGTGCGGCCAGAGCTCGAAGTGTTCGACACCGGGCATCTGGTGCTGGTCCACGAGCTGATCGCCGAAGGGCTGATCGATGACCCGCCGCTCATCCAGCTGTGTATGGGGATCCCGTACGGCGCCCCCGACGATCTGGGCACCCTGCTGGCGATGGTGGCGCGCCTGCCCGCCAGGACCGTCTTCTCCAGCTTCGCCATCGGTCGGATGCAGCTCCCGTTCGCGGCGCTGGCGCCGCTGGTGGGCGGCAACATCCGGGTCGGCCTCGAGGACAACCTGTACCTGGAGCGCGGCCGGCTGGCCACCAACGCCGAGCTGGTCGACCGGGCGGTCACGCTACTTCAGGCGATGAACGTTCGCGTGGTCGGCCCGTCCGAGGTTCGAGACAAGCTCGCGCTGCGCACGCATGTCTGAGCTTCCCGGCGCCGTCGGCCTGCTCGGCGGCGGCGTGATCGGCGGTGGCTGGGCGGCCCGGTTCGTGCTCAGCGGCGTGGACGTGGCGCTGTTCGACCCGGCCCTGGAGGCGCAGCGCCGCGTGCGAGAGATGCTGGACAACGCGCGCCGGGCTTACCGGTCGCTGACCATGGTCCCCCTCCCGCGCGAGGGCGAGCTGCGCTTTGTGGACTCCGTGGAGGAGGCGGTTGCGGGGACTGAGTTCGTGCAGGAATCAGCACCCGAGCGGCTGGAGATCAAGCGCGAGCTTCTGCGGGCGGCCAGCCAGGCCGCCCAACCGGACGTGGTCATCTGCTCCTCCACCTCGGGCATCCGGCCGACGCTCATGCAGGAACTCATGGAGGACCCGGGGAGGCTGGTGGTCGGTCATCCGTTCAACCCGGTGTATTTGGTGCCGCTGGTCGAGGTGTGCGGAGGCGAGCAGACCGACCCCGCCGCCGTGAAGCGCGCGATCGCGATCTATGAGGCGCTCGGCATGCATCCGTTGCACGTCCGGCGCGAGATCGACGGGTTCGTGGCCGACCGCCTGCTCGAGGCGCTGTGGCGCGAGGGTCTGTGGCTGGTGCACGATGACGTGGCCACCGTGGCGGAGCTGGACGACGCGATTCGCTACGGCGCCGGCCTGCGCTGGGCATTCATGGGCACATTCCTGACCTACCGGATCGCCGGCGGCGAGGCGGGCATGCGTCATTTCCTGAGCCAATTCGGCCCCGCGCTCCAGGCACCATGGACCAAGCTGATGGACGTTCCGGAGCTGACCCCCGAGCTGGTGGAGAAGCTGGCTGCCCAGTCTGACGAGCAGGTGGGCCAGGCCGAGACGGCCGAGCTCGAGCGCTGGCGGGATGACTGCCTGGTGTCGGTGCTACAGGGCCTCCGCGCCGTCGACGCCGGCGCCGGGCAGACCCTGGCGCGCTGGGAGCAGGGACTGCTGGATGCGGCGGGCCGGGATGGCCCGCGAGCGTCGGACGTCCCGCTGCGACTCGTGGTGCAGGAGATCCCGCCCGCCTGGGTTGACTACAACGATCACGTTCACGAGAGCCGTTACCTGCAGCTGTTCGCCGATGCCACGGACGCGCTCCTGCGCCTGATCGGCGTCGATGCCGCCTACGTGGCCGCCACGGGCAGCTTCTATACGGTGGAGACCCACCTCTCGCACCTGGGACAGGCATTCGCGGGCGACCGGGTGTCGGTCGAGACGCAGGTGCTGGGTTTCGACGGCAAGCGCCTGCACGTGTTCCACCGGCTGCTGCGCGAGGGTGAGGCCGAGCCGCTGGCTACCGCTGAGCAGATGCTCCTGCACGTGGATGCCGGTGCCGGGCGGGTGGCGCCGGCTGACGGCTCGGTCGGCGAGCGGGCGGCCGAGATCGCCCGGGGGCACGAGGGTCTGCCGCGGCCCGACCGGGCCGGGCGCAGCATTGTGGCCACCAGCTGAGCCGCGCGCCTCGGACATGGTGTCTGAGCGCGCAACCCGTACCGCGAGGCAGCGATTTGCGCGCCCGAACACGTTTTTCGTGTCTGGGCGCGCAAATCACCAGGCGGACGCGCGATTTGCGCGCTCGAACATGTTGTCCGGCCCCGTCCACCGTTCATCGCGGCAGTTCCACAAAGACAGTGCAACCGCTTAGCTACAGCGCCCTGATCGCCGCTTTGGCGGCGCGCTGCACGCTCGCCGGGAGCGCTGAGAAGCCGGTGCCCAGTCCCGCGTAGCGTCCGGTGGTGACGCAGAAGGTCAGCCACCGCTTGAGCAGCCGGCCCTGCTTGGGGTTCGCGAGGACGAGCGAGCTGCTGAACGTGGCGATCGGATAGGCCTGCCGGCGGATCTTGGGCGGGTTCACGATCCATGCCCCGCGATCGGGGATTCTGGTCACGGGCTTGGCGGCGTCGAACACGCTGTCGGTGCTCGGGTACTCGAAGTTGCCGGCCGCGTTCTGCACGCGGGCCTCGTGGATCTGGGGTTGGGTGAACAGGTAAGGCGTGGTCATGTATCCGATCGCTCCCGCCGTCTTCTTGATCATCCGGCCGATCGCGGTGTTGCCCGCCTCGCCGGTGCCCGCCTTGAACTTGACCTGGCTGCCCGCACCGATCGAGGATCGCCAGCGATGGCTGACGTCCGCCAGGTAGGCGGTGAGGACGTACGTGTCGTCGGACGCGGACGAGCTGAACAGCGGTGTGATCTTGAGGTTGGGGAGGGTGCGGTGCGGGTTGAGATGTTCGATCCGTGGGTCGGACCAGTTGGTGATCTGTCCCAGGTAGATGCCCGCCAGGACGGATCCCGTCAGGTTCAGCCCGTTGCCGATCTTGGGGATGTGGTAGCCAATCCCCACCGCCGTGACCGAGCGGGGAATCTCCCGGCAGTTCGGGCAGGCGGTGGCCTGAGCTTTGGACAGCGGGGCGTCGAGGGCAGCGAAGTTGGCCTTACCCTGGGCGAGGTCCGTGAACGACCGGGTCGGGCCGAGGACGGTGTAGTGGACCCGGTTACCGGCGGTGGTGTGAAAGCTCGAGGCCAGCTCGCCCTGCAGCAGGGTCACCACGCGGGTGCCCACGCCGTTGAGTGTTCCGGCCGCCGCCTGGGCGGGGAAGACCACGGAGAACGCAAGCAGGGCGACGATGATTGTTGGCCGTTTCACCGCCGCGAAGGTACGCGAAACGGCGCCCCAGCAGGGATATCTTGTCTGTCAGGCGACTGCGGCGGCGGCCAGGACGGGAAAGCCGTACTCGAGCAGGCTCTGTGGAGTTCGCGTCGCGCACTCCGGCCGAGGGTGGCCGAGTGACGCGAGTTCCTCCAGGCCGCGACGCAGCGACGGTGGCCGCCGCGGGCCATGGGCGTCGGAGGCGAGAACGAATGGGTCGTCCCGCTGGATGAACTCGGCGGCCAGGTCTGCCGCCTCAGCGCCATGGTGCCCGAGCAGCGACCAGGCGTTCAGCTGAACCATCGCGCCCGCCGACAGCTCGTGTTCGATCATCGGCCACGCCTCCGGGGTGGCGGCCAGCGCCCGCTCGGGGTGGGCGATCACCAGCCCAAAGCCCTGCCGGCGCAGTTCGGCGCTCGCATCCGTGAAGCCGGAGTCGAAGTCATCCAGCGGCGCCTCGAGCAGGAGCCAGCGCCGGCCCGGCGGGCCGTGGGCGATCAGCTCGAGCTCGGCATGTGTCAGCCGCGGCACCATCGGATGGGCCAGTTCGCCGCCGCACAGGACGCTCACCTGGACACCGGCGCGGCACAGCGCCGCGCGCACCTCCTCGACCCGCTCGGGCAGCACGGTGACGTCGGTTACGAAGCCCCCATGCACGTGCGGGGTGGCGATGATCGTTCCGGTGCCGTCGGCCAGCGCCGCCCGGGCCAGCTCGATCGTGTCCTGCATGTCCGCCGGGCCGTCATCCAGGCCGGGCAGCAGGTGGAAGTGCGTCTCCACGAACGCCATCTCGGTCCATGTTGCCCGCTCGGGGCCGAGTCCAGTGACGATTCTGTGAGAGAAGCGCTCGGCGGGTCAACTTGCGGTCTGCTCGCCTGCCTGAGGCAGACCGGCGAACGTGTCCCGCGAAGCCACGATGACGGCCCAGGCAGCGAGGCAGCCATCACGAGGAAGGCGATCAGGGGGTGGTGGACAACGATCTGGATGACGATCGCGGTCACGTGTATGAGAACTCGGCCGGCACCGTCCACGGCAGGGACGTCACGTTCACGACGGCGTCGACCTCACCGGTGTTCACCGGGTGAGCTGAACTCGTGGTGGGGCGCCGGCCGGCGGGCCGGCGGCCCACACGTCAAACATCACCGGGCTGCCCTTGACGGGTTCGTCATGCTTGCCCCATGAGCGTAACCCCGGCCAAGCCACTGCTGTCCCCGGATCAACTGGCCAACCTGGCCGCGCTAGGCGAGGAGCGCACCGCGAACGTGGGCGATGTGCTGTATCAGGTGGGAGATCGCCGGTACCCGTTCATCGCCATCCTGGAGGGTGAGGCGGCGGTTCTCGACGCCGACGGGCAGGAGATCGTCCGCCATGGCGCCTCGGGCTTTCTGGGCGAGATCAGTCTGCTGTCTGGCCAGACCGTCTACCTGACCGCGGTGGTCACCGAGGCAATGCGCTACATCGCCGTCGAGCGAGAGCAGCTGCGGGACCTGCTCGATGACGACGGCCCGCTCAGCGAGACGGTCCTGTCGGCCTTCGTAGCGCGCCGGGAGTTGTTGCAGGCCTACGAGGGAATCGGCGTGCAGATCATCGGCCCGCACACATCGGCTCCCACGCGCTCGATGCTCGACTTCGTGCGCCGCAACCGGCTGCCGTTCACCTGGCTGGACAGCGAGCTTCCGGCCTACCGCGCGCTGGTCGACGGGCTGGGTGCCGAACAGCTGCCGCTGGTTCGGCTTCCTGGCGGTCCGGAGCTGCGCCACCCCAGCCACGGTCACGTGTCCCGGGCGCTGGGGATCGGACTGGAGCTCAAGCCGCGCGAGGAGGTCGATCTGCTGATCGTCGGCGCGGGACCCGCGGGTCTGGGCGCGGCCGTCTATGGAGCCTCCGAGGGCCTGGACACGCTGGTTGTCGAGGCCAGCGCGCTGGGCGGACAGGCCGGCACGTCCCGACGGATCGAGAATTACCTCGGCTTCCCCGCCGGGATAAGCGGCAGCGAGCTGACCACCCGGGCGATCACCCAGGCGCGGAAGTTCGGCGCGCGTTCGGGTACGCCCTACCGGGCGGTGGCGCTCGAGCCGGGCGAGGATGTCCACGTCGTGCGTTTGGAGGAGGGCCACTGCGTGGGTGCCCGGGCGGTGCTACTGGCCACGGGGGCGGACTACCGGCGACTGCCCGTGGCCAACCTCGAGGCCTACGAGGGCCTGAGCGTTTTCTACGCCGCCGGTCCTCCCGAGGCACGCCTGTGCGGCGCCACCCGGGTCGGCGTGATCGGCGGCGGCAACTCGGCCGCCCAGGCGGCGATCTGGCTGGCGCGTGGCGGCGCGCTGGTGACGCTCCTGCACCGGCGTGCGGACCTGCGCGAGACCATGTCCGACTACTTGATCCAGGATCTGGATCGCTACGGAGTGGCGGTGCGCGACCGCAGCGAGGTGGCCGAACTGCACGGATCTGCCGGCCACCTCGATGCGGTCACCCTCAAGGACGGCGAGCGGCTCAGCCTGTCCTTCCTGTTCCTGTTCCTCGGTGCCTCGCCGTGCACCGCGTGGCTCCGCGGCGTGGTGGCCACCGACGAGAACGGCTTCGTGCTCACCGGGGAGGCGGCCGGAGCGGACGGGCTGCTGGAGACGAGCGTCCCCGGGGTGTTCGCCGCCGGCGACGTGCGCTCGGGCTCCACCAAGCGTTGCGCGACCGCGGTCGGCGAGGGCGCGATGGCCGTCAGCTTCGTCCATCAGCACATGGCCGGCGTGCGCGTCTAGCCGGCCGACGCGGCCGCGTCGCTAGCCATCCAGATCCGGGGGAGCGAGCCGGTAGGCCGGGGGAGTGGCGGACAGGCGGATCGGGTTGCGGGGGAGGCGGACCTCGGTTCCGTCCTCGCTGGCCAGGCTGACGATCGGGTCCAGCCCGAGGCTCTCGGCGAGCCGGAACGCGCCCGCGATGTCGTTGACCACGCCCGCGGGCACGCGTGCCTCGGTCAATTCAGTTGCCCACTCGGAGGCTGGGCGCTCGGCCAGGCACCGTTCCAGGGCGGCGATCAGCTGCTCCCGGTGAGCCACCCGGCTCGCGTTGGAGGCAAAGCGCGCGTCCCGGGCCAGCTCAGGCGCGCCGAGAACTGAGCACAGCGAGGCGAACTGGCGATTGTTGCCCACGGCCACCACCAGCTCGCCATCGGCGCAGGCGAGCGGCTCGTAGGGGGCGATGCTCGGATGGCGGTTGCCCATCCGCTCGGGCACGACGCCGGCCGCCGTGTAGGCCGCGCTCTGGTTGACCATCGCCGACAGCAGGCTGGAGAGCAGGTCGACCTCGACGCGCTGGCCCTCACCGGAAGTCGCGCGGTGGGTGACCGCAGCCAGGATCCCGATCGTGGCGAACAGCCCGGCCAGGACGTCGACCAGCGCCACGCCCACCTTGTGGGGGTGTCCATCGGCCGGGCCGGTGATGCTCATCAGGCCCCCCAGTGCCTGGACGAGCAGGTCGTAGCCCGGCAGGTCGGTCGCCTCGGCCCCGAAGCCGGAGATCGAGCAGTAGATCAGGCCCGGGTTGTCTTGCTTCAGCTGCCCGTAACCCAGACCGAGCTCGTCCATCAGCCCGGGCCGGAAATTCTCCACCAGGACGTCTGACTCGCGGGCCAGGTGCTGGGCCGTCTCCAGATCGGCTGGCCGGCGGAGGTCGAGCACGAGGCTCCGCTTGTTGCGGTTGACCGAGAGGAAGTACGTGGCGTTCCCGGCCCCGTCGTATGGAGGTCCCCAGGCGCGGGTCTCGTCTCCGGCGCCGGGGCGCTCGATCTTAGTCACCTCAGCCCCCAGGTCGCCTAGGATCATCGTGGCGTACGGGCCGGCCAGGACGCGTGAGAAATCGAGCACCCGGAGGCTTGGCAGAGCGGGGGGCATCTGCAAGAATCCTAGATCTTCGAAACTCTAGGGTCAAATCGCAGGAGCCGCCATCCATGAGCACCGCCAGCCCCCGCCCCGAGCGCGTGAAGGTGCGCCCCGAGGACTTCCTCGCCGTCGATTCGATGCTCTCCGACGAGGAGCGGGACATCCGCGACACCGTCCGCGCGTTCGTTCGGGATCGCGTGGTTCCCCACGTGGGTGACTGGTTCGAGGAGGGCACGATCCCGCGGGAGCTGGCGCGCGAGCTCGGCCGGCTGGGCGTGCTCGGCATGCATCTGGAGGGCTACGGCTGCGCCGGAGCCAGCGCCACGGCCTACGGCCTGGCCTGCATGGAGCTGGAAGCCGGCGACAGCGGCGTGCGCAGTCTGGTCTCGGTGCAGGGCTCGCTGGCCATGTACGCCATCCACCGGTGGGGGTCGGAGGAGCAGAGGCAGCGCTGGCTGCCCTCGATGGCCGAGGGGGAGGCGATCGGGTGCTTCGGGCTGACCGAGCCCGACTCCGGATCGGATCCCGGCTCGATGCGCACCCAGGCGCGCCGTGACGGCAGCGACTGGATCCTGCAGGGCCAGAAGATGTGGATCACCAACGGATCGATCGCCGACGTCGCCGTGGTCTGGGCGCGGACCGACAGCGGTGTCCGCGGCTTCCTTGTCCCCCGGGGCACCGACGGCTTCACCACCCAGGACATCCACAAGAAGCTCTCG
>DASZMP010000158.1:0-12253 GCA_035551795.1 Solirubrobacteraceae bacterium | reverse complement strand
GCGATGAAGGCGGCGTTCATCCCGACCACGCCGCCGCCGATGATCATCACGTTGGCCGCGGCCACACCCGGGACTCCGCCCAGCAGGATGCCCCGGCCGCCCAGCGGCTTCTCGAGCACGAACGCACCGGCCTGGGTGGCGATCTTGCCGGCCACCTCGGACATCGGGGCGAGCAGCGGCAGGCGTCCGCGCGAGTCCTCGATCGTCTCGTAGGCGATGCAGGTGGCGCCGGTGCGCATCAGCCCGTGCGTCAGCTCCACGTCGGCGGCCAGATGCAGGTAGGTGAACAGCGTGTGGCGGGGCTCCAGCATCTCGACCTCGACCGGCTGAGGCTCCTTGACCTTGACGATCATCTCGCTCTCGCCGAACACGGCGGCGGCGTCGGGGAGGATGCCCGCGCCCTGGGCCTCGTACATCTCGTCGCTGATGGCGGACCCGACCCCGGCCCCGCGCTGGACGTACACCTCGTGGCCCACGTCAACCAGCTCGCGCACGCCGGCCGGCGTCAGCGCGACGCGGTACTCGTCGGTCTTGATCTCCGTCGGGACTCCAACCTTCATGCCACCAGTTCCCTTCCTCGTAGTGCAAGCCAGAATTCGATCCTGTCGCGGGCTGAAGCCAGATCGCGACCCGTCAGCTCCTCCACCCGCCTGATGCGGTAGCGGAGCGTGTGCCGGTGGCAGTACAGGCGGCGCGCCGCCCGCTCCCACTGGCCGTTCTCCTCGATGAAAGCCTCGAGCGAGCGCATCAGCTCGCCGCCGTAATGTCCCTCGCTCTGCTCGATCGGACCCAGGATCGAGTCGCAGAACAGCTTCAGCGCCTCGTCCTCCTGCAGGGAGAGTAGGAGCTGGAAGGACCCCAGGTCCTTGTAGGTGGCCACGCGACCGGCGGTCCTGCCATTCGCGGTCCTGCCGGCTTTGGGCACGGCAGAACCGGGGTGACCGTTGCCGTTGGCACCGTTCACCCGGCCGTTCGGGACACCGCCGCGGTCAAAGCCGAGCGCCATCGCCTCCAGGGTGCAGCGCGCCTCGTGATAGCTGCGCCGGGTTTCCGCCCCAGGGACGGGCCGGCCCAGCCCGAGCTGGACCGGCGCCCCGAGCTCGGCCTCCACGCGCTCGGCCACCCGCTCGGCCAGGGCCGCCAGGTCATCCTCCGGACCACCGGGAATGAGTGCGCAGACGAGCCGCCCGTTGGCGGCCACCAGCCCGGGACAGGCCTCGGCTCGCAGCGATCCGGCCAGCGCCGATTCCGCGGCTGCGGCGGCCCGCGGGCCCGGCCTCGGAGGGGACATGACGACGGCCGCCACCTCCTCGGGCAGCCCGAACGGCTCCAGGCGGCGGCCCAGCTCGGGACCGGCCAGCGCACCGCTGACCATCGCTGCCAGGACGTCGCCGGCCAGCCGCCGCTCGGTGTCGCCCGCCACGCGCTCGCGCAGGAGCTCCAGGGCCACGATCGTCACCGCCTGGCGCAGCGTCAGCCGGTCGAAGTCAGACAGTGGCTCGGTGTCCTTGATCGCGACCAGCCAGGCTTCGGCCACGTCGCCGGGCTTGGATGCCCCCGCCCGGACGCTCGGACCGCCGTCGGCCGCCACCGCCAGGGCCAGCGCCCGGCTCGGATCCTCCACCCCGGGCATGAACGGCCGCCCGTCACGCCGGCGGGCTCGCTCGCGCAGATCGCCCTGGAGGATGTCCATCAGCGCCTGGTCGATGGGACGGCGGAAGGCGTGCCTGGCCAGCAACTCGCCGCGGCCGTCGAACACCAGCACGGCCGCCCCGACCAGCGTGGCCAGCGCCCCCGCCAGGGCCTCCAGGCCCCGCTGCGAGAGCACGATCCGCTCCAGCCGTTCCTGGGCCGCGATGGCCCGGCGCAGGACCGCGTACTGCTCGTTGACCAGCTGCGTGAACGCGGACTCGGTGATCGCGATGAACGGGACCTCGTAGGGGACCTCGAACACCGGGAACTCCAGCTCCTCGGCCGCCTCCAGGAGCGCCGGCGGTACGTCGTCGTGCGCCAGACCGGTACCGAAGCCCAGCCCGGCCAGCTGGTGCTCGGCCAGCCGGCGGATGTAGTCCCGCTGGGCCGCCGGGGTGTCCAGCTGCATCCCGGCGGTGAGCAGCACCTCGCCGCCGGACAGCCATGGAGTGGGGTCGGCCCACTCCGACAGGTGGACCCACCGAACCGGCATGTCCAGGTTGGACTCGCCCGTGAGCACACGGAGGTCCATGTCCTCCACCAGGCCTCTGACAGTCAGCACTTGATTGATCCCGGCCTCGCGATGTTCCGGACTGCGCCTTACGAGTGGACGTGCATCCGCTCGCCCGCCTCGGTGAGCACCGGGCGGAGCACCGACTCCATCTCGGCGAACTGCTCGGGGCCGCAGATCAGCGGCGGCGAGAGTTGGATCACCGGGTCACCGCGGTCGTCGGCCCGGCAGATCAGGCCTCGCCGGTAGAGCTCGCCGGACAGGAACCCGCGCAGGAGCGTCTCTGACTCGTCGTCGTTGAACGTCTCCTTGGTCTGCTTGTCCTTGACCAGCTCGATCGCGTGGAAGAACCCGACGCCGCGCACGTCGCCGACGATCGGCAGGTCGCGCATCGACTCGAGCATCTCCCGGAACGGACCCTCGTTCCGGCGGACGTTCTCCAGGATGCCCTCGTTCTCGAACGCATCCAGGTTCGCCATCGCGATCGCCGCGGACATCGGGTGGCCGCCGAACGTGAACCCGTGTATGAAGCTGTTGGTGCCCGCATGGAAGGGCTCGAACAGCCGGTCGGAGACGATCGTGGCGCCCATCGGGGCATACGAGCTGGTCAGGCCCTTGGCAGTGGTGATGATGTCCGGCTGGTAGCCGATCCGCTCCGAGCCGAAGTACTCGCCCAGCCGGCCCCAGGAGCAGATCACCTCATCGGAGATGAAGATCACGTCGTACTCGTCGCAGATCTCGCGGATCCGCTTGAAGTAACCCTCCGGAGGCGGGAAGCAGCCGCCGGCGTTCTGGACGGGCTCCATGATCAGGGCGGCGACCGTGTCGGGCCCCTCGCGCTCGATCGTCTCGGCGACGGCGTTGGCGAGGTCCTCGCCGGTCGTCCCCTCGGGATGGCGGTACATGTTCGTGTTGGGCACGGTGACGCCGCCCGGGACGAGGGGCGCGAACGGCTCCTTGAGCTCCGGGATCTGGGTGGCGGTCAGGGCGCCGAGGCTGGTGCCGTGATAGGCGATGTCCCGGGCGAGGATCTTGTACTTGTTCGGCTTGCCGGTCAGGCGGTGGTACTGGCGCGAGAGCTTCAGCGCGGACTCGACCGCCTCGCTGCCGCCGCTGGTGAAGAACACGCGGTTCAGATCGCCGGGGGCCAGCTCGGCGACACGAGCGGCCAGCTCGATCGCGCGCGGGTGCGCGTAGGACCAGTTGGTGAAGAAGCCGAGCTCCTTGGCCTGATCGGCCCCGGCCTGGGCGATGTCGGCTCGCCCGTGGCCGATGTTCACGCAGAACAGAGCCGACAGCGCATCCAGGTAGCGCTTGCCATGCTCGTCATATACATAGGGCCCGTCGCCGCGCACGATGATCGGGATCTCGTGCTGGTCGTAGGCTCCCATCCGGCTGAAGTGCATCCACAGGTGACGACGTCCGAGCTCCTGCAGGGTCGTGTTGGCGGTGTGGACGGCTTCGGTGGTGGACATCTGACTCCCTCGAGAAAGAACTGGCCGTTTTGTACAAAATAGCGAGGCCAGGAAGCTGGACCCTATGTGCTCTGCGGCAGCACCGCCGCGATCTACATATACAGGTTGGAGCAAGATGATGGTCGATCTGAACTTCGAACGTCGTGGCCGAGGTGCCGTGGGCGATTCGCGGTCCCTGGTGCTGATCCACGGGATCGGGAGCCGCTGGCAGATGTGGGACCCGGTGCTCGATCTGCTGGCGGGTGGGAACGATGTGATCGCCCTAGATCTGCCGGGGTTCGGCAACTCGCCGCCCCTCCCGCCAGGGGTCGAGCCGGGACCTCGCGGGCTGGCCGAGGCAGTGGCCGGCTTCCTGGGAGGGCTGGGCGTCGAGCGCCCGCATGTGGTGGGCAACTCGCTGGGCGGATGGGTCGGGCTGGAGCTGGCCCGGCTCGATCGGGTGAGCTCCGTCACCGCCGTGTCTCCGGCCGGATTCGCCAGCCGGGCCGAATCGGTCTGGTCTCGGTCGAATCTGATCGCCATACACCGCGTGGCCAGGCTGCTGCGCCCGGCAGCCGACGGATTGGCCAAGCGTGGCTGGTTCCGGCGGCTCGCCTACTGGCTGCTGGTGGCACACCCTCAGAACGTGCCCGTCGAGGACGTGGCGGGCTCGATCCGGGCGCTGGCCGATTCGGCGGACTTCCGGCCCACGCTCCGGGCCACCACCGATCGGAGCGTCCGGCACGGGCGGTCGTTGGGGGTGCCCGTGACGATCGCCTGGGGGCAGAAGGACCGCCTCCTGCTGCCTCGCCAGGCCCAGCGGGCCGCCGCTGAACTCCCCGGCGCCCGGCTGGTGAAGCTGCCAGGCTGCGGCCACATCCCCACCTACGATGACCCCGAGCTGGTGGCCCGGGTGATCCTCGAGGGGATGACGGAGCGCTGACGGGCTCGGCCCGGCGGTGTCAAGAACGCCCGGGGTTCAGGCGATCGCTGGAGCACCCCGGCGGGACGCCCGGGCCGGGGCGGGGATCACCCAGGCGGCGAATACGACGAGGAAGAAGGCCAGGCACTGGACGACGATCCCGGCCGGATGGGCGGGGAAGGGATCGCCGAACACGACGATGCCACCGAGGATGCCGGACACGGTGGCCGCCGTGCTGGTCACGGCAATGACCGGAATCGGGTCGCCGTCCTGCAGGGACTTGGCCGAGGAGAAGAACGCCACTACCGAGGCCAGCAGCGTCACCAGCAGCCAGGGCGAGATGATGCCGAGCACGCCATGGGCGCCGACCAGACCCGCCATCGCCTTGATCGAAATGTCAGAGACTCCGAACAGCATCCCGGAGGCGGCGCCGAACATGACCCCGTGGCGATGGCTGGGCGCGCCGATGCGCGGGCCCATGATCAGGAGGGTGCCCACCGCCACCAGGATCGCCTCGAAGGCGATCATCCCGGACGGCGAGAAGCGGGAATGGCTCCCGTGCACCGCCGGCAGGGAGAGCCCGAGGAGCACGAGACCTCCGGCGGTCATGGCCAGTCCGAACCACTGGCGCTGGCCGATTCGCAGCCCCAGCATTCGCTCGGCCATCACGGCCAGCAGAACGACGCCGCCCGCCAGAACCGCCTGGACGACCGACAGCGGGATCATCGCCATGGCGCCGACATGGCACAGCCACGAGCCGGCGGCGATCAACATGCCGATCGAGAAGAGTGGCGAGGCAAACAGGGTCCGGCCCGACCGCAGGGGATGGCGGAAGTCGACCGCGGGTGCCTTGCAGGCGCCGCGGTGCTTGTAGAGGAAGCCCAGATTGGTGGTCAGCGCGCAGGTGAGCGCAAGCAGGATGCCGAAGATTTCAGTCATGTGGTGAGAGGCGCGGGTCTAGGAGCGGGTCGGCCGGTGAGGTGACTCGGCCGGATCGGGGTCCTCGACCGTGCGAATGTATTCGGCATTCCCGTGAGTCCCCTTGACCAAACTGGACGTCTGGGCCGCGGGCATGACCGAAGTCGCCATCCGAGACCACGATGGCGAGTTCGCCTTAGCGCTATCTAAGCGCCGGGTCAGAGCTGCGTGATACCTGGACGGGCGAAGTGCGTTGGAGCTGTGGCATCAGGCGGCGGTGACCGCGAACACCGGCGGCAGCAGTGCGGCCAGGGTGCGCCAGCTGCCCCCGGCATCGGCCGATCCGAACACCTCGCCGGTGGTCGACCCGAAGTACAGCTCCATCGTCTCCCCCTCCCCGCGACGGGCCAGGGCCAGTCGGAGCACGGTGAGATACGCGTCGGCGCTCGGCAGCCCGTCGCCCCGCGGCTCCCAGGTGGACCCGGCGTCCCGGGTCTCATACACGCGCACGCGCCCCTCGGGCGTCGTGCGGTCCATGTCGGCCACCAGCGGAATCACGAAGGCGCTGTCGGGATCGGCAGGATCGACGGCCAGCGGGAAACCGAAGTCGGATGGCAGCGGGCGCCCGATCTCCTCCCAGGACCGGCCGGCGTCGTCGGACCGGTAGACGCCGCCGTGGAACTGGAGGAACAAACGGTCGGGGCGGCGAGGCGCCCGCTCGATGTGATGGACGCACAGGGCCAGAGGCTGCGCGTCGCCGGCCTCGGGCAGGTAACGGGGCATCAGGCCTTCGTTGCCCGTCCTCCAGGACTCGCCACCGTCCTCCGTGTGCCAGACCCCGGCAGCCGAGATGGCGACGGTCAGCCGCTCGGGCTGACCCGGCCAGGTCACGATCGAGTGCAGGCACAGCCCACCGCCCCCCGGCTGCCAGCGTGGCCGCGTCGGGTGGTTCCACAGCGCCTGGTTGAGCTCCCAGGTCTCACCGCCATCGTCGCTCTGGAAGAGCACGCCAGGGTCCCCGCCCGCATACAGGCGGCCAGCGGCTTCGGCCGGGGCGATCACCCAGATCCGCTCCAGGGCCGCCTCACCACCGCTCGGAAGCTCGACACCCTGAGCCTGGGTCCACTCCCCGCCCGGGTCGTCGGCGAACCAGATCTTGGGGCCGTAGAACGGGTTGGTGGCCGTCGCGAACGCCCGTCCGGTCCGAGTGTCCCGGACCGCATAGTCCACCGGCTCGCCGGCGAACGCCCGGGTCGCGATGCGGAACTCGCCGCCTGTCTCGCCCTCCAGGACGAACAGCCCCTTCTTGGTGCCCACCAGCAGTTCCGTCACCTCTCGCCTCCCGAGATTGCGGGCAGCACGTCGATCCGGTCGCCCTCCCCGACCGGCGTCCGACCCTCCCCTTGATCGCCGTTCACGTACACGTTGATGTGGCGCCGGATGCGGCCCCGTTCGTCGAGGATCCAGCCGCGCAGCTCCGGATGTCGATCCTCGAGGCGCTCGAGGAGCTCGCCGACCGTGCCGCCGTCCAGCTCGTGTCGGCCCTCACCTCCGGCCAGCTTCTTCAGGGGACCGCGCACGCACAGGAGCGCCATGCGCGGATCCTATCTTCGAACGGTCAGGTTTTCCGCGCCGAGCAGCGCGGGCGCCGGCTAATCCCCGAAGTTGCCGTGCCTGCCGGCGCCCTGGCGGAAGCGCTCGAGGCCCGCCTGAACGTCCCCGAGCGAGCGCAGGCCGTGCTCGAACTCCTGCGCCAGCGCGTCGGCCTCGGGCCGGCCCTGCTGCTCGAGCAGGGACAGGCGATCCTCGTGCAGGCAGGTCTGCGGGAAGCGGGCCAGCTCGCCGGCCAGCTTTTCGGCGGCCGCCCGCGACGTGCCGTCCGGCACCACCCGGTTGGCGAGGCCGATGCGCAGTGCCTCGGCGCCGTCCACCGGGCGGCCGGTGAGGATCAGGTCCATGGCCCGGCTCAACCCGATCAGGCGGGGCAGCCTGACCGTGCCGCCGTCGATCAGGGGCACTCCCCAGCGCCGGCAGAACACGCCGAACACCGATGAGGCCTCGGCTACACGGAGATCGCACCACAGGGCCAGCTCGAGTCCTCCGGCCACCGCGTGGCCGGCCACCGCCGCGATCACCGGCTTGCTCAGCCGCAGGCGAGTCGGACCCATCGGGCCGTCGCCCTCGCCGACGGGGGTCACCCGATTGCCCGCCGGGGTCCCCACGGACTTCAGGTCGGCGCCGGCGCAGAACGTCCCGCCCTCCCCGTACAGGACAGCCACCGCAGCCTCCGGGTCGGCGTCAAAGCTCCGGAAGGCATCGGTCAGGGCGGCGGCGGTCGGCCCATCCACGGCATTGCGCCGCTCGGGCCGCGACAGGAGCACGGTCCACACCGGACCGGCGCGCTGCACACGGACGGCGCCGTCACTCACGCTCCGACCGCCCGGCCGATGAACCCCATCAGCATGGACACGGTCTGCTCCGCATCGGCGCCGGTCGCGGCCAGCGGTCCGACCAGCACCTCGGCACAGGCTCCGACCAGCGCCGCGGCGATCACATCCTCGGGTTGCGGCGGAAGCTCCCCGGCCGCCACGGCATCGCGCAGACACTCGGCCAGCAGCTGCGCGTAGGTGGCTCGGTAGGCGAGCCGCTCCGCATCAACGGCCGGATCGACAGGCTCGGCAGTGAGCGCCCAGGTCAGCCGCGGGCGTTGCAGCGCTCGGCGGGCGAACGTCTCAAGGACGCCGAGGAGCCGATCGGTGGCCCGGCCCGGTGCCTGAGCCGCGGCCTGCATCTCCTGCAGCTCGCGGTCGCATACCGAGCGGAACAGTTCGACGAACAGATCCTCCTTGGAGGGATAGTGCCGGTAGAGCGTCCCGGCGGCCACACCGGCGCGCTCGGCCACGGCGAGGACCGACGCGGCGCCGTAGCCCCCCTCCTCCACCAGCTCCCGCGCGGCGTCCAGCAGCCGCCGGCGCGTGGGCGCCACCGCGGTCATCCGTCTAGACCGGGTAGGCGCGGTCGATGATCGCCCCGGCATCGACGCTCGCCGGCAGCGTCCCGTAGGCCCGCCCGCCATCTCCGTTCAGGCGCGCACAGAATGCGTCGGCCACCGCCGCCGGGCTGTGGCGGACGAGCAGCGACGCCTGCAGCGCCAGCGCCAGATCCTCAACGATTCGCCGCGCCTGGAACTGCGGATCGCCCTCCGAGCCCAGACTCCCGAGGCGATCGCGGAGCTTGGTCAGGTGGGCGTCGAACCGGGCGTCGGCGCCGGCCGCCAGCTCGCATTCGCCCAGGAAGGCGGGAAGGCCCGCCGGTTCGCGGATCATCGCCCGCAGCACATCCAGCGCCGCCACGTTGCCCGAGCCCTCCCAGATCGATCCCAGCGGCGCGCCCCGGTACAGGAGGGGCATCCCGGAGTCCTCCACGTAGCCGTTACCGCCCAGGCATTCGAGCGCTTCCGCCGCATGGGCCGGTGCCCGCTTGCACAGCCAGTACTTCATGATCGCCGTGGCGAACCGGCGGAAGTCGCGGCCATCATCCCCCTCGTCGTAGGCGCGGGCCACGCGCAGCGCCGCCGCCGTGGCCGCCTCGGAGTCCAGGGCGAGGTCGGCCAGGACATTGCGCATCGCCGGCTGATCGACCAGCCGCTCTCCGAATGCCCTCCGGTGGCGAGTGTGGTGGATCGCCTCCACCGTTCCCCGCCGGCAGCCGGCCGCGGCTCCGAGCATGCAATCGAGGCGGGTGTGGTTGACCATCCGGATGATCGCCGGCACGCCCCGGCCCTCCTCGCCGACCAGCTGGGCGCGGGCACCCCGGAACTCGACCTCGCTGGAGGGGAGCGAGCGCGTCCCGAGCTTGTCCTTCAGGCGCTGGAACTCCATGCCCGGGCCGCGCTGCACCAGCAGGCAGGACAGCCCGCCGGAGGTCTGGGCCAGCACGAGGAAGATGTCGCACGGCGGATAGGAGCAGAACCACTTGTGACCGTGGAGCTCGTAGACGCCGTCACTCGCCTCGTCGGCCCGCGTGATGTTGGCCCGAACGTCCGAGCCGCCCTGACGCTCGGTCATCGCCATGCCGGCGAGGGCCCCCCGCCCGTAGTCCCCGGCGGTCAGCCGCGGCTCCCAGATGTCGGCCAGTTCCGGGGCTCCATCGCGCAGGGTCGGGACGGCCGCATAGGTCATCGACACCGGGCACATGACCCCGTCGTTGACCTGTCCCCACAGGGCAAACAGGGCCGCCCGCACGACGTGCGCCCCCGGGCGGCTCTCCCGCCAGGGCAGCCCGGCCATCCCGCGCTCGATGGCCCCGCGCAACAGCCAGTGCCACGAGGGGTCAAGGTCGACCTGATCGATGCGATTGCCGAAGCGGTCGTGCGTGCGGAGGATCGGCTCGTTGCGCTCGGCCCGGCGGCTGTGCTCACGGGCCTCCTGGCTCCCGGCCACGGCCCCCGCCTCGCGCGCCCGGTCGATGCCCCATTCCCCTCCCTCCCGATCGAGCGCCTCCTGCAACGGAACATCGGTGTCAAACAGGTTCAGCGGCTCCAAGGGCGGGGACTGGTTGAAAACCTCCCGGGCCGGATCGGAAATATGCGTGGTGGCCATCCGGCCACGATAGTGAATCCGGATTCACATAGCAACGCCGCCACCGCCGGCCGGTGGCGTTGATCCGCCGGGCAGCGCCGGGCGGGCCACGTAGTGCAGCTCGGGCGACTCGGAGGCCGGAGCGTCCGAGGAAACCTGGTGGCCCCCGAGGTCGATGCACTCGCCCAGCTCGAAGCCAAGCTCCGCCAGCTGTTGCTCCTGGGCCTCGCGGGTGATCCGGTAGGGGCCGGCCGATGGGTCCCCGTCGATCCCGGTCAGCAACTCGTCGCCGAGCTCGCGCTCATCCATCGGGGCGCGTGAGGAGCGCAGGCGCAGCCCGCGCAGCAGCCCGCGCTGGCGGCGCCCGGACGACGGGGCGGCGAACTGCTGGAGCTCCGGAGAGGCGGCGTTGTGCGAGGAGAAGATCCACAGTCCTCCTTGACCCAGCACTCGGTGCACCGCTTCGAACAGGCCCCGCCGCCGCTCAGTGCCCAAGTTGTCGATCGCGCAGCGCCCGGCGAACACCACATCGAAGCCGCCCGGCTCGAACTGCTCGAGGTCGCCGATGTCGGAGACCAGGAAACGGCCGGCCAGGTACACCTGCCGGCACACGTTGATGACAGCTGGGGACGGCCCGATCCCGATATAGGCCCGGGCCTGATGAACGAGCTCCTCGGTCAGGCGGCTGCCTCCGGGAACCAGCTCCAGCACGGATCCTTGGAGCGCCGCGCGGTAGCGCTCGAGCAGCACGCTCTCCACGTCACGCAGCTGTCGCGCCGCGTGCTGGAGCGCGAGCGGGGAATCCTGCGGTGAACCGATGGAGGCCGTCTCGATCGTGGGAGGGGACGTGGGCGTTGCGCGGACCGCCCGTGAGCCCGATGGGCGCACGAGCCGGATTACTCTAGCCGCCGAACCTCAAGATAGAACCACCCCGGTATAAGACCGGGGCGGTTCGGGTCCTGCTGACGTGAGTGGGGCCGGCTGGCGGGCCGGCCCCACGCGACTACTCGTGTCCGTTGGAAGAGCCGCCGTCGGAGGGTGGCAGATCCAGGTCGGCGAACTCGTCGAATCCATACGACGATCCCCCGCCTGAGATGTCCTCGAGGTCGGACAGGTCCGCCTCGATGCCGCCGAAGCCACCGAGCGTCTCGCCGTCGGACAGGCCCAGCTCAGCCGCCAGGTCGTCGTGATCGAGCAGGCCGACCTCATCGATCCCGCGGGGCAGCGGCTCCGAGGGCTCGATCTCGATTCGCCGGTAGCGCTTGAGCCCGGTGGCGGCTGGGATCAGCTTGCCGATGATCACGTTCTCCTTGAGGCCGTTGAGGCGGTCGATCTTGCCCTCCAGTGCCGCGTCGGTCAGCACCTTCGTCGTCTCCTGGAAGGACGCCGCCGAGAGGAACGAGTCCGTGTTCAGCGAGGCCTTGGTGATCCCCAGGATGATCTCCTCGGCCTGGGCCGCCTCACCACCGGCTTCCATCACGGCGTTGTTGATCTTGGCGTACTCGTAGCGGTCGACAAATTGTCCGGGAAGCAGGTCGGTGTCGCCCTTCTGGTCGACCCGGACCTTCTTCAGCATCTGGCGCACGATCAGCTCGATGTGCTTGTCGTTGATGTCGACGCCCTGGGACTTGTAGACCTCCTGGACCTCGCGCACGAGGTACAGCTCGGTGTTCGTACGCCGCTGCACCGGCGTCTTGCCGCCGTAGGCGAGCAGGTCATGTGGATACAGCGAGCCCTCGTTGAGCTGCTGGCCCACCGTCACCTTCTGACCATTCTCGACGTAGAGCAGCGTCCGCCTCGGGAACGTCTCGCGGTGCTCCTCGCCGGCCTCATCGGTGATGACCACCGTGATCGCCTTGTCGGAGTCCTCGACCGAGACCACCCCGTCGACCGGAGCCATCTTGGCCAGGCCCTTCGGCCGCCGGGCCTCGAACAGCTCCACGACACGCGGCAGGCCGTGCGTGATGTCCGCGCCGGCGACGCCGCCGGTGTGGAACGTCCGCATCGTCAGCTGCGTCCCCGGCTCGCCGATCGACTGGGCGGCGATGATGCCCACCGCGTCACCGATCTGGGCCAGCTTGCCGCTCGCCATGGAGCGGCCGTAGCAGGCCTGGCACACGCCGGTCGGAGCCTCGCACTTGAGCACCGAGCGAACCGGCACCGTGATGACCTCGCC
>DASZMP010000157.1:0-20094 GCA_035551795.1 Solirubrobacteraceae bacterium | reverse complement strand
CGAGTAGCTACGAATCGGCGAGCCGCCGCAGCAGCACCACCGCGCGCTGCAGCACTTCCTGGTCCTCGCCCGAGAAATCGTCGGCGATGGCGCGGGCGAGCCAGCCCTCGCGCTTGCGCCGGTCCTCGGCCAGGGTCTGGGATCCCAATTCCGTGAGCTCGACGAGGACGCGCCGGCCGTCGGCAGGGTCGGGACGGCGGGCGATCAAGCCGAGCCCCTCGAGATCGCACACGGTCTGTGCCATCGACTGAGGCCGGACGCGCTCGGCGGTGGCCAGTTCGCCGATCGAACTCGTTCCCTGACGATCGAGGCGGCCGAGGACGGCGCCCTGGGAGATCGAGAAGCGGTGCTCGCCCCGCAGGCGACGCATGAGCTGACCGAGCACGACCCGGAGGTCGCTGGCCAGGAGACTGCTGTCGAGCACCGTGTCCATGGTCGGCAGTATAGGACGATCATCAGGCAAACTGTTCAGTTTCCCTGTAGACTCTTCGAAGTGGCACGGAGTAACGGTATACCGGCGAGCGCGAACGGTGGCGGCGTGCCGGCCACCGGCGATCCCCGCGGCGACCGCTACAAGTGGATCGCCCTCTCGAACTGCACGCTGGGCATCCTCCTCGCCACCCTCGACGCGTCGATCACCCTGATCGCCATGCCCGCCATCTTCCGCGGCATCCACCTCGATCCCCTCGACCCGCAGAACAGCTTCTACCTGCTGTGGATGATCCTCGGGTTCCTCGTCGTCTCCAGCGTGCTGATCGTCAGCCTGGGCCGGCTCGGAGACATGTTCGGGCGGGTCAAGGTCTACAACCTGGGCTTCGTCATCTACACGGTGGCGTCGCTGCTTCTGACCGTGGACTGGATGACCGGCGCGGCCGGAGCCATCTATCTGATCATCCTGCGCCTGGTTCAGGGGGTGGGCGGAGCCTTCCTGCTGGCCAATTCCGCGGCCATCCTGACCGACGCCTTCCCCTCCAACCAGCGGGGCATGGCGCTGGGCATCAACAACATCGTCGGGGTGAGCGGCATGTTCGTCGGCCTCGTGCTGGGGGGGATCCTGGCGCCGATCGATTGGCGGCTCGTGTTCCTGATCTCGGTGCCCGTGGGACTGTTCGGGACGGTGTGGGCCTACCTCAAGCTGCGCGAGCTCTCAGAGCCGCGCCAGGCCCGGATCGACTGGCCCGGCAACGTCACCTTTGCCGTCGGGCTGATCCTGATCATGGTCTCCATCACCTACGGCATCCGGCCGTGGGGGGGCCACTCCACCGGATGGGCCAGCCCCCGCGTCCTGGCCCTGCTCGGTTCCGGCCTGGCCTGCCTGGTGGTGTTCACGATCGTCGAACGCCGGTCCGCCGATCCGATGTTCCGCCTGCCCCTGCTGAAGATCCGTGCGTTCACGTTCGGCACGCTGTCCACCTTCCTGTCGGCCGTCGCGCGCGGCGGCCTGATGTTCATGCTGATCATCTGGTTGCAGGGCATCTGGCTGCCCCAGCACGGCGTCGACTTCACCCAGACGCCGCTGCGGGCCGGCCTGTACATGCTCCCGCTTACGCTGGGGATGCTCCTCTCCGGCCCCACCTCGGGCTACCTGTCAGATCGCTTCGGCGCCCGGTGGTTTGCCACCGGCGGAATGGTGGGCGCGGCGCTCAGCTTCGTACTGCTGTGGCTGCTGCCGACCAACTTCTCCTATACGGCGTTCGCAGCGATCCTGCTGTTCAACGGGATCTCGATGGGGATGTTCTCCTCTCCCAACCGGGCGGCCGTGATGAACAGCCTGCCCCCGGGCGAGCGCGGCGTGGGCGGCGGCATGAACCAGACGTTCCAGAACTCCGCCCAGGTGCTGTCGGTCGGCATCTTCTTCTCGCTGATGATCGCGGGGCTGGCCAGCAGCCTGCCCCACACCCTGTCGACCGGTCTGGAGGCCCATGGGGTCAGCCACGGTGCCGCGCACGTGATCAGCCAGGCCCCGCCCGTGTCGGTCCTGTTCGCCGCCTTCCTCGGCTACAACCCGATCCAGAACCTGGCCGGGCACCACGTGCTGGCGGCGCTCTCGGCGCACAACCAGGCCGTGCTCACCGGCCGCTCGTTCTTCCCTCAGCTGATCTCCGGACCGTTCCGTAGCGGCCTGCACCTGGCCTTCGCGTTCGCGATCGTCGCCTGCCTGGTGGCGGCCGCCGCCTCGCTGATGCGGGGAGGCATGTACCGCCACGGCGAGACGATCGGCCCGGAGCCGCGCGAGCGCGAGGCCGAACCCGAACGGGTGCCCGCGTAGCGGTCGCCGTCGTCAAGCTCGTTCACTCGTTTCTCCTGCGCGGGACCGATCAGGCCGACGCCTGCTCCAGCAGCTCCCGCGCCTCGGGTCCCAGTTCCGCCCGGTCGGCGGCCTCCAGGATCTGATCGGTTCGCTCCGGTCCCAGCATCTCCAGGAGATCGCCCAGCCGTTCCTTGTTCTCCAGGACCAGGGCCACCTGGAGCAGATCATCCGGACCGGACACGTCGACCGCCGCGTGCAGCGATTCGTCGGGAAGGTGGCCCGCGAACCGGCCCATGGTCACGAACTCCCCCCGGGCCAGCAGCTCCCGGGTGATCGCGGCGATCCGGTCGGCGGGAATCCGCGCGAGCACTGCGGTGGCCCGGCGCGGGTCGAGCTCGACGGCCACGTCGGCCAGGAAGCTGTCGGGCAGCCGAGAACCGACATCGACCGCCCGATCCGGATCCAGAAGGCCGGTGATGCGAGCCGAGAGCAGCGGACCGAACACCTTCTCTCCCATCTGGGCGACAACGCCGACGGGCAGCAGCCGGCTGGCCGAGGCCAACCGCTTCAGAGCCCCCAGATGCGAGTCGAACAGGGTTTCGGTGACCTGCTCGCGCAGCTGGCGGAGCTCCACCACGCTGACGGCCTCGAGATAGGCGAGCTCGTCCGGGGTCCGTCCGAGCAACCGGGCGAGCTTGAGCAGTTCGGCCCGACTCTCGATGCTCTGGCGGCTGACGCTCATCTGACGATCCGCCGGATCGGCCCGCGCAACAGCCGCGGCACGTAGCTGAAGCCTTGATCGGCGGCATGCTCGAGCGCGGCCGCCTGCCGGGCCCGAGCGGTGCGGATCGCCTCCGCCAGGTGGTGCAGGTCCTTTTCGGCCAGCGCCACCACGGCGCTCGGCGGATCACTGCGCAACTGCTCGCGCAGGTCGTGCAGCGCCTTCTGGCTCACCCTCGGCGACTCGCTTGGCCCATCGATGCGCCGGAGGCTAGCGTGAGAGCCGTCCCGCGCGTCCTCCCGGCACGAACGGGTGGGGCGAGATGATCCCCAGCGCCTGCAGATGCAAGCGCAGCCGGGAGCCCGCGACCACCGAGTCCAGCTCGGGGGACAGCATTCGCTCGGGAGTGGCCCGCTCGGAGGCCAGCTCGTCCAGCTCCCGCAGTTCCTCGGCCCGGGATGAGGGGAGCGGTCCGAGCTGGTCGAGGTCGCGGCGCACATACCACAGCTCGGCACCCTGATAGCGAGTCAGCAGCGCCCGGGCCAGGCGATACTGCTCGGGGTGGTAGACCACGAGCACCGTCGGCCGGCCCGGGAAGCGCAGGCGGCGGGCCTGGCGCAGCGGCGCAGCGTCACGCAGCAGGCGCGGGGTGCGGTGGCGCGACGGCTCCAGGGCGATCACCCGCGGGATCGTGAGCAGCTCCCGGGCGTGGTCGGCGAGCTCGAACTGCTCCAGCGCCGCCGGCAGTAGGAGAATCGCCAGCGGCTCTGGCTGATCGCTCGGCCGCGTGATCATCGGCCGCGGGGTCATCGAGCGGGAGGACTTGCCGCGAGCGCGGCACGGGCCACGGCTGAGGCGACGCCGAGGCTGGAGCCGGCGCCCCGCCGGTGGTGAGTCACCGATACGGTCACGTAGGTGCCGGTAGCTCCCTCTTGGGCGTTGGTGGTCACCAGCTCGCGCTGCGCGGGCACCCAGAACGCCTGGGGCCCGACGCCGGTCACGTTCTGCGGCTGCTCGTTCTTGTTGTGGACCGAGCTGGGTCCGAACACCTGGGCATAGTGGCTCTGCTCGGTGTCGAACTCAACCCAGGCCTGGTCGGAGGTCTGCGCCTCGACGGCCGCCACCAGGCCGCCGCCGGCCAGCCGGCACTGGATGTAGGACGGCTGTGCGCTCAGGATCCTCACGCGAATGTGGCTGCGCAGGGCGCTGGCCGCCGCGGCCTGCGTTTTCGAGCACAGCCGCCGCGCAGGCGGCTCGCGCGGGTGGCTGGCCGACCCGCAACCGGCGGCCAGCACGCAGGTCGCCAGCAGCGCCGGCGCGGCAAGGCGCTCAGGCAGTGGCTTCGGATCCCTCCGGCGCCTCCTGGCCATTGGGCAGAAGCCTTCCCGAGCTCACGGGACTGAGAGGCGAGCGGGTGGCGCGACTCACCTCGTCCTCGCTGACACTCATCGGGTGGTGGCAGGCCGCGACGTGACCGCGCGGATACTCGGCCAGCGGTGGCTCGACCGTACGGCAGACGTCGGTGGCCCGCGGGCATCGGGTGTGGAAGCGGCAGGCCTGCGGAGGGTTGATCGGGTTGGGCGGCTCCCCTCCGACCACGAACCGCTCACGGGCCCGGTTCTCCTTGGGATCGGGAATCGGGATGGCGCCCAGGAGCGCCTCGGTGTACGGATGGATCGGCTTGTCATACAGCTCCCGGGCAGGCGAGAGCTCCACGATCTTGCCCAGGTACATGACGGCGATCCAGTCGGACACGTGGCGCACGACCGACAGGTCGTGTGCGATGAACACGTATGACAGCCCGAAGTCGTCCTGGAGGTCGTCGAGCAGGTTGATCACCTGCGCCTGAATCGAGACGTCCAGGGCGGACACGGGCTCGTCGAGGACGATCAGGCGTGGGTCTAGCGCCAGAGCTCGTGCGATCCCGATGCGCTGGCGCTGGCCGCCAGAGAACTCGTGCGGGAACCGGTTCACATGCTCGGGGTTGAGCCCGACCCGGTCGAGCAGCTCCCGGATCCGGGCCGACGCCTGGTCGCGGTCCATTCCGTGCAGGCGCAGCGGCGTGCCGACGATCTGACCGACGCGTTTGCGCGGATTCAGCGAGGAGACCGGATCCTGGAAAACGAGCTGCACCTCGGTCCGAAACGAGGTCAGCTGCCGGCGCCCGAGATGTGTGATGTCCCGGTCGCGGAAGCGCAGGATGCCCTCGGTCGGCTCCAGCAGGCGCACGATGCAGCGGGCCAGCGTGCTCTTGCCGCACCCGGACTCCCCCACCACGCCGAGCGTCTGGCCTTCGGTGAGCGCCAGCGAGACGTCATCCACGGCGTGTACGTGAGCGATCGTGCGGTCGATGAGCACGCCCGACTTGACCGGGAAGTACAGCTTCAGGTGCTGGGCCGCGATCAGTGGCTTGCCGTTGGTCGACGGTCTGGACGCCGCCGTAACGGAGTCGGTACCTGCGTGGTCGCGCTCCGGACTGTCTTCGGCGCCTGCCTGACTGCGCTGCGGTGCGTCCTCGGAGCTCATCCGATCACCGTCTCCCGGGCCAGGCCGATCTGGTCCTCGACGACGCGCCGCTTGCGCTTCTCCTCCACCGACAGCCAGCAACGATCCTTGTGCTCAGGGCTCCCGTCCGCGCGAGTCTCCAGCCCGGGCACCTTGGCGCACTGATCGAACTCGTGCGGGCAGCGGGGCCGGAAGTGGCAGCCTTCCGGAGGATTGACCAGCGATGGTGGCAGTCCCGGGATTGAGGGGAGCCGGCGGGGCGGTTCCCGGTCCATGCGGGTGATCGAACCGAGCAGCCCCCACGTGTAGGGGTGCTGGGGGTCGTAGAAGATCTCGTCCAGCGTGCCCTGCTCGACCACCCGGCCGCCGTACATGACGATCACACGGTCGGCGATGTCGGCCACCACACCGAGGTCGTGGGTCACGAAGATGACGCCGCTCTCGCCCGCGCCGCTGAGCTGCTTGACCTCCTCCAGGATCTGCGCCTGGATCGTCACGTCGAGTGCCGTCGTGGGCTCGTCGGCGATCAGCACGCTGGGCGACAGCGACAGGGCCATGGCGATCATCGCGCGCTGGCGCATCCCCCCTGAGAACTCGTGCGGGTATGCGCGGGCTCGGTCGGCGGCACGCGGGATGCCCACACGCTCCATCAGCTCCACCGCCCGGTCGAAGGCGGCCCCCTTGGAGATGTCCTCGTGGGCACGGATCTGCTCCACGATCTGGTCGCCGATCCGGTGCACCGGGCTGAGCGAGGAGATCGGGTCCTGAAAGATCATCGCGATCTCCTTGCCGCGGATCCGCTCCAGCTCGCGCTCCGGGGCGCTGATCAGCTCCTTGCCCAGCAGGCGCGCCGAGCCGCCGAAGCGGGAGTTGGGGCCGCGGGTCAGGCCCATCAGCGTCATCACACTGACTGATTTGCCGGAGCCAGACTCGCCGACGATCGCCACCACCTCGCCCCGGTCGACGGTGAACGAGACGTCGTCGACCGCACGCACCAGCCCGTCCTCGGTGGCGAACGAGACCTGCAGGCTCTCCACGTCGAGCAATCGTTCGGCCATCAGCTAAGCCGGATCCGGGGATCGAGGAACGCATAGAGGATGTCGGCCAGCGCGCCGAACAGGACGACGAAGAAGGCCGTGAACATCGCTCCGACGAGGATCGGCGGCACATCGAGCTGGCCGATCGCCTGCGCCTCGTACTGGCCGACGCCGGGAATGTTGAACACCGCCTCGGTGACCAGCGCGGCGCCACCCAGCAGGGTGGCGAAGTCCAGGCCGAAAATCGTGATGATCGGCATCAGCGAGTTGCGCAGGACATGACGCACGAAAACCTTCCGGGCGGGCAGGCCCTTGGCGCGGGCCGTGCGCACGAAATCCTGGTTGACCGTGTCGAGCAGGTTCGAGCGCAGCACGCGCGAGTAGAAGCCCACCGACAGGACGGCGATGGAGAACCAGGGGAGGACCAGGTGGTAGGCCCACTGGACCGGACTGACGGTGATTCCCACGTAGCCGGTGTTGGGGAATATCGAGGTCTTGAAGGTGAGCAGGTAGAGCAGCACCTCCGCGAGCAGGAACACGGGTATCGACACGCCGAGGATGGCCAGCACCATCAGAGCCCGGTCGGCGATCCTCCCGGCTCGCAGCGCGCTGATCGAACCCAGCAAGATCGAAGTGAGCAGCCAGAGCAGGCCGGCGGGGATGACCAGCGACAGTGTCGCCCCGAACCGCTGCTTGAACTGGCTGACGACGTTGAGGTCGTCCTGGTAGTCGATCACCTGGCCGGTGAAGATCAGCTTCATCGTGTTGGCGTACTGGGCGTAGAACGGCTCGTTGAAGCCGAACTTCTTAGCCACCTCCTGAACCGTGGTCTGGTTGGCGTTGCGTCCGGCGATCGCCCGGGCGGGGTTGTAGGAGGGGATCACCTCGAAGATGCCGAACACGACGACCGAGGTCGCGAACAGCAGCGCGATGGCCGACACCATCCGGCGAGCGACAAAGCGGGCCATCAGGACTTGATCCGCACCTGCGAGCGGGGGTCAAGGGCGTCACGGACACCGTCCCCGAACACGTTGATGCTGAGCACCGTCAGCACCAGCATCGCGCCCGGGATGAGCGACAGGAAAGGCGTTGAGTCGATGTACTGCAGCCCGTCGGAGATCAGCGTGCCCCAGGACGCGCTAGGGGGCTGCACGCCGGCGCCGAGGAACGACAGATAGGCCTCGAGCAGGATCGCGTAAGCCAGCATCAGCGGCAGGAACACGATGATCGTCGAGGCAACGTTGGGCAGAATCTCGGTGAGCATGATCCGCCACGGCCCCATGCCCTGAACGCGCGCCGCCTCCACGAAGTCCTGCTCACGCAGGCGCAGCACCTCGCCGCGGATCGGCTTGCCCAGGTAGGGGATGTAGATCACCCCGATGATGAAGGCAGGGATGAGGATCGAGTTGCCGTGGATTGGGCCGATCCCGCCCAGCGCCAGCGCCGTGCCCAGCGCGACGCCGAGGATGACCACGGGGAAGGACCAGATCAGCTCCATGACCGGTCGCAGGATGGCGTCGACCCAGCCGCGAAAGTAGCCAGTGAGCAGGCCGACCAGGGTGCCGAACACCATGATTATCACGGTGGCGATGGCGCCGATCTCAAGTGAGGTCCGGCCGCCGTACAGCAACCGGACGGCCAGATCCCGTCCCTCGGTGTCGGCACCGAAGAAGTAATGGCTCGTATACGTCGGGCCGATCGGCAGGCCGGACAGGGACAGGATGTTCTCTGTCTTGCCGCCCACCTTGATGGTGCCGGTCGGGTTGCCCTGGTTGGGGGCGATGTGAGCGATGTCCTGCGAGTACACCGGCGCCAGCAGGCACACGACCACAAGCAGGATGAACAGTGCGAGAAACACCAGCGCCACCTTGTTGCGGCGCAGCCGGCGTCCGGCGAGCTTCCACGGGCCGATCGCGGCGGTCTGGCCAGCTTCGGCGCTGGGCGGATCCTCGCCCGGCTCGATTTCTCCACCAGTCAGGCCGGGATCAAGCGGCTCGGGCGCGGAGCGTAGAGACGGGTCTACGGACATGGCTGGGGGCGCAGCTTATACCTGCACTCCAGGGCGCGGCGCCGGGAGGACGACGAGCGTCCTCCCGGCTTACGCGTTCTTCTGCCTATTTGAGTTCGAGGCTCGTGAGGTCGGTCTGGTACTCGACCGACATCACGCCCGTGTTGAAGTTCAACCTGTCGGAATAGAACTTCGGGAAGTCCTCGTGGCCGTAGGCCGCGTAGTAGGCGTTCTTCACGGCGTACTGATCAAGCGCCTGCCACTGGCTGGCCACCTTCTCCGGCGGCTGCTGGAAGAGCTTGTTCAGCGTGCTGTTGTAGTGAGGGTCGTTGACGTAACCGTAGTTCAGCGACGAACCCGCGTTGCCCGCGAACAGCTGCATGAAGTCCCAAGGGTTCGGGAAATCCTGCACCCAGTCCCCGAAGCCGGTCTGCGGCTTGGTACCGGGGCTGCCGATCGTCGTGAAGTACACGCCGGAGTTGATGATTTTCTCCGTGGCCTTGAAGCCCAACTGGTTCAGGACCTGCGTGTAGTAGTCGGTCCACTGCTTGCGCGGACTACGCTCCTCGCCCCACACCGTGACCGGCTGGCCGATCATGCCCGACTTCTTCATGAGCGCCTTGGCCTCGGTCATGTTGGGTGGGCCGTTTGGGTTGTGGTACGGGCAGCTCGACGGCGTGGAGTGCCCGACGATCCCAAGCGGAATCAGGTGGCAGTCCGGGGTGATGAATCCACTGTCCAGACGGGACAGCGCGCGGTCGTCCAGCGCGGCCAGCACCGCCTGGCGCGCATACAGATTGTTGAACGGCTTCTTGTCGACGTTGAAGAACCAGTAGTAGGACGAGTTCGTCGGGATCGCCGCGAACCGGCTCGCCGCCTGCGTCTTGACCTGCTGCAGGATCGACGGGGGCAGCGTGTCGCCGGCATCGAACACGTCAGCCTGGTTGTTCAGCACCTGCTCCGCGTTGGCCAGCACGTTGTCGTTTACGGCGTAAACGATCTTGTCTGCGTGCCCTGATGGAACGTTCGCCACACCGCTGAAGTTGGGGTTCTTCACCAGCGTGTACGTATGGCCCGGATTGATCGTGCTCCACTTGTAGGGTCCGTCACCAAGCGTCCCCTTGGCGGCCAGGTTCTTCATCGCCGTGGTGCTCGGCACCGGAGCCATTCCGGCCAGCGCGAAGATGTCCACCATCGGGGCGAACGAAGCAACCAGGTGAACCGTGATGGTCCCGGTCGCGTTGTTCGTCGTCATACCCGAGATCGTCTTGGACTTGCCCTTGGCGTAGGCGTCGGCCCCGACCACGTAACCGCTGATGAACGAGGCGGCCTGCCACGGAATCTTCAGGTCCCGCTCCATGGCGTAGGTCTCATCGCTCGCCTTGATCGGCGCGCCGTTGGAGTACTTCAGGCCGGGCCGCAGCGTGAAGGTGAGCGTCTTGCCGCCATCGCTGATCTTCGGCAGGCTCTTGGCCAGCGCCGGCAGGATCTGCGCGCCCCCCGTCCCCTGCACGCCGCGGCGGAAGGTCAGCAGCGGAGTGTTGACGACCGAGTAGAGCTCGGTGCCCTGGGTCGTGAAGTCAAGGCCCTGGTCGGCCGACAGCGGGGCCGTACCCGAATCGATCGTTATCGTGCCGCCCTGCTTGCCGCCGGAGCTCGACGTTGTCGAGGGCGTGGATGTGTTCGAACTCCCGGAGTTCGACGAACCGCATGCGGCCACAACGAGGGCCGCCACGAGCGCAACGGCCAGCAATAGGGCCGCCCGCATGTGTTTCCCCATGAATCTCCTCCTCCTAGGGTCGGGGGTCAGGCCCGACAATCTAGCCCTCGAGCAAGCCTGCTGCTCCGACAAGCCAGTGCCCTAACAATTCGCAACACGACGGGTTAGCCTCGAACCCGTGCGCTGGCCCGCCGAGTGGGAAACCCACGAAAGAACCCTGATGGGCTGGCCCTGCCGGGTCGAGCTGTGGGGCGCGACGCTCGCACAGGCGCAGCGGGATTACGCCGTGGTGGCTAACGCGATTGGCCAATTTGAGCCGGTGACGATGATCGCCAATCCCGGCAAGGAGACGGCCGAGGCGCGGGCCGCGTGCACCGCCGCCGTGGAGATCGCCGAGCTGCCCCTGGATGACTCGTGGCTGCGGGACTGCGGACCGATCTACATCCGGGACGGCGAACACGACGAACGGGTCGCCGTGCACTTCGGCTTCAACGCCTGGGGCGAGAAGTTCCCTCCATGGGACCGCGACGCGAACGTCGGGCGGCTGATCGCCCAGGAGCTGGGCGACGAGGTCCGTGAAGCCCCGATCGTGCTTGAAGGGGGATCGGTGCACAGCGACGGGTCGGGCACGATCTTCACCACCGAGCAGTGCCTGCTGCACCCCAACCGTAACCCCGATCTGTCTCGCCAGGAGATCGAGGCCACGCTGCTTCAGCAGCTGGCCGGAGAGCGCGTGGTGTGGCTCGGCCAGGGCCTGCTGGAGGACCGCGATACCGACGGGCACGTGGACCTGATCGCCGTCCCCGTCCCCGACGGCCGTGTCCTGCTCCAGACCGTGACCGAGGACAACCCGAACTTCGCCAACTGCGAGGAGAACGCCGAGCGGCTCGCCACGGCCGGTTTCGGGGCGATCAGGTTTCCCCATCTTCCCTATGTGGAGGTGGCCGGCGAGCCCGTGGCCGCCGCGTACCTGAACTTCTACGTGTGCAACGGAGGCGTGATCGTGCCGGTCGCAGGAGCGGACACCGATGAGCCTGCCCTGGCGATCATCGCCGAGGCGTTTCCCGGCCGCGAGGTCGTGCCGGTCCCCGGGAATGTCCTGGCCTACGGTGGGGGCGGGCCTCACTGCATCACCCAGCAGGTACCTACGCGCTATGAATAGGGGTATCCCCGTGGAGGAGGAGAATTGAGCGATCCGCAGCTTCTGACGGCCTTCGAGATCCCGCCTTCACCGGCCCGCACGCGCGCGCCCGCTCGCTCCCCTTTGCGGATCGGAGCCGTGCAGGAATCCTGGCGATCCGACCCCGACGAGCATCAGGCGGCGCTGGCCCGGGGAATCGCCATGGCAGCCGAGGCCGGCGGGCAGGTCGTATGCCTGCAGGAGCTCACGCTGTCCCCGTACTTCGCCATCACCCCCGACGGACCTCAGGCGCTGGGCGTCGAGCCCGAGGAATTGGAAACGGGCCCGACCATCTCGTTCGCCCGCCACTGCGCCGCCGAGCACGGCGTCCACGTGCACGCATCGCTGTTCGAGCGCGCCGACCCGGAGGCCGGGCACCCGGATGGCCTTGGGTACAACACCGCGATCCTGGTCGCCCCCGATGGACGCCTGGTCACCCGCACGCGCAAGCTCCACATCCCGGTCACGTCCGGCTACTACGAGGATCACTACTTCCGGCCCGGCCCGGCGGCGGGCGAACCCTTCCCCCTGGCCGCCCTGCCCCTCCCGGACGGGGAGGCCCGTCTCGGGCTGCCGACCTGCTGGGACCAGTGGTTCCCGGAGCTGGCTCGCGCCTACTCGCTGGCCGGCGCCGAGGTGCTCATCTATCCCACCGCGATCGGCTCAGAGCCCGATCACCCGGAGTTTGACACCGAGCCTCTGTGGCAGCAGGTGATCGTCGGAAACGGCGTGGCCAACGGGACGTTCATGGTGGCGGTCAACCGGACCGGCACCGAGGGCCCGATCACCTTCTACGGCTCGAGCTTCATCTCCGACCCGTACGGGCGGATTCTCGTCCAGGCGCCGCGCAACCGGGCCGCCGTCCTGGTGGCCGATCTGGATCTGGACCAGCGGCAGGATTGGCTCGAGCTGTTCCCGTTCCTGAGCACCCGCCGCCCCGACGCCTACGGCACGCTGACCGCCTGACGGCACCGAGCATCAGCGGGCGAGCTTCTTGCCCGGATTGAGCAGGCCCTTGGGGTCGAACATGCGCTTGACCTGTTCGTGCAGCCTCAGGGCGGCCGGCTCCCACTGACGTTCGAGGGCCCCGCGCTTGACCAGGCCGATCCCGTGCTCGCCGGAGACCGAGCCTCCCAGCCGGACGGCCAGATCGAACAGCTCGTGGCTGGCCGCCTCCGCCCGTTCCACTTCCGCTCGCTCACTGCGGTCCAGCATGAACGTGGCGTGCAGGTTCCCATCGCCGGCGTGACCCCAGCAGCAGGTGGGCAGATCATGCCGCGCGCCGATCTCCTGCACCGCCCGGAGCGCCGCCTCGAGCTGATCAACCGGCACCACGATGTCCTCGCTCAGCTTCCCCCCGCGCTGTGCCGCCACGGCCATCGATACGCCTCCCCGCCACCGCCAGAGCGCGGCCACCTCGTGCCGGGCGGTGGGGGCATGAACGCCCAGCGCGCCGTCCCCCATCGCCTCCACCAGCTCGCTCCGCAGAGCCTCGGCCTCGTCCTGGCGCCCGTCCGCCTCGCCAATCACCAGGAAACACGCGGTGTCCTTTTCGCCCGCCAGCTCGGGCAGCGCACCGATCAGGGCTCCGATCGATGTCCGAAGGGTGGCCTCGTCGAGGAACTCGAGGGTCGCCGGGATCAGGCCGCCGCCCATCACGTTCGCCACGGCTCGGCAGCCGGAGCTGAGATCGGGATAGAAGCCGACCACCGGCAGAGCCGCCTCAGGCGCCGGGATCAGCCGCAGCCAGGCCGAGGTGATGACGCCGAGCGTGCCCTCAGAGCCGACGAGCAGCGAAAGCAGGTCGTATCCGGCCACATCCTTGCGCACGGGGCCGCCCAGCCTGATCAGCTCACCGGGAGCCACCGCCGCCTGCAGCCCGGTCACCCAGTGGCCGGTCACGCCGTACTTGAACGTGTGCGGCCCGCCGGCGTTGGTCGCCACATTGCCGCCCAGCAACGACTGCTCGGACGCGCCCGGATCCGGTCCGAAGAACAGCCCGTTCTCACGGGCGCGCCGATGCAGATGGGCGGTGACGGTCCCCGCCGGGACCAGGGCTCGCCACTGGCCGGGATCGATCCGGATCGGGCCGACGAGCCGCTCGGTGCTGAGCACGACTCCACCGTCGAGCGGCACGGCGCCACCGGCGAACCCGCTGCCGCCACCCCGGGGGACCAGCGGGACGTCGTGCTCGTAGCACCAGCGCAGCACGCCGGCGGCGTCTGGCGCGGTCGCCGGCAGGGCGATCGCGTCGGCCCGACCCCGGATGGCCCGCCACTCCGTGGCGTCGGACAGGTAGGTGCCGGCCCGGCCGTCGGCACCGTCGATCACCGCGTCGGGACCAAGCAGTCCCTCCAGCTCCCGGGCGACCGTCATGCTTCGGGATGCGACACGGGCAGCGCGTAGAACAGCGCCACCAGCGCACAGATCGCTAGCGTCGCGTAGGGCGAGACCGGGGCGATCACCGCAGCCACGGCGTAGGGCACGATGCCGCTGAGCGTCCGCTTGAGGATCTCCCGTCTCCGCGCTGGCTCCAGCTGATTGTGCAGCAGGTGTGGGCGGCGCAGCAGCACCTGCCAGTTGAACGTGGCGAAGGCCAGCGACATGACCAGCAGCGAGCACGCGTACAGCGCGGCGGCCAGGTGCTCGCCCTGAGCCTGGGTCAGATAGGTGGCCATCAGGCTGGTGGCAAACGGCAGGATGGCGATCGTCATCAGCAGCACCAGGTTGACGACCAGGATCATCCAATCTACCTCGCGCAGACGCAGGATCACGGCGTGGTGGTTGATCCAGATGATCCCGATGGTGGCGAACGACACGACGTAGGCCACGTAGCTCGGCCACTGGCGGCCGAGTGCGGTGGCCAGAGCCGCGTGATGAGGGCCGGGCGCGGGCACGCGCAGATCCAGAACCAGCAGCGTGATGGCCACGGCGATCACGCCGTCGGAGAAGGCTTCCAGGCGCCCGGTCTTCACAGCGTTCAAGTTCGCGATCGGCCGCGCGCCTCCTGTGCTTAGTGAGCTCTTCGCCGACTCCTATCGACCTCTTCGCGAACTCCCCGCCGCCGCTTACGTGGCCCGGAAACCCTCATCTCATGAATAGAAAGCTCCTCCTCACTTCGGCGGCGGCCGCCTGTTGCGCGGCCATGGTGGTCGGCGTCCCGGCGGCGTCCGCAACCACGGAGGCGACGAGCGAGAACTGGGCCGGGTACGAGGCGACCAACGGCTCCAGCAACTTCTCGGCCGTCTCAGGTGGTTGGGTTCAGCCGACCGCCAGATGCACCTCGCAGAGCCCCTCCTACTCCGCGTTCTGGGTCGGACTGGGCGGGGGCGGTCAGTCATCGTCGGCACTGGAGCAGATCGGCACGCAGTCCGACTGCACCAGCAGCGGGACCACCCAGTACTACGCGTGGTATGAACTCGTGCCGAAGGCGCCGGTCAGGCTGGACATGAAGGTCAGCCCGGGCGACCGGATGTACGCCCGCGTGACGGTCAGCGGAACAACGGTCCGGCTGAGCCTGGACGACGAGACGACGGGCGCGTCGGTGGTCAAGACACTGCAGATGTCCAACCCGGACACCTCGACCGCCGAGTGGGTTGCGGAAGCCCCATCCCAGTGCATGTCCGGCATTCAGGACTGCACACCGCTGCCGCTGACGGATTTCGGGTCGGTCAAGTTCACCAATGCGTACGCCACCTCAGACGGGCACACGGGCTCGATCGGCAACTCGAGCTGGACCACCCAGGCGATCGCGCTGGCGCCTTCGAGCAGCAGCATGTACGCCAACGGCGGCTATGGCTATGGCGGCTATGGCCAGTACGGCTTCGGCGAACCGACCTCGACCTCGTCCAACGCGGCTGGCGCCCAACCCTCGCCGCTGTCCTCGAACGGCACCGATTTCTCGGTCAGCTTCGAGGCCAACGGCGGTACCTCCTCCCAGAGCACGTCCGGCTACGCGGGCAGCAGCGGCTATGGGTATGGCGGTGGCTACGGCGACGGCTACGGCTACGGCGGGGGCTACGGGTACGGCGGCTACGGCTACGTCCCGGGCGCCTTCATGCCCTACTGATTCTCACGCCGCGATCTCGACGAACTGCCGGTTGCGCCGCTCCAACGCCTCGTCGTAGCCATCGGCGAGGCGCTGGAGCGCGGACTCCCAGGTTCGCTGCGCCACCGCCGCCAGACCCCCGCCCCGCAGCTGCCGCGCCAGCCACGGCTGGGCGAGGACGGACAGGAGGGCCTCAGCCAGCGCGTCGGGATCGGCTCCGGTCAGCATTCCGCTCTTGCCGGACTCGATCAGCGACCTCGGTCCCCCCTCATCCACCGCAACCACCGGAAGCCCGCTGGCCTGCGCCTCCAGGATCACCTGGCCGAACGTGTCGGTCCGGCTGGCGAACATGAACGCATCGGCACTCGCGTAGACGCGGGCCAGGTCGTTTCCGGTCAGCCAGCCCAGGAACGTGGCGCCGGCTCCGAGACGCTCACGCAGTGCCGGCTCCTCGGGTCCGCCACCCGCCAGCACCAGGTGCAGCCGCGGATCCTGGCGGTGGGCCAGCTCGAACGCCTCGGCCAGTCGATCGATTCCCTTTTTGCGGGCCAGCCGGCCCGCGTACAAGACGTTGATCTGTCCGGGCAGAGCCCGTGAGCCCCGCAGCTCAGGGCTGAATCGGGTCAGGTCCACGCCGCGATCCCAGCGCACGATCCGGTGCGGGTCGATGCCGAGGCGCTCCAGGCGCTCGTCGCTGGCTGAGCTCGGCGACAGAACCGCCTCGCAGGCGCCGTAGAAGCGGGCCATCGCGAAGTCGGCCAGGAACTCGGCCTGGGGATGGCCCGAGCGCGCCCCGGCGTAGGCGCCGAGCTCGGTGTGATAGCTGCCGATCAGCGGCAGCTCGAGCAGGCGACCCAGCAGCCACGCGGCCGCCCCGACCGGTCCGGGCGTGCACACATGGATCAGGTCGTAGCGGCCCTCGGAGATCGCCTCGACCAGCGCCGAGAGACCCGGGACCCCGGTCTTCGTCCCGGCGTAGAAGGGAAGATCGACCTCGGCCACGGTGCTCAGCCGCCGGTCGACGTCGGCGTCGGTGCCGATCACCTCGACCTCGTAGCCCGGCACCCCGCGCTCGCGCAACTGGGCGATCGTCCGGCTCGCTCCGTGGGTGGCACCCAGACCGTCCGCCACCACCGCAACGCGCGGCTGATCTCCCTCGCTGCGGGCCAGCTTGAACTTCTCGCGTTCGAGAAAAGCGGCCGCCACCGCGTACGGAATGGCCGGGATGCACGCGTCGAACAGCCGGCCGGCGGCCTGGCCGAGTCGCGAGAGGTCGCCCTCCTCCACCGCTGAGAGCGTGTGATCGACCGCCTGGGCGAGCTCACGCTCGTGTACGCACCGAGCCCGGCGAAACAGGTCATCGTGGCTCACCTCCCCATGCTGTAGCTGGGCCAGCAGCTGGTGCTCGTCGCTGTCCAGTTCCATCGCTGCCAGCCAGGCGCGCAGCAGAGCCCGGGCATCGTCGGGTCCGAGATCACCGGACTCGCCTCCGGATCGCAGCTCGCCTTGAGCAAGCACCCTCTCGACAATCCGGAGGATCGCTTGGGGGTCCGGCCGACCGGCCGAGGCTGGCTCGCCCAACGTCCGGATGGCCAATGCGATGGCGGCGTGGGCCCATTTGGCCGCGCCTCCCTGATCGCCGTGCGCGGTCGCCTGGCCGGCCCGGATGTTGGCCAGGAACTCCTGCGGCCCGGCGGCGGCCGGGGTCTCGGTGTACGTGCGGCCGATGTCGATGCCGGCGTGGTCGTCGCTGCCACCGATCGCCGTCCCCCCGTGCGTCTCGATGTACAGGAAGGCGGGACGGTTCAGCTCCTTGGCCCGTGAGCCGTTGCGGGTCTCCCAGATGGGGAACAGCTGGGCCAGGCGCCGGCGGTGCGCGGCGGTCAGGGGAGCCCCCACCGCGTAGAACGGGTGGGCCAGCGCGCACGTGATCTGCCGGTCCGACAGGTACTCCGCACAGCTCTCCACATCGTGGCGGTTGGCCTGCAGCCACTCGTGGTCGGCGGGATTGATGCCGTAGCAGAGGACGTGCACGGCCTGCGGCTCGCCCAGGAAGTGGGCGGTCAGCTCCTCGGAGACGAACGTGTCCGGGAGGTGGGCGATCTGGAGCGCCCCGGCGATCGTGTCGTGGTCGGTGATCGTGACGAAGTCCATGCCGCGGGCCTTGGCCAGCTCGTAGACCTCCAGTGGCTCGGTGGCGCACTCCGGCAGATGCAGCGAACGCTGGACGCCCAGCTTCGACAACTCTGATGCCGTCGAGTGCACGTGCATGTCGGCGCGGCTCCCGCGCCCGTTTGTACTCTTCTGTGTATTCATGCCGCTCAGGATGCGGGGCCGCGCGTTATGCCCCGTGAACAAGGCGGTCCGGTCTCGTGAACATCCTGTGACGAGACTCAGCTGGGCTACGCTCCGGCCCGTGCACTTCGACAAGCTGACGGCGCCCGAACAGCGGGTGCTCGGGTGTTTGATCGAGAAGCGGTTCACCACGCCCGATCAGTATCCGCTCAGCCTGAACGGGCTCCGGCTGGCCTGCAACCAGTCGACCAACCGGGATCCCGTGACCCGCTACGACGAGGAGACCGTGCGCGAGGCTGCCCAACGGCTGTCTCGCTACGGGCTAGCCCGGCTGGCCAGTGGCCACTCGAGCCGGGCGACCAAGTACCGCCACCTGGCCGAGGAAGGGCTGGGCCTGGATCAGCGCCAGCTGGCGCTGCTGTGCGTGCTGCTCCTGCGCGGGCCACAGACCCCGGGCGAGCTCAAGGGCCGGACCGAGCGGATGGTCCGCTTCGAATCGCTCGGCGCCGTGGAGGAGGTGCTGTCCGGCTTGGGCGAGAAGGGCTACGCCCGCCGCCTCGGGCGCCAGCCGGGTCAGAAGGAGGACCGCTTCGAGCAGCTGCTCGGGGGTGGCGGCGACGGCTCGGCCGGAGCTGCCCCGGCGGCGGGGTACCAGCCGATCCCCGCCGCCGCGGATGACGGCGACCTGCGGGTACGCGTCGAGGCGCTCGAGCGGGAGGTCGCGCGGCTGCGCGACCTGCTCGGTTGATCAGGTGGGCAGCGCCAGCCCGATGGCGAACGTGGCGCTGCCGACGATCACGCCGGCCAGGGTCATCTCCAGGCCGGCGGACCACCAGGTCCGCAGGGTGACCAGCGACTTGGCCGCGCCGACCAGGAAGTGGCCGACCAGCGAGATCACGGCGGCCAGGATGATCGCCAACGTGCCGGTCATGAAGATGAACGGGATGACCGGCACGATCGCCCCGATACCGGTCGACACGCCGCCGGCGATCGCCGCCTGCACCGGATCCCCGCTCTCGCCCATCCCGCCGAACTCCTCGGCCGCCAGCGCCTTCAGGAAGGCGTCAGGACGCCGAGAGATCTGCTCGGCCATGGCATCGGCGGTGGCCTCGTCGATCCCTTTGAGCTGGTAGTAGAGGGACAGCTCCTCCTTCTCCTCCTCCGGGTGCTCGGCGATCTCCTGGCGCTCGCGCTCCACGTTGGCGGCGGTCACCTCGGCTGTGGAGCGCTCGGCCAGGTAGGCGCCGGTGGCCATCGACAGGGCTGAGGCGATCGCGCCGGCGATGCCCGCCGTGAGCACGAAGCTGGAGCCGCCCGTGGCACCCGAGACGCCGGCCACGATGCCGAACACCGCTGCCAGGCCGTCGTTGGCGCCGTAGATCGCGCCACTGATCCAGCCGCCGCCCGAGCGGTGCCAGGTCTCGCGGCCCATGATCCGATCCAGCCGCGACTGGGCCCGCTGCTCACCGGGGGTGGCGAGCGGGATGGGTGCGGCGGGATTGGGGTCGTCGGGCGTTGGCCCGGGCGATCCGCTGCGGATGTCGTTGACGGCGCGGGAGTGGGAGCGCTCCTCGCGGCGGATCTCGCGCAGCAGCGTGTCCGTGGTGGGATCGCCGGTGGAGCGCTTGTAGAGGTCGTCCACCTCCTCGTCCTCCGCCGCCTCGCGGGCGGCAAGCAACCGGTCCACCGGCGCGATCCGCGCCTGCAGGCGCATCCAGCGCGAGATATGCACGGTGCTTGGAGCGGGGATCTCGATCGAGAGCTCCTGCATGCGGCGCTCCAGCCGCGCCCGGTGACTGGCCTCCGCGTGCGACATGCGGCGCAGGATGTCCGCATCCCGCTCGGGCAGGCGCTGGGCGATCAGCTCGTACATGCGGCCCGCCACGATCTCGCCGCGCCAGGCCGCCAGCAGGCGCTCGCGGACTTCGGGCGGCGGGCCGGTCATGGCGGGCAGAGTAACCAGGACCGGTGATGCGCCACCTGCTTTGGGCGCCCTAAGCGCCCACACGCAGGGAGACCTGGGCCGGCCCCGCGCTACAGCCGGTGCTCGTAAACCACCCAGGACTGGAGCCGGGCCACCGTGTCATACAGCGAGCGCGCCGCGCCGTTGAACTGCTGGGTGTGCCAGTAGACCGCTCCAACTCCCCGGTCCCCAGCCAGCTCATAGACCGCTTCGATCAGCCGCTCGGCAAGCCCGGTGCCGCGCGCGGCGCGGGCCACGAACAGGTCCTCCAGGTAGCACATGCCCCTTGTGTCCCACGTGGTCGGGTGAAAGACGAGATTGGCCATACCGCCCGGGTCCCCGGCCTCGGTTGTCGCAATCAGGCCG
>DASZMP010000156.1:0-16520 GCA_035551795.1 Solirubrobacteraceae bacterium | reverse complement strand
CCGATCGATCGTCGGCAACATCTACAAGGGCCGCGTGGACAACGTGCTCGCCGGGCTGGAAGCGGCATTCGTCGACATCGGCCTGGAGAAGAACGGCTTCCTGCACGTCGACGAGATCGTGCTGCCGGGCGTCGAGGCACCCCGGCGGGGCCGCGGATCCGGCCGGGACAGCCGCCAGATCACCGACATGCTCAAGCCGGGGCAGGAGATCGTCGTCCAGGTGGTCAAGGATCCCCTGAAGACCAAGGGCGCCCGCCTGTCCATGGACCTGACGATCGCCGGTCGCTACATGGTGTTCGCACCGTTCGGCGAGGGCGTCGGGGTGTCACGCCGGCTGGATGACAAGGAGCGCGAGCGGCTGCGCAAGGAGGCGGCCAAGCTCGACCTCAAGGGCGCCGGCGCGATCATCCGCACCGCGGCCCAGGGAGCCACCCGGGCCGAGCTGGAGCGTGAGCTCCTGTATCTGTTCAAGCTCAACGACGTCCTCCAGAAGCGGGTGGCCGAGACCAGCGGGCCCGCCCTGGTCTTCCAGGAGGCCGACCTGTCGGTCCGGGTGGTGCGCGACATCTACTCGGCCGAGTTCGAGCGGGCCGTCGTCGACGACGAGAAGCAGCACCATCGGCTCGTCTCGTTCTTCAGCCGCACGGCTCCGGACCTGGTCGAGCATGTGGAGCTGTGGACCGAGGACCAGCCGCTGTTCGAGGCCTTCGGGGTGGAGAAGGTGCTGGACTCGACGCTCGAGCGCCGCGTCGATCTTGCGAGCGGCGGCTACCTGATGATCGACTACGCCGAGGCCCTGACCGTGATCGACGTCAACTCGGGCAGCTTCATCGGGCGGGGCAAGGGGGCCCGCCTGGAGGACACGATCACCAAGACCAATCTGGAGGCCGCCGACGAGGTCGTCCGCCAGCTGCGTCTGCGTGACATCGGCGGGATCATCGTCATTGACTTCATCGACATGGCGCGGGCTCGCAACCGCGACGCCGTGCTCAAGACGCTGCGCAAGGCCCTGGACGAGGACCGCACGAAGACGTTCGTGGTGGAGATCTCCCCCCTCGGCCTGGTGGAGATGACCCGCCAGAACGTCACCGAAGGGGTCCGCGAGATCATGACCCGGCCGTGCCCCACCTGCGGTGGCGAGGGCGTGATCAAGTCCGAGGAGACGATCGCCATCGAGTTCGAGCGCCGCATGCGTGATCTGGCGGCGCAGAGCAAGGCGCCGGCCATCCTGTTGCAGATGAATCCGCGGGTGAGTGCCGAGTTCACGGCCAACGACGCCCGCGTGCTGCACGCGGTGGAGGCCGACACCGGCAAGTGGTTTCACTTCGAGGGCTCCGAGGGCCTGCCGCTGGAGCACTTCGCGGTGCTGATGGAGGGCGAACGTGAGCAGGTGCTGGAGCGGGCGCTGCCGTTCCGGGAGGGCGAGGAGGTCTACGTGGAGATCGTGGAGCCGCACATGTACAACCCGCACGATGCGGTGGCCAAGATCGACGGCTACATAATCTCCGTCCAGGGCGCCACCGGCGCTGTGGGTCAGAAGCGGCTGGTCCGCATCGAGGACGTGGGCCGCACCCAGGCCACGGCGGCTCTGATCGACGCCCCGGCCAAGGCCGATTCGGGCTCCTCGACGGACGCCAAGGAGTCAACCGATTCCGATCAACTAGAATCGGGGGACCGGCCTCGTGGCCGGCGGGGCGGCCGGCGCCGTCCCGCGCCCAAGGCCGGCGTGTCCTCACAGGCCGCTGAACCGAGCTCTGACTAGAACATGTACGCAATCGTCAAGACAGGCGGAAAGCAATACCGGGTCCAAGAGGGCGAGTCCCTGCTGGTCGAGCGATTGCCCGCCCAGGAGGGTGAGACCGTCGCGCTGGACCCGCTGCTGATCGTCGACGGCTCCGATCTGAAGGACGGCGAGGCGCTGGCCAAGGCCAGCGTCAGCGCCACGATCGTGGCCCACGAGCGCGGCCCCAAGCTGCGGATCGTGAAGTTCAAGCCCAAGCGCGGTTACAAGCGCCGCACCGGCCACCGCCAGGAGCTGACCCGGATCCAGATCACCGGCATCAAGGTCGCTGCTCGCAGCCGCGCCTCGGCCAAGAAGAAGGAGGAGAGCGATGGCTCATAAGAAGGGACTCGGCTCCTCCCGCAACGGGCGGGATTCCAACGCCAAGCGACTCGGCGTCAAGGTGTTCGCCGGGCAGAACGTGACCGGCGGCGAGATCATCGTTCGCCAGCGCGGCACCCGGTTCAAGCCGGGCGACGGTGTGGGCATCGGCAAGGACGACACGATCTACGCGCGCGATGCGGGCACGGTGCAGTTCACCCGCGGGCGCCGCGGCCGGGTCATCTCGGTCGCTCCCGGCGACGCTCAGGAATAGCCCGGGGCCGGCCCCCCGGCCGGCCGCAGGCCCGCCTCGCTCCGCCGGCTGCCGCTAGGCGGGGACAGCCGCTCCCGCCGGGCCAGGCAGGTCGGCGATGACCGCCGTGCACATCGGGCAGCGCCGCGCGGCGATCGGGATGTCCGAGGTGCACTCGGGGCACTGCTTGACCGACGGGTCCTCCTTGGCCCGGTGATCCATCAGCACCTGCACCGGCTTGACCACGAAGAAGAACACGACGGCGGCGATCGACAGGAAGGTGATCAGCGCGTTGATGAAGTCTCCGTACAGGAAGTGGCTGGAGTTGATGGTGAAGGACAGGTTCTCGAAGCTCGGCTGGCCGAAGATCAGCGCGATGATCGGGGTGAGGATGTCGGCCACCACCGCCTTGACCACGGCCGCGAACGCGGTGCCGATGACCACCGCCACGGCCAGATCGACCACGTTGCCCCGAAACAGGAACTTCTTGAAGTCAGTCAGCAACGACATTCGACGCCCTCTCACGTTGGGTTGAGCACTCGGCGGCCACAATAAGCGCCAGATGAAGGATCGTGCGCGAATCTATGTGCAGGCGGGCGCCGGCGGCGACGGCTGCCTGAGCTTCCGCCGGGAGGCCCACGTACCCAAGGGTGGGCCTGACGGCGGCGACGGCGGCCGGGGCGCCGACGTGGTGCTCGTCTGCGATGACTCGCTGCGCGACCTCGAGCACTTCCGCCGCCGTTCGCACTTCCGGGCCAAACGCGGCGGCCACGGCCAGGGATCCCAGCGTCACGGCGCGGACGGCCCCCTCCTGGAGATCAAGGTGCCTCCCGGCACCGAGATCACGGTGGACGCGGACGGAACGCATCACGATCTGGTGCGCCCCGGGCAGCGGGCCGTGGTGGCCCGGGGCGGATCGGGTGGCCGGGGAAACCGGCGCTTCCGGGGACCAACCCACCAGACCCCCCGATTCGCCGAGCGCGGCCTGCCCGGCGAGGAGAGCTGGCTGGACCTCCAGCTCAAGCTGCTGGCCGACGTGGGGCTCGTGGGACTGCCCAACGCGGGCAAGTCCTCGCTGCTCTCCCGGATCACCCGAGCCGCGCCCAAGGTGGCCGACTACCCGTTCACCACACTCGAGCCAGTCCTGGGGACCCTGCACGCCGACGACCGCCAGCTGGTGATCGCCGATATCCCGGGACTGATCGAGGGAGCCAGCGCCGGCGCCGGCCTGGGCCATGACTTCCTGGCCCACGTCGAGCGGACCCGGCTGCTCGTCCACGTGCTGGACCTGGCTCCCCTGGATGGATCTGATCCGGTGGACAACCACGCCACCGTCGAGCGAGAGCTGGCGCTGCACGACCCGCGTCTGGCCTCGCTGCCCCGGATCCTGGCGCTGTCCAAGGCTGACCTGGTCGATCCGGCCTCCGCCGCCACCGCCCGTACGCTGTGGGCGGAACGGGCGGGGGACGACGTCCCGGTGCTGCTCACCTCATCGGCCACCCATCAGGGACTGGACGAGCTGACCGCGCTTTTGCTCCAGCGGGTGCCCCTCGCCCAGCCGCAGGCCGGGGCCGCCGGCGGTTCGGGGCTGGGTGGGAGGGAGCCGATCGGTGGCCCCGCAGACCTGGACGGCCTGCCCGAGCATCGGGTGTTCCGTCCCACCGCGCCACGAGCCTTCCAGATCCGCCGCACCGGGCCGCACGCCTTCGCGGTGCAGGGCCAGGGCGTGCAGCGGCTGGTCGCGCGGTACGACCTGGACAACGAGGACGCGCTGGCCCACCTGGAGCGACGGCTGCGCGGCATCGGCGTGATCCGCGCTCTGCAGGAGGCGGGTTTCCAAGCAGGTGACGACGTCGAGATCGCCGGGGTCCCCTTCGAACTGGATCCCAGTTGAACTGGCGCTACCTCGCCATCTGACACATAGGATGCGCGCACGGGTCGAACGGGAGGAGATCTCATGCGTCGTACGTTGGTCGGCCTGGCCGCCCTGAGTGCGGGTGTCTGGCTGCTTGCCCTTGCACCGGCTGCGGTGGCGAGGGTGCGGGTCCTGCGGGTGGGCACCTACCACGGCATCCGCGGTCAGTACAGGACGATTCAGGCGGCGGTCAATCACGCCAAGCCGGGTGCCGTGATCCTGATCGCGCCGGGCGACTACAAGACGCGCCGGAGTCACGCTCCCAAAGGAGCATCGAACCGGCCCGCCGCTGTGCTGATCACCAAGCGCAACATCACGCTCCGGGGCATGAACCGCAACCGCGTGGTCATCGACGGCACCCGCCGGGGCCGCAGGTGCAACGCCATCAAGCGCGATCAGAACTTCGGGCCGAAGAGCAAGAACGGGCGGCTCGGCCTCAACGGCGTGCTGGTGTGGAAGGCCGACAACGTCAAGGTCGAGAACCTAACCACCTGCAACTTCCTCAGCGGCGCCGGTGACGGCGGCAACGGGATCTGGTGGAACGGCGGCGACGGGAGCGGGAAGATCCACGGCTGGGGCTATTACGGCGCCTACATCACCTCCACCTCGCGCTACTACGACCCCAAGGACACCGGCACGGCGGCCGCATACGGCATCTTCTCCAGCAACTGGGGCGGCGGGAAGTGGTACCAGGCCTACGCGTCGAACTTCAACGATTCGGGCTTCTACATCGGGGCCTGCCAGCAGGAGTGCAACCAGACGATGTCGCACGTCTGGGCCGAGTACAACGCGCTCGGGTACTCGGGTTCGAACTCGGGCGGCACCCTGGTAACCAAGTACTCGCAGTTCGACAACAACGAGGACGGGTTCGACACCAACAGCCAGAACGGTGACAACCCGCCGCCCCAGAACGGGCTGTGTCCACACGGGGGAACCAGCGCGATCACGCACACCCACTCGTGCTGGGTGTTCGAGCACAACTACGTGCACGACAACAACAATCCCAACATCCCGTCGGCCGGATTGGCGGCGGCAGGGCCGGTCGGCACCGGCATGTCGATCTCCGGCGGCCGGTACGACACGGTGATGGACAACACGTTCGCCCGCAACGACGCCTGGGGCACGATCTTCGTGCCGTTCCCGGACTCCGGGCCGCCCTGCACCGGCGGGACGAGTGGGCCGGGTGGCGAGCCGGCCTGCGTGTACGACGAGTACGGCGATGCGCTGCTGAACAACACCTACTACGACAACGGGGGCTATGGGAACCCGACCAACGGCGACTTCGGCTGGGCCCACGCCGAGACGGATGCCACCTCGTGCTTCTCCGGAAACAGGGACACCAAGGGCTCTTTGACCTCGACGCCGTCCTACGCGCAAACGCTGTACGCGTCCTGCAACGGGACCGACGTGCCGCCGGATCCGACGTCCGGCACCTTCCTGGCTGAGGTGGGCTGCGACTCGACGCTCTACGCACCGCTGGTCGGAAAGTTGCCATGCCCACCCGGAAGCAGTTATCCGCGGCGCACGCACGTGGTGATGAAACCGCTGCCCAAGCACCTGAAGTCGATGCCGCATCCGTGCCGGGGCATCCCGCGCAACCCGTGGTGCCCGGCCCACAGGAAGAAGTAGAGGCAGCCAGGTCCCCGCGGCGGGCCCAGGATCCGCCGCGGGAAGTCAGGTCGCTGACATTTCCGGCAGAATGCCTGCCGGTCCGGCCAGACGCGGACTGAATCTCGGATCACGGAGGAGTCATAGATGCGACGTTTTGCCCTTGTCGGCCTTTCGGTGGCGGCTGCCGCGGCCGTGGCCGCGCCCGCAGCGCTCGCGAAGGTTCATGTGCTGCGAGTCGGGACCTACCACGGCATCCACGGCCAATACAGGTCGATCCAGGCGGCGGTCAATCACGCCAAGCCCGGTGACATCGTCCTGATCGCCCCGGGCGACTACAAGACCCGCTCCTGGAAGTTCCCCAAGGGCTCGCACCACCAGTTTCCCGCCGCGCTGCTGATCACCAAGCGCGATGTCACCCTGCGGGGGATGGGGCGCAACGGCGTGGTCGTGGATGGGACCAAGCCGAACACGGGCAGGTGCAGCGACAAGAAGTCCGCCCAGAACTTCGGCCCCAAGGTCAAGGGCGGCCCGGCCGGGCTGAACGGCGTGATGGTCTGGAAGGCCGACAACGTCAAGGTGGAGAACCTGACCGCGTGCAACTTCCTGGGCGGCTCGGGCGACGGCGGCACCGGCAACGAGATCTGGTGGAACGGCGGGGCCAACACCGGCAAGCTGGGCGGCTGGGGCTACTACGGGGCGTATCTGACGGCCACCACCACCTGGTACAACACGCACGTTTCAGCGGCGAAGGCGGAGGTGAGCGCCGCCGAGTACGGGATCTTCTCCAGCAACTGGGACGGCGGCACGTGGGATCACACGTATGCCAGCAACTTCAACGACTCGGGCTACTACATCGGGGCCTGTCAGCAGGAGTGCAACCAGGTCGTCAATCACGCGTGGGGGGAATGGAACGCGCTGGGCTACTCGGGATCGAACTCCGGCGGGAGCCTGGTGGTGAAGAACTCGCAGTTCGACAACAACGAGGACGGGTTCGACACCAACAGCCAAAACGGCGACAACCCGCCCCCCCAGAACGGGGCCTGCCCGGACAACGGGATCAGCCCGATCACCCACACCCACTCCTGCTGGGTGTTCATGGACAACTACGTCCACAACAACAACGATCCCAATGTGCCCACGGCGGGCTTCGCGGCGGCGGGCCCGGTCGGCACGGGCATGACCGTCTCCGGCGCGCGCAACGACACCGTGATGGACAACCGGTTCGAGAACAACGGCGCCTGGGGCAACGTCCTGGTGCCGTTCCCCGACAGCGGCCCGCCGTGCACCGGCGGCACCGGAACGCCGCCGGACTACTCGCCGTGCCTGTTCGACGAGTGGGGCGACGCGGTCATCGACAACCAGTACAAGAACGACGGTTTCTTCGGCAATCCGACCAACGGCGACTTCCAGGCGGTCAACCTGGAGCCCGGCCCCACCGACTGCTTCAGCGGCAACAGGGAGATCGGCGGAGGCAGCATCGGAACCCAGGATCAGCTGCTGGAAACCGAGTACCCGACGTGCAACGGGCAGACCGTGCCGGCCAACGGCAACATCGTGTTCGCCGCCCAGGTTGGCTGCGACTCGCAGATCTCCATCAGTGGCACGACCACGCCCTGCCCGCGCGGGTCGAAGTACCCCCGGTTCAACGCGAGCAAGATCCACGACGGGCTGCACAAGCTGCCGCCCAGGCGTCGACTGAACTCGATGCCCCACCCGTGCCGTGGCGTGCCGCACAACCCGTGGTGCCCGGCCCACAAGAAGAAGTAGGTTGACCTCCGGCGGCGCACTTTGAGTTGCGCCGCCGGGCCCAAGGGAACCTTGGCCATATCCTCCCTCAGGAGATGGCAGCGCTGGTGATCAAGCTGGGCTCGAGCATCGTTGCGGACGACCGCGGCGACGTGCGGGTCGACGTGCTCGAGCGAGTGTGCGATCAGGTCGCCGAGCTGCACCGGCAGGGCGGGCGCCCGATCGTGGTGACCAGCGGCGCGATCGCGGTCGGCATGGGGGTGCGAGCGATCCCGCGCCCGCGGGCGGTGGACGAGCTCCAGGCGGCCAGCGCGGTGGGGCAGGGCAAGCTCTATCAGGTCTACGACGAGCTGATGCAAGCCCGCGGGGTGCCCACTGCGCAGGTCCTGCTGACCTTCTTCGACATCAGCGCTCGCACCCACTACCTGAACGCCCGCCAGACCCTGCGCAAGCTGCTCGAGTGGAGAGTCGTGCCGGTCATCAACGAGAACGACACGACCACCACCGACGAGATCTCGTTCGGGAACAACGACTTCCTGGCCGCGCAGGTGGCGATCCTGCTGGGGGCCGAGCGCCTCGTGCTGCTGACCGATGCCGGCGGCGTGTTCACGTCCGATCCGCGACGAGATCCGAGCGCCCAGCTGGTGGCCCAGGTGGAGCGCTTCGACGCCCTGGAGAACCTGTCGATCGGCCACCAGACCTCGCCGCTCGGATCGGGGGGGATGCGCTCCAAGGTGGTGGCCGCCGAGATGGCCACGGCCGCAGGGATCCCCACCGTCATCGCCAGCGGACGCGATCCGGGCACGATCCTGGCCGCCGCCGCCGGAGAGCCGGTGGGCACGTTCTTTCCGGCGCGCTCGGAGCGTTACTCGAGCTTCAAGCTGTGGCTGCGCTACGCCAAGCCTTCGCGGGGGCGTGTGCTCGTGGATGCGGGCGCGGCCAGGGCCCTGCGCGAAGGTGGCACGAGCCTGCTGCCGGTCGGGATCGTCGAAGTGGAGGGGGCATTCGACGCCGGCGACGCGGTCGAGGTCGCGCACGACTCCGAGATGGTCGGCAAGGGCATCTCCAACTACTCGGCGGAAGAGCTGCGCCGGGTGCTCGGCCTCAACTCCGCCAAGGTGCGCGAGCTCCTCCCCAGGGCCAGCGAGGAAGCGGTCCACCGCGACTACTTCGTGCTTGCGTAGTCTTAGGTCATGAGCACGACCACGGTCAGTTCCGTAGCCGATGTCTGCCGGGCGGCCAAAGCCGCCTCGCGAATCCTGGCCACGCTGGGGTGCGAGGTCAAGAACGCCGCTCTGGAGTCGATCGCCGATGCGCTGGTCGAACGCGCGCCGGAGATCCTGGAGGCCAACGCCCGGGATGTCGAGGCCGGCCACGCGAGTGGCCTCCGTCCGGCGCTGATCGACCGTCTGAGGCTGGACGAGCCCAGGATCCATTCGATCGCCGAGTCGACGCGCCGGATCGCCGGTCTGCCCGACCCGGTCGGCGAGGTGATCGACGGGTTCCGGCTGCCCAATGGCCTGGACGTGCGCAAGGTGCGCGTGCCGCTCGGAGTGATCGCCGTGGTCTACGAGGCGCGCCCGAACGTGACGATCGACGCGGCGGCGCTGTGCCTGAAGTCAGGCAACGCGATCGTCCTGCGCGGCTCGAGCTCCGCGGCGCATTCCAACGGGGTGCTGGCCGCGGTGGCGGCGGCGGCGGCGTACCGTGCCGGGCTTCCGGAGGGCACCCTGGCCCTGGTGGGCGGCGGCCGCGATGAGCTGGCCGAGCTGGCCACGCAGACCGGCGTGGTGGACCTGATCATCCCGCGGGGCGGTGAGGGCCTGAAGGCAGCACTCAAGGGCGTCGCCACCGTGCCCGTCATCTACGCTGCCTCCGGAAATTGTCACGTGTTCGTCGACCGCAGCGCGGATCTGGAAGTGGCCCAGTCGATCGTGGTCAACGCCAAGGTTCAGCGGCCGGGGGTTTGCAACGCGGCGGAGACGCTGCTGGTGCACGCCGACATGGCCGACCGGTTCCTGCCCACCGCGCTTCAGGCCCTGCACGAGGCGGGTGTCACCCTGCACGCCGACGCCCGGGCTCGAGCGGCTGCCGGTGGCCTGCCGACAGTGGCCGCCACCGAGGAGGACTGGGACCGGGAGTACCTCAGCCTCGACATGGCGGTGGGGGTCGTCGATTCGGTGGAGGACGCGGTCGAGCACATCAATGCCCACGGCAGCGGGCACTCAGAGGCGATCCTCACTTCCGACACCGGCTCGGCACGGGCGTTCGAGCTGGGCGTGGACGCCGCGTGTGTCTACGTGAACGCCTCCACGCGGTTCACCGACGGCGGCGAGTTCGGGATGGGCGCCGAGATCGGCAACTCGACCCAGAAGCTGCACGCGCGCGGGCCGATCGGGCTGCGGGAGCTGTGCACGTTCAAATACCTGGTGGAGGGCTCTGGGCACGTGCGGCCGTAGGCCGCGTCCACTCCCTGCACCGCCTTTCGTTTTGCGCGTCGGAGTCCTGGGCGGGACGTTCAACCCGCCCCATATCGGTCATCTGATCTGTGCCCAGGAGGCGTGGCTGCAGCTGAAGCTCGACCAGGTCCTGGTGATCCCGGCCGCCCGCCCTCCGCACAAGCAGGTGGAGGAGGAGCCGGGCCCAGAGCACCGACTGGAGCTCTGCCGTCAGGCGGTAAAGGGCGATCCGCGACTGGAGGTTTCGCCGGTGGAGATGGACCGGGCGGGGCTGTCCTACACAGTCGATACCCTTGAACTACTGCATTCCCAGGCGCCAGATAATGAGCTGTTCCTGATCGTCGGCGGCGACGTTGCGGCAGGACTGCCAGGCTGGCACGAGCCGGAGCGGGTCCTGTCGCTGGCCCGGCTCGCGGTGGCCAAGCGCCGGGGGACGTCGCGCGATGCGGTCGATGACGCGCTCGCCAGCCTGAACGGGGGCGGGCGGGCCGACTTCTTCCGCATGCCGCGGGTCGGGATCTCCTCGACCTTCGTGCGCCGGCGGGTCAGGTCCGGCGAGCCGATCCGGTATCTCGTGCCCGACGCAGTGGCTGAGTACATCGAAGAACACCGTCTCTACGGAGGATCCCCACATTGATGAATCCCGAGGAGATCGCAGGGGCGATCACCGCCTACGCGACTGATCGCAAAGCCCTCGACATCGTGCAGCTCGATCTCAGGGAGATCGTCTCCTACACGGACTATTTCGTGATCTGCACCGGCCGGTCAGACCGGCAGGTGAAGGCGATCCACGACGCCATCCACCAGGGGATGAAGGACGAACACGGCCTTCTCCCCGGCCGGGTGGAGGGGGCGGCCCAGGCGCAGTGGATCCTCATGGACTACCTGGACGTGGTCGTCCACGTGTTCACCCCTGACACCCGGGAGTTCTACCGGCTGGAACAGCTATGGGGAGAGGCGCCGGCGCTCGCCCTGGCGGCTCACTGACCTCTACCTGAATCTCGAGGGGCGGCGCCGATGGCGGTCCACGACGAGGCTGGCCACCAGGGCCAGCCCGGCCGGTGCCGCCAGGAGGGCGACCACGCCCAGCCCGGCGCTGACCGTCAGGACAAAGACCGCCAGGATCAGGGCGATGACGCCGTCCTGGAGCAGATCAAGCCGGCGGCGCCGGACGAGTCGCATCCGGCGCCTGGCCTCGGTTCGAGTACCGCGTCCTCCTCGCCGTGGGTTTGACCGGCTCGGGCGCCGCGGTGTGAGGGCGTCCCAATCCTCAGACGCCGCCCAGCCGCTCAGCCCGTCCGGAACCGCCATCTAAGCTCCGGCGAGAAACAGGAGTCCCCACAAGAGGGCGCCCAGCTGGAGCTGGCGATCCTCCAGGAACAGCCTCTCCGGTGCTCCGCCCCGCCCGTCACTGGCCAGCTGCACATAGCGGACCAGCACGGCCGCAAACGCCAGGAGACCCAGCGCCCGCGGTGCCGGGACACCGGCGGGTCCTGCCCCCAGCGCCCAGAATGCATACGCCACGGTGGCTCCGGCGCTCGATCCGATCTCGATGCGGCGCAGCATGCGAGGGTCATAGCGCCGCAGGACGGCTCGGGAACGCCGGGCCGCCAGGTCGACGACCTCGGCGTGGCGCTTGGCCGCGGAGATCAGGAGTGCCCCCAGCATGACCACCAGGATGAGCCAGCCGGAGATGCCGATTCCGGTGGCCGCTCCGCCCGCCAGCGCCCGCAGCACGAAGCACCCCGCGACGGCGGCGATATCGAGGATCGGGACCCATCGGGCCCAGCTCGAGTAGGTCAGATTCAGGCCGGCATACGCGACCGCGACCAGCAGCAGCCGAGCGTCGACCAGAGCGGCCGTCACCATCGCCACGATCGTGCAGCCGCCCGCGGCTATGAGGGCCTCGGGGATTCCGATCAGCCCGGCAGCGATCGGACGGTGGCGTTTTGTCGGGTGACCTCGATCTTCATCCAGATCGATGATGTCGTTGCACAGGTAGACGGCGCTGGACAGCAGGCAGAACACGACGAACGCGAGCGCTGCTCGGGCGAATACGACCGAGTTTCCTAGCGAGCCCGCGGCGGCCGGAGCGGCCAGGACGACGAGGTTCTTCACCCACTGATGGCAGCGGAGCTGGAGGGCCCAGGTGCGGGCGCCGGCGATACCGGTCGCCGCCGGCTCCGCCTCGACGCTCGGATTGAGCGAAAGAGCCGGAGTGTGGGGGGATGACGCCTTGTAAGGCCTCGGTCTCCTGGGAGCGACGCGAGGGTCGGCGGTGGTGACAGTGGACATCATGCGGCGGTTTCTCCATGCCCTGCCGATCGCCTGCCCCTGGGCATGAGAGTTCATTCAGATGTCCAGGAGTCACGCGGGCGGCGACGAAGTCGGATGCGGCCGGCCGCCATGTCTGTGTTCGATCTCAACAGCTCCTCGTCCCATCGGTTGGCTCAGCGGCCGATCCCCCCGAGGATGAGTTCGCCGCGACGCGTCCGTCGGGTGACCACGATCGCGCTGATGATCTGCCTGCTCCCTGTCACGGCTTCGTACCTGTCCACGGTGCTCGGGCCCTCGAACTCCACGTTCACGATCACGTCGTTTGAGTGGCTTCGTGATAACGGCGCCGCGCAGATCGCCGTGCAGATGGAGGACCTCTACTACTCGTGGAACGCTCCCTCCACCGGAGGTCGAGCGCTCAAGCGTTTGGCGCTCGGCCGGCATCCCAGCGCTCAGGCCAGCTTCCATCCACCGAACATCACGCCCCTGATCCGCCCAGCCCTGCCCCATGAGGGGGTGTGGATGCCCAGTGCCACATGGGTCGGCCAGTCGCCGGTGCAGGTCGCCCAGTTTCGCAGCGATCCGCTGTACCCCCAGATGGTGGCGGGGGTGGCCTGGATCGATCCTCGTCGAGTGCGGGTCACCCTGAATCCAGGACGCCTGGAACCCAATGTGTCATTGCCGCGAGGGCCGATGGAGGTTCCGCCGGGACTGCGCCCGCGCCTGCTGGCCGCATTCAACAGCGGGTTCAAGCTCGAGGACGATGGCGGAGGTTTTGCGGTGGGAGGACGCATCTACGCGCCGATGCGAGACGGCCAGGCGACAGTCGTCGGCTACACCGACGGGCGGGTGGATGTGCGGTCCTGGAACGGAGGTCCCGATATTCCGCCCGGAGTCCAATGGGCCCGCCAGAACCTCCCGCTGATCGTCGAAAACGGCCAGCCCAATCCGCATCTCTCAGACGGCCCGGCCTGGGGGGTAACGGTGGGCAACGCGATCCGGGTGTGGCGCTCAGGAATCGGCGTGACCGCCCAAGGCGATCTGGTGTACGCCGCGGCCGACAACCAGACCGTCGGCTCGCTGGCCGCCGTTCTCATCCGGGCCGGCGCCGTGCGGGCCATGGAGCTGGACATCAACTCCTACTGGGACACTTTCATCACCTATGGCCAGCCCGAGGCCGGCGATCCCGTGAATCTGCTGCCTGACATGGTGCGCAGCCCGTATCGGTACCTGACGCCCGACGACCGGGATTTCTTCGCCGTGTACCTGCGCTGAGTGGCTGCGCCCTCAGCGGCGCGCAGGTCAAAGTGACTGCAGCAGCTTGGGGGCCACCTGTTTCTTGCGGCTCATCACGTCGGGCAGGTGGATGACGCTGTCATCCACCTCCTTGCCGAGGGCCCGAGCCACCGAAGTCACGTCGCCGGCCACCAGCAGCTGGGTGTCCTTGTCCAGCACGTCGGTGACCATCAGCGCGTACACGTGCAGGTCCTCACGGCGACGCTCTTCCTCCATCGCCTCCAGAAGTTCCTGCTTTCGCTCCATCAGGCTCTCGCCCACCACCTCCACCTGGGCGATGCAGATCTGCTGGCCGCTGATCGCCTGATAGCTCTTGGCATCCTGGCTGACGATCTCCTCGGCGCCGAGGTCGGAGACGTCTGACGTGGCCTCGAACATCTCCCGTCCGAACTGCCGCGCGTCCAGCGCCAGCACCTTCTCCAGGTAGCTCACCACCGCCTGGTCGCGATCGGTCGCGGTCGGCGAGTTGAGGATCACCGTGTCGGACAGGATCGCTCCGAGCAGCGCCTTGGCTGTCTGGCGCCCGGGCTCCATGCCGTTCTGGCGAAAGCGCTCCACCACCAGGGTGGAGGTGGACCCGACGGGATCGAAGGTGGCCAGCACCGGGATATGGGTCTCGATCGACCCGATGTGGTGGTGGTCCAGGATCTCCACGATCTCCGCCTCCTCGACGCCGGGCACGCTCTGGGCCTGCTCGGCGTGGTCGACCAGTAACACCTGCCGGCGGGGCGGGTCCACCAGGTCCGAGCGGGTGACCAGTCCAATCGGCCGGCGGCGGTTGTCGACTACCACGGCGGCGCCGTAATGGACCTCACGAACCTGCTCGGACACATCGCTGAGGAGCTCGTCTGGGGTGCAGGTCAGCGGGTCGGCCTCCATCAGGGCTCGGCACGGTGCGGCCAGGGTGATCATCCGGCCCGACACGTATGTGTCCAGCGGCGAGACGATGATGGCGGCGTCGTGCTCCTCGGCCAGGGACACGATCTCCGGCTCGGGCTGGGAGCTGTTGGAGATGACCAGCAGCGCGGCGCCCAGCTCCAGGCACAGCCGCTGGGCATCGGTGCGGTTGCCGACCACGACGACGTCGCCCTCCGAGACGCCGCTCTTGGTCTTGACGTCCATAGAGTGGACCCAGACCCGGCCCGACAGCGGACGGTTCTCGCCGGTCACCAGCTCGCCGCCCAGCACCTCGAGCACAGCGTTCACGTAGGTGGCCTCGCGCAGCATCGAGCTCTCCCGGCTCTCCCGGATGTAGCTCCGGGCCAGGGCGCGACTGGTCACGACACCAACCAGGCTGCCGTCATCGTCGACCACCGGCACCACATCGAGGTTGGCCCGGGACATTTCCAGTCCGGACTGCCGGATCGGGTCCTCACAGTCGATGCTGGGAAACTCGGTCTGCATGACGTCACAGGCCCGGAGCAGGATGTGGGGGAGGAACTCAGGCTCGGGAACCTCGCTCTGCTCGAGCACCCACCGGGTCTGGGCGTTCAGCTGACCGAGCCGCACCGGCACGTACTCCTCGTTGGGGTCGGTCCGCTGCTTGAGCTCCGCGTAGCCGATCGCGGACACGACCGCATCGGTGTCGGGGTTGCGATGGCCGGTGACGTAGACGGTGGGCACCCGCCGATTATCCAGCAGTCAGACGATTATCAAGCAGCGGCATCGATCGAGAGGTAGCGTGGCGCCCACAACCGCGTGATGATCGGAGAACCATGCCGTCAGCTCCCAGAATCCTGCCCACCCAGATCCAGGAGGGAACGGCGCCCGGCCTGCGCTACCGGCTCGAGGGCGAGCTGGTCCCGGTCCTCCACATGGCCCTGGACGGCGAGGTGCCGGTGTACTTCGAGCACCACGTCCTGCTGTGGAAGTACCCGGCCATGCAGGTCGGCCTGCACCCGCTGCGCAAGGGGCTCAAGCGCCGGGTGTTCGGCGGCATGCCCCTGCTTCTCCTGCAGGCAGAATCGGCGGGCGAGATCGCCTTCAGCCGGGACGCCCCGGGCCACGTGGTCGCGCTGCATCTCCAGGCCGGCGACGGCGTGATCGTCCGTGAGCACCAGTTCCTGGCCGCCACCGCCAACGTCGAGTACGACTACAGCCGGATCAAGGGGTTCGCGAACATGATCTACGGCGGTGGCTTCTTCGTGGACCAGTTCCTCGCCGGCGGCGGCGAGGGCGTGGTGTGGGTGCACGGCTATGGGAACGTGTTCGAGAAGCAGCTCGAGGCGGGGGAGACGATGGATATCGAGCCGGGCGGCTGGCTGTACCGCGACCACACGGTCGAGATGGCCCAGGAGGTCTACGGGTTCCGCACCGGCCTGCTCGGCGGGGGCGCCGGGAACCTGGTGTTCAACCGCTTCACCGGACCCGGCCGCGTGGGGCTCCAGAGCGCCTACTTCCACCCGCCCGGCGCCGAGACCGGGGCCGGCGGCGGTCAGATGGCGGCCTCGGCCGGGGGCGGCGGCCTGCTCGGCGGGATCGTCGGCGGGCTGCTGGACAACTGAGGCCGTGGTCTGATGGCCCCGGGATCACCATCGGTTTCCGCTCTGTCCAGCGGATATCTGGCCGAGCATCCGCTGCCGCCGGGCATCGTGGGGGCGCTGTCGCTGAGCGGCTACCAGCTGCTCGTGGATGTCGCGGGGGTGGGGGCGGGCCGCCTGGGCTCGCAGGCATTCCTCGTGGTGGCCGACGATGCGGCCGAGCGGATGACGCACGTATCGCTCCACCAGCCGCGCCTGCGCGACGAGGCAGAGGCGGCGGCGTACGTCCAGCTGGCCGCGCAGCTGGGGTTCCTGCGCCTTTCGGGCTACCGCGTCGCGCTCGAGCGGGCCGGGCTGCGTTCGAAGGTGAACCTGGTCAACC
>DASZMP010000155.1:0-15985 GCA_035551795.1 Solirubrobacteraceae bacterium | reverse complement strand
CGTCGCCGCCCGGGTCGGGCGCGAACTCCGGCGCGCCCTGTGGCTGGCGGTGCCCCTCGCCCTCACCGTGGTGCTGATCAACGCGCTCGTCACCCGAAACGGTCTGACGGTCATCTGGCGGTTCGGGAACCTGCCCGTGCTCGGCCAGACGGACGTGACGCTCGAAGCCACCGCCTACGGCGGCGTCCTCGGCCTGCGGGCCGCGGTCCTGGTGCTGTGCGGGGTCCTGTACTCGACGTGCGTGGATCCCGACGAGGTACTGCGGCTGCTGCGGCGGTGGTCGTTTCGCTCGGCGCTCACCGCCAGCGTGGCCACCCGGATGCTCCCGGTGCTGCTGCGCGATTCGGCTCGCCTGGCCGAGGCTCAGCGCTGCCGCCCGGGACCGCCGCCCGGGCGCCTGGCGCTGATGCGGGCCACCACAGCCGGAGTCTTTGACCGGGCGCTGGACGTGGCGGCGGCACTCGAGGTGCGTGGGTATGGTGCCGCCCGGTCCAGGGTGAAGCGCAGCGGACGCCCGTGGTCGCGACACGACCTGGCGTTTCTGGGCGCTGGGATCACCGTTGCCGGGCTGGCGGTGTTCGCACGCGTGGCGGGAGTGGCAGCCTTCAGCGCCTACCCGGCGCTGCACATGAGCGCCGGGGCCGGAACGTTCGTGCTGGCCGGCGCCCTGGTCGCGTGCGCGCTGGCACCGTTTGCCGATCGCCGGGGGATCGAGCCATGAGCCGGGTGACCGTCTCCGGTCTCTCGTTCACCTACGCCGGCTCTGACCGGCCGGCGCTGCAGAACGTGTCGCTCCAGGTGGAGCCGGGAGAGTTCGTCGTGCTGGCCGGAATTTCCGGATCGGGGAAGTCGACGCTGCTGCGGGCGGTGTCCGGCCTCGTCCCGCACTTCCACGGCGGGACGGTCGTGGGCGGTGCCTGCGTGGGGGAGATGGATATTCGGAACAGTGGTCCGGGCGAGCTGGCCGGCGAGGTGGCCACCCTGTTCCAGGATCCGGAGACCCAGATCGTGATGGGCACGGTGCGGGCCGAGCTGGCCTTCCCGCTGGAGAACCGGGGGTGGGGAGAGGCGGCCGTGGCGCGAGCGGTGGAGGAGACGGCTCTGGCGCTGGGCATCGACGGGTTGCTTGACCGGTCGACCTCCGAGCTGAGCGGCGGCGAGCTGCAGCGGGTGGCGCTCGGCGCGACGCTGGCCGGCCGCCCGTCCGTGGTCTGCCTGGATGAACCGACCTCGCAGCTCGATCCGGTGGCCGGAGACGAGCTGATCGGGCTGCTGCGGCGGCTCAACGAGGACCTGGAGTTGACCGTGCTGCTCGCCGAGCACCGGCTGGAGCGGTGCCTGGGGGTGGCGGACAGGGTTGTGGTGCTGGACGGCGGTCGGGTGGCGTTCGATGGTTCGCCGGATGGGTTCCTGGGGTGGGCGGTGAAGGGGGCGCCGTCGCTGGCCACACCGGGGGCTCGGCTTCTGGCCGGGGCCGGCGTCGCTCCGGTGCCGGGCGTTCGGCGGGCCCGGCTGGCAATGAGGGAACGGGGTCTCCTACCCGTCGATTGTCGATTTAACGACCCATACGGGACTCAAATCGACAATCGGCGTCCCGGCGTCCTCAGATTCGATCGGGTGTGGCATGAGATCAAAAACGGGCCGGCGATCCTCCGGGGACTGTCCTTCACTGCCAGACCCGGAGAACGGATCGCCCTGATGGGCCGGAACGGAGCGGGCAAGTCCACGCTTCTAAGGCATGCAGCACAGCTCCTGAAGCCGACCCGCGGCAAGGTCCACGCCCAGGGCCGGGTCGCCCTTCTCCTCCAGAACCCCAACGACTACCTGATCCATGACCGGGTCGCGGACGAGGCCCCGCCACAAGCCCTCGAGCGGTTCCATCTCGCCCACCTGAACGACCGCCATCCACGAGATCTCTCCGGCGGCGAACGACAGCGCCTGGCCCTGGCGATCGTCCTGGGCGACCCGGACGACCCACCGGCCGTCCTGTGCCTGGACGAACCCACGCGAGGAATGGACCGCCACGTCAAGGACGAGCTCGCCGCGCTGATCGGCGGCCTGAGCTCAGCGGTCATCGTGGCCACCCACGACCCGGAGTTCGCCGCCCTGTTCGCCGACCGGGTGATCCTGCTGGGCGGCGGGCGGATCATTGCCGACGGCAGCCCGCATGAGGTGCTGGCCGGCGGCACCTACTTCGCCACCGAGACGGCCCGCATCCTGGATGCGGCTGCACTGACCCCGGCTCAGGGCGTCCAGCTGCTCAGGCGCCAGGAGGTGCCGGCGTGACCTGGCAGGCGGGGTCGTTCGGGATCCTGGCGGTCGGGCTGCTCGCCGGGTTCGCCTGGTACGAGCGCAGCAAGCCGGACGCCCGGATAGTCGCGCTGGTGGGGACGCTGGCGGCGTTCGCGGCCCTGGGCCGGATCGCCTTTGCCGCCGTGCCCAACGTCAAGCCGACGACCGACATCGTCCTGATCTCCGGCTACGCGCTGGGTGGCGGCCCGGGCTTCGTGGTGGGCGCCGTGGCGGCGCTGACATCGAACTTCTTCTTCGGGCAGGGACCCTGGACCCCCTGGCAGATGGCCGGATGGGGGCTGACCGGCGTGCTGGGGGCCGGCCTGGCCACCGTCACCCGGGGCCGGATCACCAGGTGGCCGCTGGCGCTGATCGCGTTCGTGATCGGGTTCGCGTTCACCGCGCTGCAGGACTTCGGCGACTGGGTGACCTACAGCGATCACAGCCTCGCGCAGCTGGGTGTGTACGTGGGCAAGGGCGTCGGGTTCGACCTGATCCACGCCACCGGTTGCCTGCTGTTCGCGCTGGCCTTCGGGCCGGCGCTCCTGCACTCGCTGTCACGATTCCGCCTGCGCCTGAACGTGACCTGGATCACGCCGCTGCTCCTCGCGGTATGCGTGGTCGCGACCGCCACTCAAGCCCGGGCGGCGGACTCGCCGGTCACCTATCTCCTGCACGCCCAGAACGCGAATGGCGGTTTCGGACCGGCGCCCGGGCAGCCGTCGTCATCCCTGTTCAGTGGCTGGGCGACGCTGGCCCTGGCCGGGGCGGGCCAGGAGCGACGCAGCGCGGTCGCCTACGTGGAGCGCCACCCGGGCTCGGATCCGGGGTCGCTCGAGCGCTCGATCCTGGCCATCCACTCCGGCGACGGGCCGGTGGGAGGGCTTCTGGCCCGGCTCGACCGGGACATCAAGCCGGACGGGTCGGTGCGCCAGCAAACGAACCTGACGGCGTTCGGGGTGCTGGCCGAGCGGGCGGCCGGCGCCTCGCCCGCCGCCCGCTCGATCAGATGGCTGCTCCGCCAGCAGGACCGCGACGGCGGCTTCAACTTCGCCACCGCCGGCGGGCAGTCCGACGTGGACGACACGGGCGCCGTACTCGAGGCCCTGGCCGGCACCGGGCACCACCGAGCGATCCGGCGGGCCGTCCGGTTCATCCGCCACCAGCAGAACCGCAACGGCGGGTTCCCGTCCTACCCCGGCGCCGGCTCGAACGCCCAGTCGACCGCGTTCGCGGTGCAGGGGCTGGCTGCGGTCGGCATCTCCCTGGGCACCCTGCGTCACTCGCCGATCGCCTACCTGGACAGCCTGATCGGTCCCGACGGGCAGGTCTCGTACGCGCGTGGACAGCACCAGACGCCGGTGTGGGTGACCGCTCAGGCCGAGCTGGCGCTGGCCGGCAAGCCGCTGCCCCTAGCGGCCGTGAGACCCACCAGGGTCGTGCCGGTGAACCACAAGTCACCGGCACGACGAACCCGGCCCGCCGTGCACAGGATCAGCAGGGCGCGGCGACCTCGGGTGCACCGCAAGGCGGCCCGCCCGGCCCCCAGCCGATCGAACCTGTCGCGGGAGCTCGGGGCAGACGCGGGGGCGGTCACCGCGCTGCTTCTGGCCCCCGTGGATATGTGACGTAGGTGATTACGCCGAATCGGAGCAAACGGTAGGCTCCGCCGCCCCATGAAGATAGGCGTTCCCAAGGAGACCGCGGCCGGGGAGCGGCGGGTGGCCATGGTTCCCGAGGTGGTCGGCAAGCTGACCAAGGCCGGGCATGAGGTGCTGGTCGAGCGTGGTGCGGGGGAGGCGGCGTTGATTCCGGACGGCGCTTTTGAGGAGGCGGGCGCGCGGCTGGTGGGGGCGGGTGATCCATTCGACGCGGATGTGGTGGTCAAGGTGGCTGCGCCCAGCGACGAGGAGGTGGGCAGGCTCGGATCGCAAACCACGTTGATCGGATTTCTGGCGCCGTTGACCAATGGTGAGGGGATCAGCGCGATCGCCAAGACGGGCGCGACGAGCTTTGCCATGGAGGCGATCCCGCGGATCAGCCGGGCGCAGTCGATGGATGCGCTGTCCTCCCAGGCGAACATCGCGGGTTACCGGGCGGCGTTGATCGGCGCGATGGAGCTGGGTCGCTATTACCCGATGTTGATGACGGCGGCGGGGACGATCCGCCCGGCCACGGTCCTGGTGCTTGGGGCGGGAGTGGCTGGTCTCCAGGCGATCGCTACGGCGCGCCGCCTCGGTGCCGTGGTGCAGGGGTTCGATGTGCGCGCGGCGGTCAAGGAGCAGGTGGAGTCTTTGGGGGCGAAGTTTTTGGAGTTTGATCTGGGTGGGGATCTGGAGGGGGCGGGCGGTTATGCCAAGGAGCTCACGGCCGAGCAGCAGGCTCGCCAGCAGGAGCTGATGGCCGAGGCGATCGGCAAGGTGGACGTGGTGATCACTACGGCGCTGGTGCCGGGCCGCCGCGCGCCGATCCTGGTCACGGCGAAGGCGGTGGAGCTGATGAAGCCCGGCTCGGTGGTCGTCGATCTGGCCGGGGAGCAGGGCGGGAACTGCGAGCTCTCAGAGCCGGGCGAGACGGTGATCGAGCACGACGTGAAGATCATCGCGCCGCTCAACCTGCCCTCGACGCTGGCCGAGCACGCCTCCGCCCTATATGCCCGCAACGTCGAGGCGCTGCTGAAGCTGATGACCTCTGAAGACGGGCAGCTGTCGCTCGACTTCGAGGACGAGGTGATCAAGGGCGCGTGCATTACCCGGGATGGGGAGATCGTGCACGAAGGCGCCAAGTCCGCCGCGGGTAGCGCGGTCAGCTAGAGGCCTAACGGGAGGACGTTGTGGACAGTTTGGTGATCGATCTCGCTGTGCTGGTTTTGGCCGGGTTTGTCGGCTACACGGTGATCTCGAAGGTTCCGAACACGTTGCACACGCCGTTGATGTCGGGTACCAACGCGATTCACGGGATCGTGGTTTTGGGCGGGCTTTTGCTGATGGCCGAGTCGCACGGCTGGTTTGAGAAGCTGATCCTGGTGATCGCGGTGGCGTTCGGGACGATCAACGTGATCGGCGGGTTTTTGGTTACCGACCGGATGCTCGAGATGTTCAAGGCGAAGGATCCGCCGAAGACGGGCACCGCCGACGAAGTCGGTGGTCAGGGCGGCGAGGGCGGAGGTGGCGCGTAGATGTCGCTGCCTTTGGCCGTGATCGGCGTGAATGCGATCGATGCCCTGTACATCGTCGCGTTCGGTCTGTTGATCTACGGCATGACGGGTTTGACGGGGCCGCGCACGGCGGTGCGCGGCAACAAGATCGCCGCGGCCGGGATGACGATCGCGGTGGTCGCGACACTGCTACGCAGTCATGAGTTCAGCGGGTCAGGTACGTGGGCGCTGATTGTTTTGGGGATCGTGATCGGGACGGCGATCGGGATCCCGGCGGCCAGGAATGTGCGGATGACCGCGATGCCGCAGATGGTGGCGATCTTCAACGGCGTGGGCGGTGGTGCGGTCGCCCTGATCGCTTGGGTCGAATACCGCCACGCGTTCGGCGGCGGCTATCCGCTCAGGTCTGAGATCTTCGAGCTGTTCGGGGCGATCGTGGGATCGGTGTCGTTCTGGGGGTCGAACATCGCGTTCGGCAAGCTCCAGGAGATCCTTCCGGGGCGTCCGATCAAGCTGCCCGGCCGCGCCCAGTCGATCCTGAACCTGACCTTCTTCTTGATCGCGGTGATCAGCGCGATCATCCTGTGCGCGGGGACGCATTCGCAGGCGCTGTTCATCCTGGGGATCCTGGTGGCGGCGGCGATCCTCGGCAACGCGGTGGTGCTGCCGATCGGGGGTGCGGACATGCCGGTGGTGATCTCGCTGCTCAACGCGTTCACCGGATTGTCGGCGGCGGCGACCGGTGTGGCGCTGGGCAACACGGTGATGATCGTGGCCGGGATGATCGTGGGCGCGTCGGGCACGATCCTGACCAACCAGATGGCCAAGGCGATGAACCGGTCGGTGCCAGAGATCGTGGCCGGCGGGTTCGGCGGGGCGGTCGCGGCGCCGGCGGCGGGCGCGGGCACAGTGGGCGGGACGGTGCGCTCGACCAGTGCCCAGGACGTCGCTATCCAGCTGGCCTACGCGCGGTTGGTGGTGATCGCGCCGGGCTACGGCATGGCCGTAGCCCAGGCCCAGCACGCGGTGCGCGAGCTCGAGACGGCGCTGGAGGCCAAGGGCGTGGAGGTCAAGTACGCCATCCACCCGGTGGCCGGACGGATGCCCGGGCACATGAACGTGCTGCTGGCCGAGGCGAACGTGCCCTATGACCTGCTCCGGGAGATGGACGACATCAACCCGGAGTTCACCCGCACCGACGTGACCCTGGTGATTGGGGCCAACGACGTGACCAACCCGGCGGCCAAGAACGAGCCCGGCTCGCCGATCTACGGGATGCCGATCCTGGAGGTCGACAAGTCCGGGGCGGTGGTCGTGCTCAAGCGCTCGATGGCCTCCGGGTTCGCGGGGATTGACAACCCGCTGTTCTATGAACCCAAGACGTCGCTGCTATTCGGAGACGCGAAAGCCTCGGTCAGCGAGATCACGTCCGAAGTGGAGGAGCTGTGAGATATAAAGTCGCGGTTCACCTCGTGCCCGAGATCGAAATCCAGGAGCGCTCATGAGCATGGACCCCGCGCGGCTGACCGCGATTCCGCTGTTCTCGCAACTCTCACCGGACGAGGCCAAGCGGCTGGCCGCGTTTGCCAGCGAGACCAGCATCGCCGAGGGACAGATGCTGATGAAGCAGGGCGACTACTCGACTGAGCTGATCGCGATCGAGGAGGGCACCGCAGACATCATTCAGGACGGCAAGAAGATCGCTGAGGTGGGGCAGGGCGACCTGATCGGCGAGATGGGGCTGCTGGCCCGGGAGCCGCGCAACGCAGACGTGATCGCCACCTCGCCGATGATGGTCATCAAGCTCACCCACTGGGAGATCCGCCGGATGTCCGAGGACACCGTGTCCCGGATCGAGGAGATCGTCAAGGAGAGACAGCAGCAGGGCGTCACGGACCCCGGGCATTCGAGGGACTGACCGAACTCTCCCAGCCGTGGCTTTCCGCCCGGCCCTGTGTTAGGTTTGCGGTCGCCGAGTCTCTGGCCCGCCGAGCCGGAGAACGGGGAACCCGAGATGGGGAGACGACAACCCCACAAGGGGCGAATCCGGTGGTGATCCGCCGGAAGCGCTCGAACAGCGAGCGCGAGCCCGTCAGCTAACCCCGCAGGCAACCAGGCCCAGCCGGACCGGCGCCCCGCCGGGGCGCGCCTGCGATGTCACAAGGAGAGTCACACCGCACCATCCGTCGCGTGCTCGTCACGAGCCTGGCGACGGTGTGGCTTGCCGGCGCGGCAGCGGGGGCGCAGGCGGCGGTGGCAGCGGCTGACGGTTCAGGGAGCGGCGGGGCGGGCATCGGTTCCCCGCCGGGCCTGGTCAAGCCGACCAGACAGATCTTCAGCCGGGTCCTCCACATCGGGGACCGCGGCAATGACGTCAAGACCGTGCAGATCTGGCTGGATGACCTCGGCAGCAAGCTGCCGCAGACGGGGTTGTTCGGGCCCCGGACCAAGGCCGCCATTGAGCGCTTCCAGGCCAGCGTCCGTCTGCGGCCGAGCGGGATCGTGGGGCAGCAAACGGCGGTCCGGTTGCGCCGCCGCGTGCGGCAGGCGGCCCTGGCGGCGAAATTGACGCGTGGGGCCGCGGCGGGCAGCGGGGGCGCGGGACTGGGCGGTCCGGTCAGCCCCGTTCCCAGGTCGACGAGGTGGGTGTTTCCACTCAAGCCGCTGCGGCGGGTGCTGCCGCCGAGTGACTGGACGCTCGACCAGGGCGTCGACATCGGCACGCTGAACAACATGTGTGGTCCGCAGGTGGTGGAGGTGGCGATCACCGCGGGGACCGTCGTGCAGGAGGGGATCAGCGGGTTTGGCCAGTACGCGCCGATCATCAAGGTGGCCGCAGGCGCCTACAAGGGCCGCTACATCTACTACGGCCACGCTGCACCGGCCCTCGTGGCCGTGGGGGCGAAGGTCAGAGCCGGACAGCCCGTGGCGGAGATCGGCTGCGGCGACGTGGGAATCTCCAGCGCGCCGCACGTCGAGGTCGGGATCAGCGAGCCGCGCGGTCCGACCTGCTGCCCCGCATACCAGGCGACCTCTCCCACGATGTACGAGATCCTGGTGAAGCTGTACGACCGGGCGCGCCGCAACGCCCGCCGCGCGGCCTGACGTAAGCTCAGATACATGCTGAGCCGTGAGGCGGCTCTCCAGATGCTGGAGAGCGAACCGTTCGACGTGGTGGTGATCGGCGGAGGCGTGACCGGTGCCGGCGTGGCGCTTGACGCCGCCTCGCGCGGGTTCAGCGTGGCGCTCGTCGAGAAGGCCGACTTCGCCTCGGGGACCAGCAGCCGGTCCTCGAAGCTGATTCATGGCGGGTTGCGCTACCTGCAGAACTTCGACCTCGGGCTGGTCCGTGAGGCGCTGCTCGAGCGCCAGCTGATGGTCAAGCTGGCCCCCCACCTGGTGCGCCCGCTGAAGCTGGTCGTTCCCGCCTTCGGTGGCGCCCGGCCGGACCGGCTGACCGGAATCGGGCTGAACATGTACGACGTGATGGCCACGCCGCGCCTGCGCGCCCGGAGAGCCTCGCGCCGGGCGGCGGCCGCCGGCCTGGAGGAGGTGGACTGGAGCCCCGCGCGTCACCGGGTCATCTCGGGTGCCGAGGTGCTGGAGTTGCTGCCCGCGCTGGAGCGCCGCGACCCCACCGGCGGCTACCTGTTCTACGACTGCCAGACCGATGACTCCCGACTGGTTCTGACCATCCTGGGCGAGGCGGAGCGATTTGGTGCCGTGTGTGCCAACCGCCTGGAGGTGACGGAGCTGGCCTACGAGGAGGGTCGCGCTGCCGGAGTGTGCGTGCGCGATGTAGAGGACGCCAATCGCACGCTGGTAATCCATGCCGACAACGTCGTCAACGCCACCGGCGTATGGGCCGACCGGATCCGTCCCGAGGAGCTGCACTCGGAGGCCGAGGTGCCGACCATCCGCCCGAGCCGCGGCACCCACATCACTCTGAGCCACCACGACCTCCCGCTGATGGCCGGCGTGATCGTGCCCGCGGGCGAGAACCGCACGATCTTCGCGTTGCCGTGGCTGGGCCGGGCGCTGATCGGGACGACCGACAACAACTACTCGGGCGACGTGGACCGGGTGCGTCCCGACCCAGACGACATCACCTATCTGCTGGAGGCGGTCAACCGCTTCTTCGCCACGGAGCTCACGCCCGACGAGCTGACCGGGGCATTTGCCGGCGTCCGGCCGCTGATCTCCACCGGCGACAGCCGCAAGTCGGTGGATATCTCGCGCAAGGCCGAGCTCTATGAGACCTCCAGCGGCATGGTCACGATCACCGGCGGCAAGCTCACCACGTGGCGGCGCATGGCAAAGCTGGCCGTCGACCGCCTGGTTGAGCGGGAGGGGCGGCTGGCGCCCTGCCGGACGCATGAGATTCCCCTGGGCCAGGCGGTACCCGCCGACCGGCTGACCCGGGTGCCCGGGGTGCCCGACGCGAGCTATCCCGCCCTGGCCGGGCGCTACGGGCACGACGCCGAGCAGGTCCTGGCCCTGGCCGCCGACCGGGCGGAGCTGGCCGCTCCGATCTTGAGCGGCCAGCCTGACCTGCTGGCCGAAGCGGTCTACGCCGTTGCGCACGAGCAGGCTCGGTCGCTGAGCGACGTGCTGATGCGGCGAACACGGCTGGGGATCCTGGACATTCGCGCCCTCACCGATCCCGAGCGCTCCGAAGCTTTGACGGTGGCTGAGGTGATCGCCGGCGAGCTGGACTGGAATCCGGATCGGATCGCCGAGGAGCTGGCCGGGTTCCGTGAAGAAGCGTCGTTCCTGGGCGCGGTGGCGGTGCCGTGACTCTCGCCTCACAGGCTGACAAGACGCTCACCCTGCAGACGGCGCGAGGCGTGGTGAGCTTCGGCGGGCGGATGCAGATCATGGGCATCGTCAACGCCACGCCGGATTCGTTCTCCGACGGCGGGACACCGCGCAGCCTGGAGGATCGCGTGGGGATGGCGGCGGCGCAGCTCGAGGCCGGAGCCCAGGTGATCGACGTTGGGGGCGAATCAGGGGTCACCAACCGTCCGCCCGTCCCGGCCGAGGAGGAGATCGCGCGCGTGGTCCCGCTCATCCAACGGGTGGCCGGCGAGCTGGGAGCGATGGTGTCGGTGGATACCTACAAGCCCGCGGTGGCCCGAGCCGCGATCGCCGCGGGGGCGGCGATCGTCAACGACGTGAGCGCGCTGCGTGACCCGGAGCTGGCCGACGTGTGCGCCCAGACCGGGGCGGGGCTGGTCATCATGCACACACGCGCAAAGCCCAAGCAGAAGCTGCTTGATCGCTCATACGACGGACGCATGCTGGCCGACGTCAAGCAGCTTCTGGCCGAGCGGATCGATGCCGCGCTGGCCCGGGGCGTGATGCTCGAGCAGTTGATGATCGACCCTGGGCCGGACTTCGGCAAGACGCCGGCACAGACCGTGGAGGTGCTCCGCGGCCTCTCCGAGCTGCACGAGTTCGGGCGGCCGATCCTCCTGGCCATCTCCCGCAAGGACTTCATCGGCGCGGTGACCGGCCGGCGCCCGGCCGAGCGCCTCGCGGGGACGCTGGCCGCCCTGGCCCACGGCGCGGATCATGGCGCCCACATGGTGCGGGTGCATGACGTGGCGGCCGCGCATGAGTTCCTGGCCGTCCGCGCGGTCCTCGCTGGTGAGGAGCGCCTGGACGCCGAAGCGCGGCTGGCCGACCGGATGCGCTGGGAGTCGCAGGGGTCCGCGACTACGTCGTGGGCCCCAGGGAACCTGAGCCGCTAGGCTTGGCATCTGATTCGCCGACCGCTGCCCCAACGCGGCCGGAGCCCACCGAACAAGTCAACCCGGGAGGACCCATGACCGTGCTAGACCGCGATGCCCTCGAAGGCAGCCCTCTGGCTGACCTGCACGCCATCGCCACAGAACTTTCGATCGACGGCTTTCGCCGTCTGCGCAAGGCCGACCTGATCGACCGGATCGTCGCCCGTCAGGAAGGACGGGGAGATGCCGACACCGCCGAGGAGGATGGCGAGCCGGCCGCCCCCGAGCCGGCCGCCGCCGTTTCGGACGACGCAGGCGAGGAGGATCAGCCGTCCGGCCGTCGCCGCCGGAGCCGGCGGGGCGGGCGCGGCCGCTCACAGCAGCCGGGCGCCGAGGGCGAATCCCCCGCCGAGAACGCCGAGGTGGGCGAGGCACCCGAGCCCGAGCCTGAGAAGCCCGCTTCTCGCACCCGCCGGGGTGAGCGCTCCGGCCGCGCCGCGGAGAAGACCACGTCCGAGCCCGAGCCCGAGGAGATCGCGGAGGGCGTCGTCGAGCTACTCGGCAACGGATCCGGGTTCGTGCGCACTTCGCCGCCCGATCCAAGCGAGACAGACGTCTACATCTCGGCGGCACAGGTCAAGCGCTGCGAGCTGGTCAACGGCGACCGGGTGTCCGGTCCCAAGCGCCCGCCGCGGCGCTCTGAGCGTTTCGCGTCGCTGGTGCGGGTCGACACGGTCAACGACCGGCCGGCCTCCGAGCTGAGCGAGGGCGCGCGGTATGACGAGCTTCCGGCCGCGTTCCCGACCGATCGCTTCCGGCTCGGATCGGAGGACGCCACGCTGAAGGCGATCGAATTCCTCACTCCGTTCGGCCGCGGCTCCCGGGTCGCGGTCGCCGGCGGGCCCAGGTCCGGCAAGTCGTTTGCGCTGCGCAACCTGGCGCAGTCGCTGTCCGCCGTCGAAGGTCTGCAGCTGTTCGTCGCGCTGGCGGGGGTCCGTCCCGAGGAGCTGGCCGAGTGGCCGCGCGAGGGCGCACTGACCCCCAGCGGGGCACTGAGCTTCGCCGCCTCGCCCGACGCGCTCGACCACGTGGTGGAGCTGGTCGTGGAGCAGGCCAAGCGAATTGCGGCGCGCGGCGCCGACGCCGTGCTGCTGATCGACACGCTGGATGGCCTGCATCCGCATGCGGCTCGGAGAGCACTGGCAGCAGCGCGAAACATCGTCGACGGCGGTTCGCTGACCGTGATCGCCACGTCGTCGCAGCCGCTCGGCGGCGAGACGACGGTCATCGCGCTGGACCCCACGCTCGCCGCCGCGGGCCGGTTTCCCGCGCTCGACCTGGTGGCTAGCGGGACGATCCGCCCGGAGCTCCTGGTCGGTGAGGCCGGCGCCCAGGCGATCGCTGAAGCTCGCGCGCAGGCGCTCGACGGCGTCTCGTAGGGCTGGGCCGGCAGCGGCGGCGTCGGTGCCGCCGATTCCGTAGAAGCCCGCAAACCGTGTAGATCATCCGTCCAGGCAACGGCCGTTGCCTGGGCTGATTCGCGGGGATTGACGACCGGGGAGGAGGGACCGGTGCATCCGGAATGCATCGCTGTCCCCAACCCGGATGTCAGCCACCAACGCCCCCACACAAGTCGGACAGCCGATCCGGCCCGCCGGTCCCCGACACCCGGACTGGCGCCGCCGGTATGTGCCGCTGCGGGCCCGGGTGTGGCTGACCTTCGTCTTCGGCTTCGCCTGGCTGTGCCTGTCCGCCTGGCTGTCCCGGCACTGGATCGTCCAGCTGGGGCACGACATCACCCTGCCGGTGGCGATCCTGGTGATCACCGGTGTGGCGCTGATCCCGGGCTACCTGAACGTGCAGCTGTTGACGGGGATCCTCCTGGACCGGCCCCGGTCCCTTCGCCTGGAGGGGATCGAACCCGATATCACGCTGCTGATCGCGGCCTACAACGAAGAGGCTTCGATCGAGGAGACGCTCAACTACGCGCTCCGATCGGACTATCACGGTGGACTTGTAGTGGTGGTGGCCGACGACGGCTCCACGGACCACACCCGGGAAGTGGTCCGGGCCTACGCCGATCGCGATCCGCGGGTGCGGCTGTTCTGCGCGGATCATGGTGGCAAGGCCAACACGCTGAGCTCGGCTCTGATGGAGGTCGACTCGCCGCTCGTGGCCACGATCGACGCCGACACCCTGCTGATGCCCTACTCGCTCTCCCGGGCGGTGGCGCGCCTGCGCGTCTCGCCGGCCGACACGGTCGCTGTGGCCGGCTCGGTGCTGGCCCGCAACTCCCGGAAGAACCTACTCACGCGGGCGCAGGAGTGGGACTACTTCCTGGGCATCTCCTCCGTCAAGCGGGTGCAGTCGTTGCTTCAGGGCACGCTTGTGGCCCAGGGAGCCTTCAGCATCTATCGCACCGCTGCCCTGAAGTCGGTCGGCGGCTGGCCCAATCGGATCGGAGAGGACATCGTGCTCACCTGGCGGCTGCTGCTCGGGGGCGGGCGCAGCGTGTTCGAGCCGACCGCGGTGGCGTTCACCGAGGTGCCCGACAGCTGGTCGGGGTTCGTCCGGCAGCGCCGCCGCTGGGCCCGCGGGATGATCGAGGGACTGCGCGACCACGGCCTGAGTCTGGTCAGGCAGACCAAGCTGTACTCCCACGCGGTGGGGGCGAACTTCCTGTTCCCTTACCTGGACTGCTGCTTCACATTCGCCTTCCTGCCCGGCTTGGTGCTCGCGTTCACCGGGAACTTCATGATCGTCGGCCCGATGACCCTGCTCGTCCTGCCTCTGAACGGGCTGATCAGCGCAGCGATGTACGTCCGCCAGCGGACGATCTTCAACGAGGTGGGCCTGCAAGTCCGCCGCAACCGGTCCGGGTTCGTGTTCTACGTGCTGCTGTACCAGTTCGTGATGGCGCCGGTGTCGGTGGTCGGCTACTGCCTGGAGATCTCGGGCGCCCGCCGCAACTGGTAGTTGCTGTCAGTACGCCGTGCACCGGGAGCGGTGCCGCGGGCGGGCCTTGTACTCGGGTCGGGCGCCCCGCTCCCAGAGCACCTGGTCGAGCTCGACGGCGCTGCGTCCGGTGATCTTGGTGATCAGCTCGACGGCGTGGACGGCGCCGGCGCGAATCTCCACCTCCTCGGGGGAGCCATGCTCGATCAGCTCCTGGCGCTCGATCCGTGCTGTGAGCTGGGGATCGAACTCGAGCACCCCGTCCAGGCGCAGCACGTGGGGGACCAGGTTGTCGGCGAACATCGTGAGGTGGTGCATGTCGCTGTAGGGCGCCAGGTGGTTGCGGGCCAGGTCGGCAGCGAAGATCTGGGCGCGCTTGAGAAAGGGGATCTGTAGGCCCTGGTAGGCCGACGTGTCGGCAAAGCATTCCCAGGCGGCCAGCCGCTCGACGAGCTCGACCGCCGACTCTCCGATCACGGCCTCGAAGCAGCCGCCGCAGTCGGCGATGAGATGGCTTCCCAGGTCGTTGAGGGACTTCGCGAACAGGGCCATCAGTTCGTGCTCCGGATCCTGGTTCAGGGTCTGGGCGATCTCGCCGGCTTTGAGCTCGGCGAGATCGCCCGGTGTCCAGGGACCTTTCGCCTGGAAGCGTTTCCGGAGGCCATCGTGGATCGTGAAGTAGCCCGAGCGCCGGACCGACTTGCGGAGCGTCGGGAACCAGCCTGAGCCGAAGTTGATCGCGTCCATGGTCAGCCAGAACGCGGCTTCCCGTGGTCGGTCATCTGGCTTGCCGGATGCTGCTTCGGGCGCGGGTCGCGGGAGCCCGGCGGCGTAGGCGGGGATGCGGTCGTGGTTGATGCGCACGTGGTCGGCTCGGGCGGCCACCCAGGCACAGTCCTCCCGGATCTGGTCAACAACGCTGCTCACGGTTTCGACACCCCGGCAAGCTACCGTTGCCTAAGTGGTCGCCGCCATGAATACAGTCGCATTCGAGTCGTCCCTGGCGGCGTCTGGCTTCGTCCTCGTCGGCTCGCGCAGCGTTGCTGCGCCGCGCCTCCTGCGTCCTCGCCAGCCACTCGCCAGTGTCGCCTCTCGGTGCGACCGTACCCATGGCGGTGACCACTAGTGGTTCGGACTGAGCAGAGCGAGGAGATCAAGGACCTCCTGTCGGGGTTGAACGAGCCGCAGCGCGAGGCGGTGACCCACGCCGAGGGGCCGCTCCTGATCCTGGCCGGCGCGGGCTCGGGCAAGACCCGGGTGCTGACGCACCGGATCGCCTACCTGGTGGCCACCGGGCAGGCGAAGCCCTCGGAGATCCTGGCGATCACGTTCACGAACAAGGCCGCGGGGGAGATGCGCGACCGGGCCGAGCTGCTGGTTGGCCGCCGGGTGCGAGCCATGTGGGTGATGACCTTCCACTCGGCCTGCGCGCGGATGCTCCGCGCCCACGCGGACCGGCTTGGCTACACGCGGCAGTTCACGATCTACGACCAGGCCGACTCCCGGCGGCTCGTCAAGCGCTGCCTGGAGGAGAACAACGTCGACCCCAAGCGGTTCACCCCGCCCGCGATCCACTCCCAGATCTCCGACGCCAAGAACCACATGCGGGACGCCGAGGCGTACGCGCAGATGGTGGGCTCATTCTTCGAGCAGACGGTGGCCGACGTGTACGCCAGCTACGAGCGCGAGCTGCACCGGATGAACGCGATGGACTTCGACGACCTGCTGCTCCGCGCCGTCAATGTGCTGGAGCTGTTCCCGGAGGTGCGCGACAAGTATCTGGAATCGTTCCGCCACATCCTCGTCGACGAGTACCAGGACACCAACGCGGTCCAATACCGGTGGCTGC
>DASZMP010000154.1:0-20461 GCA_035551795.1 Solirubrobacteraceae bacterium | reverse complement strand
CACCCGCCCAGCTCGCCGAAGCTCGACTCGAAGCTCTCCACCCCGGCCTCCACCGCCGCCAGCACGTTGGCCAAACCCTGTCCCCGAGTGTTGTGGAAGTGGGCGGTCAGCTCCACTTCGGGCAGCTGCCGGCGCGCCCGGGCAAAGAACTCACGGACCTGCAGCGGGTTGGCCATCCCGGTCGTGTCCCCAAAACCCACCTCCTCAGCCCCCGCCTCGGCCAGGGCCCCGGCCACCCAGAGCACGCGGTCGATCGGTACGTGCCCCTCGTACGGGCAGCCGAAGGATGTGGAGATGACCCCCTCGCATCGCAGCCCCTCGGCCCGGGCGCGCTCGAACACGCGCCCCAGCCCGGCCAGCGATTCCTCCACCGAGCGCCCCACGTTCTTCTGGTTGTGGGTCTCCGACGCCGACAGGAATCCGTTGATCTCCTGAAAGTGTTCGCGCTGGGCCAACGCCCGCTCCAGACCTCGCTCGTTGGGGATCAGCACACTCACCGACACGTGCTCGGGGAGGCGAACGGCGCTCAGCACCTCGGCGGCGTCGGCCAGCTGAGGGATGACGTCGGGCCGCACGAAGCTCGTGACTTCCAGGCGGCGCAGCCCGGTCTGCCCGAGCATCTCGATCAGGCGGACCTTGACGTCGGTGGGCAGGACATCGGGCTCGTTCTGGAAGCCGTCTCGCGGACCCACCTCCCGGATCCGGACGCGTTCGGGAAGCTGGCTCATGCTCCTGGAGTCTATGTTTTGCTCCATGAGCGGTCCCGTGGTGGTGCTGGCCGGAGGCACCGGGGGCGCGAAGCTGGCCCGGGGAATGGCCGACGTCGTCGCCGCCGAGCAGCTGTCGGTGATCGCCAACACGGGCGACGACATCGAGATCTACGGTGCCTATGTGTCGCCCGATCCGGATCTGATCACCTTCTGGCTGGCCGATCGGATCGACCGGCGCGGCTGGGGCCTGGACGGCGACACGTTCTGCGTGATGGACGGGCTGCGAGAGCTGGGCGAGGAGGTCTGGTTTCACCTGGGCGACCGGGACATGGCCATCGGGCTGCGGCGCGCGGCCGCGCTGCGCGCGGGCGCCCGACCCACCGAGGCCCAGACCGAGCTGGCCACGAGCCTGGGTGCCCGTGGCCGGGTGCTGCCGATGAGCGACACGCCGGTGCGCACATGGGTGCTGGCCGGGGATCAGTGGTGGACGCTGCAGGAGTATCTGATCCAGGCCCGGCGGGAGGACAACACCTGGCCCGACGTCTGCGACGTTCAATTCCGCGGCGCCGGTCACGCCACGATCACGCCCGAGGTAAAGCAGGCGATCGCTGCCGCCGAGGCGGTGATCATCGGCCCATCCAATCCGATCATCTCGATCGGGCCGATGCTCGCGTTGCGCGACCTCGAGACGGCGCTGAGGGAGACGAGAGCCCCGGTCGTCGCGGTCAGTCCGCTGGTGGACGGCGAGCCGGTGAAGGGCCCCACAGCCGCGTTCATGCGCTGGCGCGGCGTGGAGACCTCGGTGGAAGGCGTCGCCGACGTGTACGCGGGGCTGGTGGATGGCCTGGTGGCCGATCAGCGAATCGACGGGCTTCCCGTGCTGGAGACCGATCTGATGATGAAGGGCGCCGAGGGCCGAGGACGCCTGGCCGCTGAGACCCTCCGGTTCGCCATCGGGCTCGGCCAACGCGCCGGTGACAAGCGCTGACCCTGGAGGCAGTACCTTTTCCGCCCGTCATGAACACGCTTGCCGTCCTGCCGATCAAGAGCTTCACCGAAGCCAAGCAGCGTTTGGCCGATGAGCTGGCGGCCGGGCCACGCCGCGCTCTGGCCGAGGCGATGTTCTCCGACGTGGTCACGGCCCTACGGCGCTCGCAGGCGGTCGACGCGATGCTGATCGTCTCCTCCGACCACACGGCGCAGCGGATCGCCGGAGGCCACGGGGCGGACGTGCTCGAGGACCGCGGGGAGGGCCACAGCCAGGCCGCCACGCTGGGCGTGAACTACGCGGTGGAGCGAGGCGCCAAGCGGGTGCTGCTCGTGCCCGGCGACTGCCCGCTGCTCGATCCCCGCGAGCTGGACGAGCTGCTCGGACGGCCGGCGGGTGATCAGTCGGCGTTGATCGTGCCCGATCGTCACGGCACGGGCACCAACGCGCTGCTGCTGACGCCGCCCACCTCGCTGACGCCCGCGTTCGGCCCCGACAGCTGCGCACGCCACCAGCGTCTGGCCGCCGAGCAGGGCACGGCGGCCGACGTGGTGCACGTCCCCACGCTGGCCCTGGACGTCGACACCGCCGAGGACCTGGCCGCCCTGCGCCAGACCCTGGAGACCACGCGCGGCGGCTCGGCTCACACCCGCGGCATGCTCAACCAGCTGCAGCGCAGCCGGGCGTGATCAGCGCGCTTGCCCTGGAGCGGCTGCCGGAGATCGAGCCCGGTTACGACCTGGCCGCCGGGATCGTTTCGGCGCTGGCCCCAGACCGGCTGCAGGCCGGGGACGTCATCGTGATCGCGCACAAGGCGGTGTCGAAGTCAGAGGGGCGCCTCCGGGCGCTGGGTGACGTGACACCGGGCGAGCGGGCGCTGGCGATCGCCGCTGAGCAGGATCGGGATCCCCGCCACGTACAGGTGATCCTGGATGAGGCGCGCTCCGTCGTGCGAGCCGAGCGGGGGATCCTGATCACGGAGACCCGGCACGGCTACGTGTGCGCCAACTCGGGCGTCGACGCTTCAAACGTTCCCGGCGAAGACGTGGTCGTGATGCTGCCGCTGGATCCGGACGGGTCGGCCCGACGCCTGCGGGCCCGCCTGCGCCAGATGGCGGGCGTGGCCCCCGGCGTCATCATCACCGACTCGTTCGGGCGGGCCTGGCGAACCGGCCAGTGCGACGTCGCGATCGGGTGCGCCGGGATCAGCCCGGTGGAGGACCTGCGCGGGGAGCAGGACATTCACGGGCGAGAGCTCCGGGCGACGGTGATCGCGGTGGCCGACGAGCTGGCCGCCGCGGCCGACCTGTGCCGGAGCAAGGCCGGGCGCCAGCCGGTCATCCTCCTGCGCGGCGCCGAGCGCCACGTCACGGCGCACGACGGTCCGGGAGCAGCTGCGCTGGTACGTCCGGAAGAGCAGGATCTGTTTCGGTAGCCGTAGCCGTCCCGCGCGTCCGGGTGGCCGCGATCACGGTCGCGAGGACCAGGAGGGCACCCAGCAGCTGCAGCGGGGACGGGCTCTCACCGAGGATGATCGCCCCCAGGATCAGCGACCCGATCGGCTGGATCATCAGGAGCAGCGAGGTGATGGCGGCGGGCAGCCGGGGCAGCGAGGCGCTGATCAGCAGCCAACCGATCACCTGCGAGGTGATCGCCAACAGCGCCAGCCAGCCCGCGCTCGGCCACCAGGGCACGAGGTTGACGTCGCCGATCGCCAGCCCGGCCAGGACCGCCACCACGGTGGCCGTCGCCGTGGCGTCGAACAGGGGCCCGGCCGGTCTTCGCAGGTCCACCCCGCTGCGGCGCAGGAGCAGTAAGAAGCCGACGTAGGCGACGCCGGCGCCGAGCCCAAAGCCGGCGCCGGCGGAAGGGTTCCGCCCGTAGGCACTGGCCTCGACCACGCCGGAGATCAGCAGTACCCCGGCCAGTGACACGGGCAGGGCACCGAGCACGCGCGCGGGCGGTCGCTCGGACAGCAGCGCCCAGGCCACGAGCGGCACGAGCACGACCTGGATGTTGGCCAGCACGGTGGCCAGCCCTGCCCCCACGTCCTCAATGGAGTGATGCCACATGACCAGGTCGGCGGCGAAGAACACGCCGCTGGCGGCGGCGATCCAGCGGTCGTGGGCGGGCCGGGGGCCGTAGCGGCGGTCCTCCCGCCACATGAGCAGGCCGAGCACCGGCAGCGCATAGGCGCAGCGAAACACGGCCGCCGTGGACGGTGAGGCATGGCTGAGCCGCACCAGAATGCTGGAGAAGGCGATGGTCACCGCTCCCAGCGCGGCCATCAGCCGAACACGGCCTGGACTCACCCGCACGGGGAGAAGTGTCGCTCAGGCGACGCTGGCGCCAACGGCGTGAAAGCCGCCGTCGACATGGACAATCTCGCCAGAGATCGCCGTCGAGAGATCGGAAAGCAGGAAGCACACGGCCGCCGCGACCGGGGCCGGATCGCCGATGTCCCACCCGAGCGGCGCCTGCTTCTCCCACAGCGAGGCCAGCTTCTCGAACCCCGGGATGCCCTCGGCGGCGGCAGTGCCCAGCGGGCCGGCGCTGATCAGGTTGACGCGGATTCCCTGGGGACCCAGGTCACGAGCCAGGTAGCGGGAAACCGACTCGAGCGCTGCCTTGGCCACGCCCATCCAGTCGTAGACCGGCCAGGCCACGGTGGCGTCGAAGTCCAGCCCGACGATGCTCGAGCCCGACGGCATCAGCTCGGTCAGGGCGCCGGCCAGTGCCTTGAACGAGTAGGCGCTCGTCTGAAATGCGGCAGCGGCGCTCTTTGCCGGCGCGGACATGAACCTTCCCCCCAGCGCGTCCTGGGGCGCGAACGCGATGGCGTGCAATGCCCCGTCGACGCGGCCCCAGCGCTCGCCGAGCGCGTCCGTCAGTGCCTCCAGGTCCTCGGGCTTGTTGACGTCCAGTTCCAGGACCTCGGGCGGCGTGGGCAGCTTCTCAGCCGCCCGCTCGGTCATCCGCCGCACGCGGCCGAAGCTGGTCAGCACCACCTCGGCGCCCTGAGCCTGAGCCTGCTCGGCCACGTGGTAGGCGATCGAACTGCGGGTCAGCACCCCAGTGATGACGAGCCGCTTGCCCTCCAGCAGACCGGCTGTCATTCGGCGCCCTTGAGCACCAGCGAGACGTTGTGTCCGCCGAAGGCAAACGAATTGGACACCGCGGTGGGCGGGCCGCCGTTGACCGGGACCAGGCGACGCGTCTCGCCGGGGACGTAATCCAGATCACAGTCGGGATCGGGCTGCTCATAACCCAGCGTGGGCGGAATCAGGCCCGTGTTCAGCACCTGCACCGTCGCCACCGCCTCCACCGCTCCAGCCGCACCGAGCAGATGCCCGATCGTCGACTTGGTGGAGGAGATCGGGATCTTGTGGGCCTGCTCCTCGCCGAACGCCCGCTTCAGCGCGTTGGTCTCGGCCGCGTCGTTGAGCTGCGTCGAGGTGCCGTGGGCATTGATGTAGCTGACGCCGTCGGTATCCACACCGGCGTCCTCGAGCGCCATCGTCACGGCGCGAGACGCCGCCACGCCGGTGGGCTCGGGAGCGGTCAGATGGTGGGCGTCGGCGGTGGCGCCGTAGCCGGTCAGCTCGCCCAGGATCGTGGCCCCCCGAGATCGAGCCGCCTCCAGCTCCTCGAGGACGAGCAAGCCCGCACCCTCCCCCATCACGAAGCCGTCGCGGCGGCGATCGAAGGGACGAGAAACGCCGGACACGGAGAGCGCCTGCATCGAGTCGAAGCAGGCAAAGCCGAAGTCGGTCAGGGTGGCCTCCGAGCCGCCGGCCACGGCCGCGTCGGCATCGCCGTACTGGATCATTCGCAGGGCCGACCCGAGCGCGTGCGCGCCGCCCGAGCAGGCGGAGACGACGCCGTACATCTGGCCGCGCAGTCCGTGCCGCATGGACACGGCGGCCGCTCCCGCGTTGGGCATGTACATCGGGATTCCCAGAGGCGAGACACGCTCCGGCCCCCGGTCGCGCATCGCGTAGAGATTCTGCTCGACTGTGGCGATCCCGCCGATGCCCGTGGCCACGACGCAGCCCACTCGGAGCGGGTCGTACGGGGAGTCCCCATTCGAGCCCCAACCGGCCTGAGCCATCGCCTCGTCAGAGGCGACAGCGGCCAGCTGGGCGAAGCGGTCCAGACGGCGAACCTCCTTCACCGACAGATGGTCGGTGGGCGTAAAGCTCCGGCAGCGGCCGGCGCCGTCCTCGATCCCCACCACGCCGCGAGCCCACTCCTCGTGCAGCGGACGCGCGCCGACCCCGAGCGGAGTGACGGCGCCGATGCCCGTGATGACTACCCGGCGTTTCACCCTAGGCAGCCCGCTGGCTGATCAACTCGACGGCGTCGCCGACCGTCTTGAGCTCCTTCATGTCCTCGCCCTTGAGGACCACGCCGTACTCGTCCTCGACGATCTGGGCGAGCTCCACCAGGTCGAGCGAGTCGATATCGAGCTCCTCGAAGGTGGCGTCCGGGGTGATCTGGCTGACGTCGGGTCCGAAGCTGGCGAGCGCCTCGACGACTCGCTCCTGGATCTGTTCCTTGGTCACTGTGGCCATTGCTGTGGCTCCTTGTTCTCGGGTTGGTTTGAGCTAGGCGGCCAGGCCGCCGTCCACGCTGAGGACGGCTCCGGTCACGTAGCTGGCTGCGGGGGAGATAAGAAAGCGTACGCAGGCGGCGACCTCTTCTGGGGTCCCGGCCCGGCGCGCCGGGATCGCGGCCCGAAGATCTTCGGCGATGTCTGCGCTCATCTCGGTCTCGATCACCCCGGGGGCCACCGCATTGATCGTCACCCCGCGGCGGGCCACCTCGACGGCCGCAGTGCGGGTGAAGGCGATCAGGCCGGCCTTGGCCGCGGAGTAGTTGGCCTGGCCGGGGTTGGCCCGCAGACCGGATACCGAGGAGATGTTGACGATGCGCCCGGCGCGGGCGCGCATCATCGGCCGCAGAGCGCGGCGGGTGAAGCGGAAGGCGGCGGTCAGGTTGGTGTCGATCACGGCCTGCCACTCCTCGTCACCGAGCGATGGGGTGAGGTCGTCCCGGGTGATCCCGGCGTTGTTGACCAGCGCCAGCACGGGCTGGCCGAAGTGGCCCTCGAGCGCCTGGAAGACGGTGTCGGGTGCCGTGGGATCAGTGACGTCCGCCGGGACAGCCAGTGCATTGCCTCCGTCGGCCTCGATGCCGGCCACCACGGCGTCGGCTTCCTGGCGGCCGGAGCGGTAGTTGACGGCCACCGGCCAGCCGTCGGCGGCCAGGCCGCGGGCAATGGCCGCGCCGATGCCTCGCGAGCCCCCGGTGACCAGGGCACAGCCCTCTAGACGGCCCTCAGCCATCCTGGCCACCCCAGACGATCACGCCGCCGCCCCACGTGAAGCCCGCCCCGAACGCGCTGAGCAGAACCCGGGTACCCGGCTTGAGCCGTCCGTCTCGCTCGGCGATGCTGAGGGCCAGCGGAAGCGTGGCGGCGGACGAGTTGCCGAGCATCTCGATGCAGTCGACCACTCGCTCCTGCGGCAGGTTCAGGCGCTCGCCCAGGGCGCCCGTGATGCGCGCGTTGGCCTGGTGGTAGACGAACAGATCGATGTCGCTGAGCTCGAGGCCGGCCTGCGCCACCGCCTGAACGGTGACCTCGCTCATCCGGCTGATGGCATGGCGGAACACCTGGGGACCGTCCATCTGGATCTTTCGGTCCTCGTGACGGGCCAGGAGGCTGTCGCCGTGGCTGCCGTCCGAGCCCAGCACGATCGGACCCACCGAAGCGCCGCCGTCGCGGGCTTCTCCCACCACCACGGCGCCCGCGCCGTCGGCGAACAGGGGAGCCGACTTGCGGTCCTCGTAGTTGGTGATCCGGGTGATGAAGTCCGCCCCGATCAGCAGCACCCGCCGAGCGCGACCGCTCTCGATCTGCGCGGCGCTCATCGACAGGCCGGTGAGGAAGGCCGTGCAGGCGGCCCCGACGTCGAACCCTCCGGCGCGGTGAGCGCCGAGCGCGTGGGCGACCAGCGGCGCGGTGTTGGGGGTGAGCTCGTCCTGGGTCATCGTGGCCACGATCACCAGGTCGAGATCAGCCGCGTCGACTCCGGCGCCCTGTAGCGCGGCGGCACCCACGCGAGTGGCGTAATCGGTGAGCCGCTCGTCCGGCCTGGCCTGGCGCCGCTCGCGGATGCCGGTGCGCGAGATGATCCACTGCTCTTCGATCCCGAGCCGCTCGGCCAGCTCGGCGCTGGTCAGCCGGCCCGCGGGCAGCTCCGAGGCCACCGACAGGATCGTCGCGTGACGGAGGTTCCCCGGGCCGCCTGCGGCCAGCGGAGCGCTCGTGGCGATGGCGTCAGGCACCGACCGTCTCCACTCCGCGCAGCGTGCGCTTGACCAGACCGCTGAGCACCCGGCCGGGGCCGACCTCGACGAAGTCGCTGACCTCGCGCTCGTGCAGGGCGAGCATCGTCTCGCGCCAGCGGACCGGCATGGTCAGCGCCTGCACCAGCTGCCGGCGAACATCCTCGAAGGGGGCGGCGGTCACGGCGGACACCACGGTTCCCTGGCCTGGGCGAAGCTCGACGTCGGCCAGCGCGGCCGCGAAGGCGGGGGCGGCCGAGGCCATCATTGGCGAGTGGAAGGCCCCGGTGACCGGCAGAACGATGGCGCGCAGCCCGAGTTCCTCGGCGGTGGCGGCCGCCTTGGGCAGCGCCTCACGCGGGCCGGAGAGCACCACCTGCTGGGGGGAGTTGTCGTTGGCCACCGCGAGTCCGTGGGCGTCGGCGACCTCGTGGGCCTGCTCGGCTGCCGTGGCACCCGTCAGGGCGACCATGCCGCCGTCACCGGCCTGCTCGCCGGCATCCTGCATGAGGCGCCCGCGCACCGCGACCAGCCGCAGGCCGTCGATCTCATCCAGGCAGCCGGCGGCCACCAGCGCCCCGAGCTCGCCCAGTGAGTGGCCGGCCAGATACTCCCCCTGCGGCCGACCGAGCGCCTGCCAGCCGGCCAGGCTGGCGCAGAAGATGGCGGGCTGGGCGTACGCCGTGCTGTCCTCGACACGGGGGAACGGGTCTTCACCGACGGCCTCGGACACCAGATCCAGGAGGTCGGGCCGTTCACGCGACACGACGTCGCGCATGTCTGGCGTCTGGCTGCCCTGGCCGGGGAACAAAATCGCAGTGGCCATGCTCTTCAACCTACGTGGCCCACCGTTGGCAGATACGGCCCCGCCGGGCAGATCCCCCCGATCGGGGGGAAGGCTGGCGGTCAGCCCCGAACCACGTGCACGGCGCGCGCGCGCCAACGTCCCCTGATCCCGACCCCGCTGGTCGCACGGACTCGGAAGTCATATGTGTGACCGGCCTCGCCGCGGAACCTCAGCCGGTGCCCTGAGGCATGGCGGCGCAGCGTGCGCCAGCGCTCGGTCCCGCTGGTCCGCTCCTGCACGGTGTAGGTGGCACCGGGCGAACGGGAGTGCCAGCGCACGCGGAAGCCGGCGGAGCCGGTGGAGCCGGCCTTGACCCGCCGCGGCGCCGACACACTCACCGAGGGCCGCCGGTTGCACTTGCGGGTGAACACGTCGCTGCCGAACGTCCGCTCGCCGGGAAGCTGCGCATAGCCGAGATGGCCCAGGTGGAAGATGTCCTCCACGCTGCGCAGCATCGTGTAGTGGTTGTAGGGCTGCCGCGTCACGGTGCCCGGTTTGATGCAGGGCGACAGCAGCACCGCGCCGACGTCTCCACCGCCGGGTCCGATGACCCCCGGTTCGGAGGTCATCGGACCCGCGATCTCCCCGCAGCAGGAGCTGGCATCGCTGATGGCGGCCTCGTCGAAGCTGATGATCAAAAGGCCGTTCTGCTGCCGGAACGCGGCCGAATGGGTGATCCGCGGCACCCACTTCTTGAGGAACCCGTTGGCGGAGGTCAGGCCACCCGGCTCTCCGTCCTTGCACGGTGAGTCGTGACCGTCGTGGCACAGGTTGGGGGTGATGAACACGTAGTTGGGTGTGCCGGCAGCCCGCTTGAGGTTCTGCGGGAGCAGCTTCAGGTTGACCACGTGCGTGTCGCACAGCGTGGTGTTTTCGATGATCGAGTGGAAGTAGACGAACGGGTCGTGCCGGGTGGTGTACTGGTCCTCGGCGGTGGCGGTCTGCGTCTTGTCAACCGAGTTGACCGCCGGGTGCCCGCACCGCTTGGCCTCTCGGCTGGGCGTGTTGCCCATGTCCTCGTTGTAGCTGCGCCATGTGTGATGGGCGGCGCCCAGCTGTCCGCCGATCGTCTCGATGTCAGGCGGGTAGATGCAGCCGGATTCCTCCTGGGCGCCGTACTGCCCCGTGAGCGCGAGCGGAAAGTCGCGATAGAACTGGCAGTCGGCCTGGTTCTCGGGGTTGGGCGGCTGACCGCTGATCATCGCGATGTAATTGTCGTTTGACTCGTGACCGATGCCGTAGTACTTGGGCAGATAGGCGCCCTCGGAGCGGAGCGTCCTGGCCAGGTAGGGAGCCGGCGAGTTCTTGGCGAACGCGGTGGAGGCCGACTCGTTCTCCAGCACGATGATGAACACGTGCCGGATCGGGGGTGGTGTGGGATCGGAGGTCGCGGCGACGGTTTGTCGAGAGGAGGCTGCCGGGCTGGACACGCTGTTGCCGCGGGCGACGGTCGCCAGCGCCGTCACGATCACGAGGGCCGCGGCCACGGCTGACCAGAGAACGCTCGCCCTCACCCGCATGCTGCCGCCACCGGATGCTGGATCTCACCCATGCCATCCCGGATCTTAGGCGCGCCCGGGGCCCCGCGCCGCGCTGAGGTGACCATTCCGTGAACGACTGGCGCCTAACATGCGCGGCCGATGGCGACGACGCCCGACGACGCGCTGCGGCGGATCGACGCCCTGGTCCAGGTGGCGATGCGCCTGGCGGGCTCGGCCCCCAGTGGCCGGATCGCGCTGGCCAGGCTGTCCTGCGCGCTGGAGGAGCGCTGGATCCCGCGACCGTGGCGTTCCTCAGTGTGGCCGGAGCTCAACCGCGCGCGGGCGGCCGCGGTCGCCGACCCGCTGGCGCCGAAGGCCGTGGAAGGAGCGCTGCGCGAGGCCTGGGGTGCCAAGCCGACCGCCGAGCTGGACTCGCTGGACACCGAGCCCGCGGCGGTGACCCCGACCTCACAGGTGCACCGGGCCGTGCTCGACGGGACCGACGTGGCGGTCAAGCTCCTGCGCCCGGGACTGGCGGGCACCGTGCGCCAGGACCTGGCGCTGCTGGAGGGGCTGGCCGGCCCGCTGGGCGCGGCCTTCCCCAGCCTCGATCCCCAGGCGATTCTGCGCGAGGTGCGCGAGCGCGTCCTGGATGAGCTCGACCTCGAGCACGAGGCCGAGACGATGCGCCGCTTCCGGCGCAGCCTGCGCAATCACCCGCAGCTGGTGGTGCCGGCGCCCGCCACCCGCCTGGCTCGTCCAGGAGTGCTGGTCAGCGAGTGGATCGACGGCGTGCCGCTCACGCAGGCCGGCGATCCCGACCGGGCGGCCGCATGGCTGGTGATCTTCGCGCTGGGTGGCATGCGAGCCGGCTTGGTCCATGCCGACCCCGATCCCCAGGACGTGCTCGAGATGCCGGACGGCCGCTTGGCGGTGCTCGACTACGGCGCCACCCGGACCGTCTCGCGCGAGCGGGCCGACCTGGGGCTGGCCCTGGTCGAGGCGTACGCCGCTCAAGACGCGGCGGCTCTGGGCACGGCGCTGGAGGGGCTGGGTGCGCTTCCCGCCGGCCAGGGTGCCCAGGCGCTGGAGCTGGCCCGGACGGCGCTGGGAGAGCTGGGCGGGCCAGGGCGGTCGCGCCTGGACTCCGATGCCGTGGTGGCGATCGGGCGCCGGGCGGCCGGGCTGCCAGAGGCGACGGTCGATCTGGCGATGCGGGGAAGCGTGGCGCCCGAGGATCTGTGGCCGCTGCGGGGCGCGGCGCTGGCGTTCGGGACGATCGCCCGGGTGGGTGCTGAGGGGGATTGGCTGGAGCTGACGCTGCGGGCGCTGCGGGATGGGTGGAACGCGGTCCCTGACTGACTGATTGCGGTGAAGGGTGGCTGGCCGGTGGCACAAAAGTCCATAGGTCCCGCCCGCTGAGAGGGGTTGTGGATGTTTGTTGCCCTGGGCGGCGCTTAGGTCGCCAGCCCCTCAAACGGCGGTGGGGTGATGAACTTTTGTCGCCGCGATCAGGCGGCTTCGCCGACGACCGTCACCGGAACCGGGGCCGCGTCGGCCGGTGTGCCCGGCCGTGGGCGGCGCTCGATCCGTCGCGACAGCCACTCCAAAGCCACCGGCGTCCCCGCCACCGCGCCGCTCAAATGGTCGACGCCGCCGCGGGTGATGTACAGGCGAACGTCGACGCCGAGCTTCTGCCAGTCCTCAAGCAGCTGCTGGCTCTGGCCGAACGAGACGATCTGGTCCTGGCGGGCGTGGTGGAGCAGCACGGGCGCCTGGGGAGCCATCGACCCGAGCCGGTTCTCCCGCAGGCGGGCCCGCCACTCGGGCATCTCGAGCACGTTGGGCTGGGTGAGCTCGGAAGCGTGCATGAAGTGCGGGCCCCTGATGGCCGCCTGCAGGACGTTGGAGTGGCGCAGCGCCTCGATCCCCTCCCGGGCCTTGGGCGTCAGATACGGCTCGAGCTCCAGCTCCGGGTAGGCGGCGGCGTAGCCGATGCCGCCGTAGGCCATGAAGAACGAGAAGAAGCTGCCGCTCAGGCGCGGGCCGGCGACCTCCATGTCAGCCGCCGCGGCGCCGGCGGCCACGCCGCACAGCGGCACCTCGGGGGCGTAGTCCGGCTGGAGCTGTGCGGCCCAGGCGGCGGCGAATCCGCCCTCCGAGTAGCCGATGATGGCGGCGGGGCCGCGCTCGGGCAGGCATTCGGAGTCCAGCGCCCGCGCCGCCCGCATCGAGTCCAGCACGTTGGGGCCCAGCGCCCGGCCGACCATGTAGGCGTGGTCGCCGGGGGTCCCGAGCCCCTGGTAGTCGGTCACGGCCACCGCGTAACCCCGGGCCAGGACCATCGCCATAAGAGCCGCCTCCCAGTCATGACCGGCGGACAGCAGGCGGGAGGGCGCAGCCATGTCGCCGATCCCGTGCGTGCCGATCGCGAACCCGATCAGCGGCCGCACCCGGCGGCGGCCCAGCGGAAGCAGGACGGCCCCGGTCACGGCGGTGGGCTCTCCCACCGCGCCCGTGGAGCGGTACATCACCCGCCACGCGTGGGCCCTCAGGCGGATGCCCGGCACCAGATAGGCGTCCATCGGCTCGGCGCGGATGATCTCGCCCGGCTCCAGGTCGGGCAGCGGATCGGGCGGCAGGTAGAAGTCCGGGGAGCCCGGCGTGTGGCGTCGCGACGGTGAGACGAGCATCAGGTGCGCGCCGGCATGGCGGGCGACGTCGATCACACTCAATGCGGCTCCTCTCCTCTGCTGGCCTGCCGACGGCGGGCCTCTACCCCGCAAGGCGCGGGGATCAAACCTTCTGAGGACATCATCGGTCCTAGGCGATTCTCGCGCTACCGGCGGATGGTCTAGGTCGCCCTACTCGAGCAGCCCCATCCGCTGGGCCAGCTGCACCGCCTCAGCCCGGTTGCGGGCGCTGAGCTTGCGGTACACGGCGCTGGTGTGCTCCTTGACCGTGTGGGGGGAGAGAAACAGCTGCTCGGCGATCTCCCGGTTCGTGCACCCGTCGGCGATCAGGCTCAACACCTCCCGCTCGCGCTCGGACAGCAGCGGCGCCGGCTGGGCCTCCTTGGGCGGGAACAGCGTCATCCCCGCTCCCACCATCCGCACGGCGCGGGTGACCTCGGCCGCCTCCAGGTCCTTGGAGACGAACCCTGAGGCACCCGCGGCCCGGGCGGCGGCGGGAGACATCCGGCCGGCCCCGGAGATCAGCAGCACCCGGGTGGACGGCGACTCCTGACGGATGGCGGCGCACACATCGGCCCCCGATTCACCAGCCAGGAACAGATCGACCAGTGCCACGTGCGGGCGGTACCGGCGGGTCAGCTCCAGGGCCTCGTCGCCGGTGCGAGCGGTCAGGCAGCGCTCCACCCAGGGTTGCTGGGTGAGCAGCAGGCGGAAGCCCCACTGGACGACGTCGTGGTCGTCCACCACCAGGATTCGCATGGACCGGGTGGTGGTGTCAGCCATCGGCCGGCCCGAGCGGAAGCACCAGCCGGGCGCGCCACTCGCCGTCGGGCTGATCACCGAACTCGACGGTGCCACCCTGCTGGATGGCCTCGAAGGCGGCGAGGCGCAGGCCCATGCCCGCGCCCCTTCCGCCGGGCCGGACGCCGTCGTTGCGCACGAGCAGGCTGATCGTGTCCTCGTCGGCCGACACCTCGACCCCGATGAACGTGGCCTCCGCGTGCTTGGTCACGTTGCGCAGCGCCTCGGCCAGGAACGACTGAGCGGCGGTCTCCAGCTCGGGCGGAATCGTCAGGCCGTCCTGCCAGACCACCTGCAGCCGGCCGCTCGCCTCGGCCGAGAGACGGTCCAGCGCCTCGGCCAGCGTCGTGCCCGTCTCCTCCGGGGTGGGCGCCAGCGGGCGCTCCAGCGCGCGACGCAGGTCGGTGATCGCCGCCTGCAACTCGTCCCGGCAGCGCTGCCGCTGACCGGCGTCGTCCTGGCCGGGCTCGGCCCCGAGCGCCAGCGAGACCCCGAACAGACGCTGCAGCACCCGCTCGTGGATCTCGCGGGCCAGGCTGAGCCGGTCGGCCAGCCGCCGGGAGCGCTCCTCCTGCCGGGTGGAGATCCGCGCCGTGGCCACCAGGCCGGCCAGCTTGCCGAGCGTCCACAGCAAATGGCGCTCCCCGTCGCTCAGCTCGAACCGCCCGCCTCCACGGTCGGCGACGATCACGCCGTAGCCACGTCCGGCCGCCGACATCGGCGTGCACACCAGGGTGGTGATGCCGAGCTGGGCGGCGTACTCGGCGGGCACCGCCTCCTCGATCCGGCCAGACACCACCACCACAGCGTCGGTCTTCAGGGCCTCCTGGGCGATCGGCGTCTCGGCCAGCGTTGGGTTGAGCGCGGTCAGGTCGGTCAGCCGGGTGCCGTGCGAGCCGACCGCGCGCACCCGCTGCCCCTTGCTCTCGGCCATGAAGATCGCCGCCCGCTGCATCGTGGTGAGCCGGCAGATCGCCTCGCAGATGCGGCCGTAGAACTCGCCGCCGCCGGTGTCGGCATCGAGGTCGGCGAGCAGCTCGGCGAACACCTCGAGCGGCTCGACGCCGGCAAACAGAGAGGGGGTTCTATTCAACGGCGGCGGGGCTCAGGTCGTAGCGCCGGCGGATCTCGTACAGGGTGGTGCGTTCGGCGGCAGGCCGGCCGGCGCTGTGAGCGGCTCCGACGAGATCTTCGGGTTCCAGCCGGACGCCGTGGTAGCTGCCGGCCATCCGGCTGATCGATTCCTCCATCAGGGTGCCGCCGAGGTCGTTGACGCCCCATCGGAGCGCTTCGGTGGCCGCGTCGAGTCCCATCTTGACCCAGGAGGCCTGGAGGTTGGGCACCGTTTTGCCCAGCGCCAGCCGGAACGCCGCGGTGTGCTTGAGGTTCTCCTCCCGGGTTATCTCCTCGATCCCGTGGGTGCGCCCCAACAGCGTGTGGAACGGGATGAACGAAAGCGGCACGAACTCGGTGAACCCGCCGGTGCGCTCCTGCAGCGCCCGCACGACGCGCATGTGCTCGGCCAGCTCCCACGGCTCCTCGATGTGCCCGAACATCACCGTGACGGTGGAGCGCAAACCGACCGCGTGCGAGGCCTCGATGATCTCCACCCAGCGGGCCACGGGCAGCTTGTTGGGGGAGATCCGCTCGCGCACCCCGTCGTGCAGAACCTCCGCCGCGGTGCCCGGGGTCGAGCCGAGCCCGGCGTCTTTCAGGCGCCAGAACACCTCGGTCGCCGGCAACCCGGAGATGTCGCACATGTGCGCCACCTCCATCGGGCTGTACGCGTGCAGATGGAGTTCGGGCGCCTGGCGCTTGGCGAAGCGCAGCCAATGCTCGTAATCCTCCAGCGACCAGTCGGGGTGGATACCGGACTGGATGCACAGCTCGGTGGCGCCGAACTGCACCGCGTCGGCGATCCGCTGCGCGAACTGCGCCTCGGAGTGCTCGTAGGCATCAGGCGAGCGCCGCCCCTGCCCGAACCCGCAAAACGCGCAGCCGACCACGCACACGTTGGACACGTTGATGTTCCGGTTGACCACGAAGGTGACCAGATCGCCGGCCAGTTCGCGGCGCAGCCGGTCGGCCCCGGCACGCATCTCCTCGATCACCTCCGGGCGGCGCTCGGCAAACAGGGCGGTCAGCTCCTCCGGGCTGAGCGGCTCGCCAGCCGCTCCCCGCTCGATTGCCCGGCCGGCCACGTCAGGCCCGACCGTCACCTCACCCCGGCGGCCCGACCCGCGGCGCGGGATGAACGACCAGAAGTCCCGCTTGATGACGTCCATCACGCCCTGGGCGATCCACTCGGGGTCGATGAACTCCGGATACACGCACAACCGCTCCGACAGCGCGTAGCCATCCTCGGCCAGACGCTTGCGAACCTGGACGGGCGAGGGGAAGGGATGCTCAGGGGAGATGTGATCGCCGTTGGCCGACAGGCCGCCCAGATCCGTCGCGCCGGCCGCGACCAGCTCAGGCCACCAATCACTGAGGTTGGGCGGCACCTGGATCCCCACCCCCGGCATCAGCCGGCGAGCCTCGCCGATCAGGTCCTTCATGTCCTCCAGGCTCACTGGCGTCGACCAACCTGGCATCTCCCGGTGTGGCTGTGATGCCACACCGGTTCGCCAGTAGGTGTCAGCCGCCGCATCCGCGATCTCTGCCGGCTCCCGCCCGTAATAGCTCTGATGGGGCACGAAGTTCTGGAGGATCACCTCCTGCAGATGGCCATATTCGGCGTGCACGGCGGCCAGCGCCTCCAACGCCGCGATGCGCTCCTGCGGGGTCTCACCGATCCCGGCCAGGATCCCGCTGGTAAACGGGATTCGCAGCTCCCCGGCGACCCGGATCGCGTCCAGGCGCACCGCTGGGCGCTTGGACGGCGAGCCCTGATGGACCACCAGATCCGGGTTCACCGACTCCAGCATCAACCCCTGAGACGCACTCACCTCCCGCAAACGCGCCTGGTCGGCGCGATCGAGCACTCCCAGGTTGGTATGCGGCAGCACCCCCCGCTCCAGCGCCCGCTCACACACCCAAACGACGTAGGAGACAAAATCCGCAAACCCCAGCTCGGCCAGCCTGCCCGCCACACCCGCGCTAACCTCCGGCCGCTCCCCCGTCAGCACCAAAAGCTCCTTGACGCGATGGCGCCGCACGGCCCCGTCCAGCAGCGCCAACACCTCATCAGGCTCATGCAGATGGGGCTGATGCGTGGCAAACGCGCAGTACTTGCAGTAGCACTGGCACGTGCGGGACAACGACAACGTGAGGTTGCGAGAAAACGTGACGCGACGACGCATGCGCCAGTCAAATCTTATTGGGGTGCTCACCGCGGCCCTGATCGGGGTCGCGGTCGCTGCCTGTGGCGGGCCAGCCACGGGCAGCGGCATCCAGGACGCCTCCGTGGTTCTGGACTTCACGCCCAACGCCATCCACGCCGGGATCTACACGGCGATCGCGCGCGGCTACGCGCGACGTAATCACGTGCGGCTGCACGTGATCGTGCCGGGCGCCAGCACCGATGCGATTAGCCTGCTGGTCGGCGGCCGAACCCAGTTTGCGATCCTGGACATCCACGATCTGGCCATCGCCCGCCAGGAGGGCAAGCCGCTGGTCGGGGTGATGGCGATCGTCGAGCGGCCACTGGCCGCCGTGGTGGCCGCGCCGCGAGTCACGAGCCCGGGGGAACTGATGGGACAGACCGTCGGGGTGACCGGCGATCCCAGCGATCTGGCCGTGCTGCACTCCGAGGTGGCCGGGGCGGGCGGCAATCCGGCGCGTGTCAAGACGGTGACGATCGGCTACGACGCGGTGGCCGACCTGCTGAGCGGGCGTGTGGCCGCCGCCACCGCGTTCTGGAACGACGAGGGGATCACCGTCCAGCAGGCCCGACCCGGTTTTCACGTGTTCCGCGTCGAGCAATACGGCGCCCCGGCGTATCCCGAGCTCGTCCTGGCCGCCACCGAGCAGACCGTGCGACGGGATCCGGCGCTGGTCCGCGAGGTGGTCCACGCCGTGGTTGAGGGTTACCAGGCGGTGCTGCGTGATCCCAGCGCCGGCAAGGCGGCGCTCGAATCCCAGGTGAGCGGGCTGTCGGCTCGCGCGGTGCGCCAGCAGCTGCGAGCCGAGCTGCCCGCCTTCCGCCCGGCGGGCGGGGGCGGCGTCGGCGCATTGCTGCCGAGCACCCTGAACGCGTGGGCGCGCTGGGAGGTCCGGTTCGGGATCGTCAGGCACCGGCCGGACGTGGCGCAGATGTTCACGCAGCGCTTTTTGCCCGGTGGCGGTTGAGCTACTGGGCGCGCAGGCGCCGGAACTCCTGGCGCACCGACTCGGTCCGCCCCCACATCTGCACCACCTCGGTGCGGCCGGTGCGGACCTCGCGCACGGCCAGCTCGCCCGGGATGTCCGCCTCGTCGAGCAGGTGCAGCGCGGTGTGAGTGGCGGGCACGGAGGACGCGTGACCGAAGCGGTGGGCGACCAGGAGACGCCAGTGCCAGTCGTGCTTGGAGTAGGGCTGGGCATTGCAGGTGACCATCAGCGTGGCCGCCTCCACGTAGCGGCGCTCGTCGAAGATCCGCAGGTCCATCTCGAGGTCGGTCCAGTCGTCGGGCAGTGAATCGACGACCTCGGTGAAGGTGTCAGCCAGGGCCACGCGGTCAGAGTACCTGCCTGCGGCTCAGTGCAGCTGGGCGATGAACGTGTAGATCACCAGCACGCCCATCAGCGCGGCGAAGATGCGCAGCGCCCACAGCCCGAGGTCGCCCCGGCGAGTCAGCTTGGCGCGGGGGAGCGGACGGGAGGTGTCGGACACCAGCTGGTCCGCCTCCAGGAACTCGATCAGGCGCTGGCGCTCCTCCTCGGTCATCCGATCACGTGCGCGGTGTGGAGGAAGGCGTAGACGGCGTAGGTGGCTCCACACAGGGAGACGAACCCCACGATCATCACCGCCACGAGGCTGTTGAGGCGCGAGTTCGCCCAGCGGCCCATGATCTCCCGGTCGGAGGCCAGGAGGATCAGGAACACCAGGGCGACGGGCAGCAGCACGGTGGCCAGCACGTTGGCGTTCAGCGCGATCGACAGCAGCGGGACGCCCGGGACCAGGATGATGGCGCCGGCGACGACGGCCGCCCCGACGTTCGCCACCCAGAACGCGGACCGCCGGACCGTCCGGTTGAAGCTGTGCGGCGCGCCGATGCATTCCCCCACCGCATAGCCGGTGCTGGCCGAGATCGTCAGGATCGCCACGGCCCCGGCCTCGATCAGGCCAAGCGCGAAGATCGTGCCCACCGCGCCGCCCGACGTGTGCCCGAGCGCGGCCGGGAAGCCGGCTCCGGACAGGCCCTCGACTCCGGCGCCGCCGTGGCCAAACAGCGCCGCCCCGGCAATCAGCGCGCCGCACCCGAACATCGCCGCCATCACCGCCCCGGCCCACGTGTCGTAGCGACCGTGGCTCAGATCGTCGGGTGTCATGCCCTTGTCGGCCGAGGCGCTCTGCTGGAAGAAGATCATCCACGGCGTCACCGTCGCGCCGACGGTCGAGGCGACGAGCAACAGCAGCGTGTTCAAGCTCCCGCCCGGGAACGGCGAGGCAGTCGCGAACGCGTGGCCGACCTTCCCCCAGTTCGGATGACTCATGATCGCGGCGACGAGGAACAGGCCGTTGAAGACCGCCATCCCGAGGACGATGCGCTCCCACCGCCAGTAGCGTCCGCCGCTAATCGTGAACAGCACGAGGGCGATCCCGAGCGCTGCGGCGACCCCCGCCGAGAGGTGGAAATACGCAAGTCCAATCCGGATCGAGACGAATTCGGCGACGAGCGTCACCAGGTTGGTGAGGATCAGGTCGCCGGCGTTGAACCACCCCCACATGCGGCCGAAACGCTCGAGCACGAGCTGCCCGTACCCTCGGTGCGTCACCGCGCCAATGCGCATGCACATCTCCTGGCAGACGATCGCCATCGCGAACGTCAGCAGGGTGAACGGCAGAAACGCGCCTAGCCCGTACGTCGCGCCCGTCGTCGTGTAGGAGATCATGCTCGGCCCGTCGTTCTCTCCGAGCATCGCCAGGATCCCGGGGCCGATCAGCAGCCAGAGGAGCAACCAGCGGCGCTTGCCCAGGCGGGCCTGGTGAACGCGCGTACGGTCGACGGAGCGATCCTCGTCCTCGTGCCTGAGGCCGGGCTTTGGCAGTGCCAGCGCCGAGTCCTGGGCCGCCGGAGGCGTCATCCGTCCACCTCGACGCGCATCGCCCTCGCCAGCTCGCCGCCGAGCACGTGCACGTCATCCCCGAAGCGGACGAACAGCGGGCCGTCGAACGGCTGCTTGTCAACCACCTCGAACCGGTCCCCGGGCGCGATCCCGCGATCGGCCAGAAAGCGAAGCATCTCCGGATCGGAGTCCGAGATCCGCACGAACCGGCCGCGGTCGCCGCCCGACAGCGACTGCAGGCTGCGGCTCATGCCCTCCTCGATCTCGAGGTCCCGGGTCGGGATCGGATCGCCGTGCGGATCGTGGGTCGGGTCGCCAAGCTTTTCCGCGATCAACTCCTCGAGCTCCTCAGACAGGACGTGCTCGAGCACCTCGGCCTC
>DASZMP010000153.1:0-29947 GCA_035551795.1 Solirubrobacteraceae bacterium | reverse complement strand
TGAGACAGCTGCTCCTAATGCCTGGGTTTACGGGCGGGCTCAATCGACCGCGGCCAAGGCCGGGACGTTCGACCTCCGGGTCAAGCCGAACCGCCGAGGCGGCCGCCAGATCAAGAGACATAGCCGCCTCAGGCTGACTCTGAAGGTCTCCTTCCTGCCGAAGGGCGGAAGCACGCGCACCGAGGTGATCAAGGGAGTTCGGGTGCGCGGAGAGTGCCCCGCCCCCAGCAGCGGTACGTAGGTCCCAGAACCGGGAATAAGCCAGCCGTGAAGCGGCTGCTCCTCCCGATCATTGCTGGGATTGTGGTGTTGATGGCGGTGGGCGGCAGTGTGGGAGCGGGCGCGGCCACGGGGCCCACCCCGATCCCCAACATCAACGTTCCGCCGGCCACACCGTTCACCGGCCATCCGGCGAGCGTCCACCCCATCCGCCACACGGGCCGCATCCCGCGCAGCCGCTTCATGGCCGCCAACGGCGTCTCCGAGATCCACAACGACGAGTGGCAGAGCGACGTCTACACCTATGGCGGCCCGCTCGGACGGAACTCGCAGACCCTCTCCGCCTATCTGGGCGCCGATGTGCCTCCCGGGGCCGGCCGTGACTGCGGATCGGTCACGTTCGACAAAGCCGGACGAGTGATCACGATCTGCATTGGCGCGAGCGGTCCCAAGCTGTACATGTTCGATCCCAGAACCCTGGCCACGCTGGCCACCTACAGCCTGCCGCCCCGGACGGCGGAGGACGTCAAGCTCAATCCGGGCACCAAGATCTTCCAGGACTTCTCGGCCGGCGGCTACTTCTACCTCAACCAACGCGATCAGGTGGTCACGGGCACGACCGGTGGTCACATCTACGTGATCGGCGAGACCGCGGGCTCCGGCTTCAAGCTGATCCGTGACTATCCACTCCGGCTGCGCAGCAACGAGGAGATCACTTCGCAGCTGCCTGACTCCCACGGCAGACTGTGGTTCACGGCACGTCAGGACGGCGTGGTGGGCACGCTCAACTTCCGGACCGGCAAGGTGCACCTGATCAGGCTGGGCAGTGGCGCTGATGGCGAGATCACCAAGTCGCTGGCCGCCGACACGCACGGCGGGATCTACATCCCCAACGACCACAAGCTCTACCGGTTCGTTGCCCGCCGAAAAGGCGCGCCGAAGATCAGCTGGAGGATCACCTATCCGAATGACGGCACGGCCAAGCCGGGCCAGCTCGATGCGGGGACCGGGACGACGCCGGTCCTGACCGACGGCGGCCGGTACGTGGGGATCAACGACAACGAGAACCCGATGGATGTGGTCGTCTATCGGACGACGAGCCATCTAAAACGCCATCAGAGGCGCCTGGTCTGCCGCGTACCCGTGTTTCACAAGAGCCAGAGCGCGGACGAGAACGCGATGATCGCCGCCGGCCGCGCGTACATCATCGAGAACAACTACGGCTATCAGGGACCGCAGTCTCTGCAGGGCGGGCAGGTGAGCTCCCCCGGCTTCGCTCGCCTCGAGATCAACCGCAGCGGACGCGGCTGCAAACGAGTCTGGACCGTGTACCAGGTCTCCGCTCCGAGCGTCGTCTCCAAGCTGTCGCTCGCCACTGGCCTGATCTACACCTACACCACCAACCCCAGTGGCCAGTGGTACTGGACGACGCTCAGCTACCGGACGGGCAAGGTCGTCTACCAGCAGTATGCGGGCTCAGGTCTGGGGTTCAACAACAACTACGCGGGCATCGCCATCGGGCGCAACCACACCGAGTATCTGGGCACGCTCGGAGGCATCGTCGCCCTGCGCGACGGTTAGACGACTCAGACGGCTCCGAAGAGCACACCGGCGTTTGCCACGTACAGCTTGATCGCCGCCTCGAGGATCTCCCCGACTCGCCGCGGCCGCAGGCCGGCGTCTGCATCTCCGGCCAACCCTAGGCAATCAGACGGACGTCGCCAGCCGGCGTCCGTCGCGGCGGGGTGAGCCCGAAAGCCACCCCGCCGCGCAGCAAACGCCTAGCGGAGCTGGGCTGAGGTCTTGCCGAGCAGCAGCCGGGCGACCACCAGCAGCTGGATCTGCTGGGTGCCCTCGAAGATGTCGAGGATCTTGACGTCGCGGGCCCACTTCTCCAGCAGCTCGCCCTCGCCGTAGCCGACCGAGCCGGCCAGCGCGACACAGCGGAGCGCCACGTTCGTGCCCATCCGCCCGGCCTTGGCTTTGGCCATGGACGCCTGAAGCGAGTTCGGCTTCTTGTTGTCGGCCATCCAGGCGGCCTGCAGGGTCAACAGCCGAGCCGCCTCCCAGTCGGACTCCATCGAAATGAACTCGGCGATCGCAGAGGGGACGGTGTGCAGCGGACGGTCGTAGTCGATCTCCAGGCCGGCCTCCTCGAGGAGCTCCCGGGTGCGCTCGAGGCAGGCCCGGGCCACGCCGACAGCCATGCCGGCCACCAGCGGCCGGGTGTTGTCGAACGTCTGCATGACGCCGGCAAAGCCCTGCTTGGAGGTCTGGATCTCCGGCGAGCCGAGCAGGTTCTCCTTGGGCACGCGGCAGTCCTCGAACCGGAAGTCGGCCGTGTCGGAGGCGCGGATGCCCAGCTTGTGCTCGAGCCGGTCCAGGTGCAGTCCCGGGTTATCCCGTGGCACCACGAACGACTTGATGGCGCCCCGGCCCGCACTCCGGTCCAGCGTGGCCCACACGACGATCAGCTCGGCCCGGTCGCCCGAGGTGACGAAGATCTTCTCGCCATTGAGCACGTACTCGCCGGTCGATTCATCCAGCCGCGCCGTGGTCCGGATCGCCGCCGAGTCAGACCCGGCCTCAGGCTCGGTGATCGCCATGGCGGCCCACTTGCCGCCGAAGCGCTTCAGCTGCTCCTCGTCGGCCACAGCGGCGATCGCCGCCTGGCCGAGCCCCTGGCGCGGCATGGTCAAGAGCAACCCGACGTCGCCCCAGCACATCTCGATCAGCCCGAGCAGGGTGGCCATGTTCGAGCCGTTCCGTGTCGTCGCCCCCGCACCGGCGCCGCCGGTGGAGCCCGAGTCGCCCCCGTTGGGCGAGCCCGAGCCGCCGCCCACGGTGCCGGCGCCGGCGCCGCTCAGCCCGCCGCCCTCGTTCATGCCGGCGATCAGGGCGGCCAGCATGTCGAGCTCCTTGGGGTACTCGTGCTCGGCCAGGTCGTACTTGCGAGAGTTGGCGCGAAACACGTTCTCGGCCACCTGGTGGGCCGAGTCGATGAGCCCGCTGAATTTTCTGGGTGTCTCGAGGTTGATCATCAGAGCACCAGCGCTCCCTCCATCAGACCCGTGGCGCGCAGATCGCGATACCAGCGCTCCACCGGGTGCTCCTTGGTGTATCCGTGTCCGCCCAGCAGCTGGACGCCATCGCTTCCGATGTTCATGCCGTGCTCGGCGCACAGGCGGTGGGCCAGGGCGACGTCGCGGGCGAACGGCAGCCCCTGGTCGATCCGGCTGGCGGCCCGCAGCGTGGCCAGGCGCATGCCCTCCAGCTCGATGGCGATGTTGGCCACCGTGAAGGCGACCGCCTGCCGGTTGGAGATCGGCTCGCCGAAAGCCACCCGGTCGTTGACGTAGGGCTTGACGTAGTCAAGGACAGAACGGCCGACCCCGATCGCCACCGCGCACCAGCCGAGCCGCCCCAGCTGGACACACTCGGTGTAGACATCCGGATCCGCCTCGCCAAGCAGCGCGCCGGCGTCGACCCGCACCTCCTCCAGGACGAGCTTGCCCGTGGCGGCTGCTCGCAGGCCCATCGCGGGCTCGGCTTCCACGCTCAAACCGATGGTCTTGGACTCGACGAGGAACAGTGCCGCCTGACCGTCGAGCGATGCGCCCACGATGAACAGCTCGTCATCGGCCACCCGAGCCACCAGGGACTTGACACCGTCGAGCACGAAGCCGTCGCCGTCGCGGCGCGCGGTCGTCTGCAGCTCGAATGGGTCGAACAGCGGCCGAGGCTCCAAAAGCGCCACGGCCGCGGCGGGTGGGTTCTCGCCCACGAACTCGGGCAGGTAGGTGGCCTGCTGGTCGGCGTCCCCCCACAGGGAGATCGCCGTGGACACGCCCGCCGAGGCCAGGCAGGCCACGGCGATCCCGGCGTCACCCTGGGCCAATGCCTCCGCCATCAGCACCGAGGTCACAGCGGACCGCTCGCTGACCGCGCCGCCCAGCTCCTCCGGGACGCCGATCATCGTCAGGCCGAGCTCGTTCGCCTGCGCCAGCAGTTCGGGGGGAGCCGCGCAGGCGGCGTCCGCGTCGACGGCCGCCGGGCGGAGGCGCTCGAGCGCGAAGTCACGGACCGACTCCGAGAGCATCTGCTGCTCGTCGTCAGGCGTGATGTCGAACAGGTCGCTGCGCTTGGTCTTGGGCTGGCGGGCCGGCTTGCCGAGCCGCTGGGCGGCAGCGAAGGTTCGTCCGGTGGCCGCACCGAACCGCACAGTGGTCTTGGATCCGGTGTAAAGGAGCCGCTCGGTCTGCGTCCGGATGTTCAGGCGGTCCATCAGATCGGAGGACGCCAGCCAGTTGATGGCTTTCAGGCCGGCCGCCATCCCGCGTTCGGCCAGTTTCTGCTGGGGGGGCATGTGGACGATATCCCTGTTTGGTGTTACGTCGATTGATGTAAAGGTCGAGGTCCCGGCACGGTAGCAAAGCTCGTCAGGACTTACGCGGGTCTTATGCTGACCCGGTCATCCTGACTGGCATGCGCGTGCTGATCGCCGAGGATGAGCGACGGTTGGCCGACGCGATCGCTCGCGGGCTGCGGCGCGAGGGGATGGCGGTGGATCTGGCTCCGGATGGCTCCGAGGCTCTGATCAAGGCCCGCGTGGTCCGCTACGACGTGATGGTCCTGGACCGGGATCTACCGGTGCTGCACGGAGACGAGGTGTGCCGCCAGCTCCGAGACGAGCGACCGGAGACGGGCATCCTGATGCTGACCGCCGCTGGCGCCCTGGACGACCTGGTTGACGGTCTGTCGCTCGGCGCCGACGACTACCTGACCAAGCCATTCCGGTTCGCCGAGCTGGTGGCCCGGATCCGGGCCCTGGGCCGGCGATCTGCCCCGGCTCGTCCGGCGCTCATGCGCCACGCCGACGTGGAGCTCGATCCGGCGCGCCGAGCTGTCACGCGCGGGGGTGAGCCGATCGAGCTCGCGCGCAAGGAACTGGGCGTGCTGGAGGCGCTGATGGCCGCCGACGGCGCCACGGTGTCGGCCGAAGAGCTCCTGGAGCGGGTGTGGGATGAGCAGACCGACCCGTTCACCAACGTGGTGCGCATGACGATCATGACATTGCGGCGCAAGCTGGGAGAGCCGCAGCTGATCGAGACCGTGATCGGCATCGGCTACCGGTTGAGCTGATGTCCGCTCGCCTCAGGCGTCTGAAGCCCCGTCGTCCCGGACGTCTGAAGCAGCCCCTCCGAACCGGGCGCCTGCTGCCCTCCCGAACCATCCGCCTGCGGCTCACCCTGACCTACGGAATCGTCTTCCTGCTCACCGGCGCGGCGCTGCTCACCGTCGGCTACCTGCTGGTCCGCCACAACCTGACTTCGCGGCCGAACTTCCGCGCCGAGCTCAAGCAGCTCGGGCTGCCGACCACGCCGGGGCCACCCAGCCAGCGGTTCAATTCGGGGCTCGGGCAGTTCGGACCGGGGACGTTCGGCCGCGAGGTGTTCAACGCCGCTCGAGCCCAGGTGGTCAGCCAGACGCTGCATCGCCTGGCGATCGAATACGCGCTCGCGCTGGTGGCCATGACTGCCCTGTCGGTGGCCGCCGGTTGGCTGCTGGCCGGGCGGGCCCTCGGACCGCTGCGTGCGATCACCGCCGCCGCCCGGCGGGTCTCCGGCCTGAATCTGGGCGAGCGGATCGCCCTGGAGGGTCCGCCCGATGAGCTCAAGGAGCTGGCGGACACGTTCGACGGGATGCTGGAACGCCTGGACGCCGCATTTGCCAGCCAGCGACACTTCGTGGCCAACGCCTCGCATGAGCTGCGTACCCCTCTGGCGATCATGCGTACAGAACTCGACGTGGCGCTGGCCGATCCCCAGGCGACCGCCGCGGACCTGCGCGCGATGGGCGAAGCGATGCGGGAGACGATCGACCGCAACGAGGGTCTGATCGAGGCGCTGCTGACCCTGGCCCGGAGCGAGAGCGTGAGCGGACGCGCCGAGCCCGTGGATCTGACGGAACTGGCCGCCGTCTGCGTGACCGACCTGACCGCCCAGGCGCACCTCGCGCAGGTCAGTCTCCAGACCGACCTGGAACCGGCGGTGACGCGGGGCGAGCCGCGCCTGCTGGAGCGGATGATCGCGAACCTGGTCGAGAACGCGATCCGGCACAACGTTCCCGGCGGATACCTGAACGTGACCACGGGGACCTCGGCGGGCGCGGCGCGGCTCACCGTCCGCAACTCCGGGCCGTCGATCGATGAGGATCAGGCACCGCAGCTGGTGCAGCCGTTCCGACGGCTGAACCGGGAGACCGCCGGGTTCGGGCTGGGTCTGTCGATCGTCCGATCGGTGGTGGACGCCCACCACGGATCGCTTTCGGTCAGCGCCCTGGGGGAGGGCGGACTGAAGATCTCCATAAGTCTTCCCGCAGAACCCCTGAAAGCTGGGGCCGGCGAGGTCCGAAAGGCGCGCGCGCTTACAGGAAGCTGACGCGGGGCTCGCTAGAACCCCTGCGGTCTGAAAGCTCGCGATCGGCCCGCCGGGTGGCCGATGATCGGATCACTGCCGCGCACCCCCATGCCATCTCGCACTCCTCGATTTGCCAACTGGCACCTGTACGCACTCGCGGCCCTGGCGGCGGTCGTGGTCGCGCTGGCGATCACCGAGCTGGGCATCTCGGGAAGCTCCGCCCGCACCTCCCGGGAGGTCGTGGCAGCGCAAGAGGGCGTCGTCCAGGCCGCCGTTTCGGGCACCGGCAACGTTGAGCCGGCCACCGATCAGACCGTCAATTTCGCCACCAGCGGGACTCTCCAGAGCGTCGACGTGTCGGTCGGCCAGCACGTGAAGAAGGGACAGCTCCTGGCCGCGCTTGACCCCACATCGGCCGGGCTGGCTCTAGATCAGGCAAAGGCCGACCTGACCGCGGCCAAGGACAACCTCGCGGCCGCCAGGGACGGCACCTCGTCGAGCTCTGGCTCAACCGGCTCCGGTTCTTCAGGCACCGCAGGCTCCACCGGCTCGACCGAGGCCTCGGTCGAGCCGAACTCCACCTCCACGACCGAGTTCATCGGCTACACCGCGGCGGCCAGGACCACACCCACTCAGACCACAACCACCACGACGCCGACGACCCCCACCAGGACGACACCGAGCAAGAAGAAGAAGAAGTCCAGCACGCCCACGACCACCAATCCGACGAGCACCACGGGCACGACGACTCGCACCAGCCCGAGCAGCAACACCGGCCCCACGGGTACGGGTTCCAGCGGCACGTCGAGCACGTCCTCGTCGACCTCCACAAAGGCTTCGAAGGCCCAGATCGCGCAGGACAGGGCCGCGGTGGACCAGGCTCAGGCCACGGTGGACTCCGACAAGCAGACGCTGGCCGGTACGAAGCTGTACGCGCCGGTGAGCGGCACGATCGCCACGCTTCAGAGCGTCAGTCCGGGGCAGTCGATCTCCGCCGGCGGCTCCAGCTCCGGCTCCGGCTCCAGCGCCAGCTCGACAGGCAACAGCTCCAGCACCACCGGCTCGACGGGCTCCACGACGGCGGGCAGCCTGGGGTCCTCGAGCTCGAGCTCGAGCTCGAGCTCGAGCAGCAGCTCGGGCTTCGCCGAGATCATCAACTCCAGCACGCTGACGATGACGGTCGCCTTCAGTGAGTCCGACATCAGCTCGATCCACCACGGGCAGGCGGCCACCGTCTCGGTCGACGCCCTCAGCGGAGTTGAGCTGGGGGCTCACGTGACCTCGATCTCACCGGTGGCCACGACCAGCAGCAGCGTCGTCTCCTACGACGCCACCCTGACCCTGGATCAGACAAACCCCAAGGTTCGCGCGGGGATGAGCGCCTCGGCTTCGGTGATCACGGCCCAGGCCCAGGGAGTCACGGTGCCCAATCAGGCGATCAGCGGCTCGGGCTCGAGCGGCACCGTCCAGCTGCAGGAGCACGGCAAGACCGTCTCGCAACAAGTGGTGGTGGGCGTCCGCGGCGCCAGCCGCAGCCAGATCATCAGCGGGCTGCGCGCGGGTCAGCAGGTGGTGGTGACCGAGACGCTGCCCGCGCTGGGCACGACCAGTTCCTCCAGCTCGTCGAGCACCGGAACGCTGGGCACTGGCCGGAGCCTGTTCGGCGGTGGGGGCGGGGGCGGGTTCCCTGGGGGCGCGGGCGGCGGAGGCGGGTTCTTCGGCCGCGGAGGCGGGTGATGCCGCCACGCCCACGTTCTGCTGGGCGAGGCAGCGGGACGCGATACGACTGGCGAGCCGCCCGGAGCAGGCGGCTGGGACGTCAGCGCGCCGCCCAAGCCGCACGGCGGACGAACACAACCGCGGGGTTCGCCGAGCGCGTGTTCGACGGTCCGGTGATCGAGCTAAGCGACGTTCGCAAGACCTATCAGGTGGGAGATATCGCGGTGCACGCGCTGCGCGGCCTCAGCCTGCGGATCAGCCGCGGGGAGTTCGTGGCGATCATGGGAGCCTCGGGCAGCGGCAAGACGACGCTGATGAACATCATCGGGTGCCTGGACGTTCCCAGCGCGGGGTCCTACCGCCTGAACGGCCTCGACGTCCACGGCATGGACGAGGACATGCTCTCCGACGTGCGCAACCGCTACATCGGCTTCGTCTTTCAGAGCTTCAACCTGATCCCTCGCACCCGGGCAAGCACGAACGTGGAGCTGCCGCTCACCTACGCCGGCCTGCCACGCGCCGAGCGCCACCAGCGCGCCATGCGATCGCTGGCGGGGGTCGGGCTGACCGACCGCGCCCACCACCTGCCCTCCGAGCTGTCCGGAGGTCAGCAGCAGCGGGTCGCGGTGGCTCGGGCCTTGGTGACGAATCCGGCGATGATCCTGGCCGACGAGCCGACCGGCAACCTGGACACGGCCTCATCCGGGGAAGTGCTCGGCATCTTCGATCAGCTGAGTCGCCAGGGCCGGACGATCATCCTGATCACCCACGAAGAAGAGGTGGCTCACCACGCCCGCCGGGTCATCCGCGTGCGCGACGGGCAGATCGTCGCCGACGAGCCGACCATGGCTACGGAGCTCACCAGATGAGTCAGTCGGTGCGGATCGCCCTGTCCGGGCTGGCCGCCAACAAGCTGCGGTCCGGGCTGACGATTCTGGGGCTGATGATTGGCGTTGGCTCCGTGATCGTCCTGATCGCCGTCGGGACCGGCTCCTCCTCGGCGGTGGAGGCTCAGATCAACGCCCTGGGCTCGAATCTGCTCACCGTGTCATCGTCGAGCGGGCTGGGCGGACTTGGCTTCTTCGGCCGCAGCTCGTCGTCGTCGAGCAGCTCCGGGCTGACGCTGGCCGACGCGACGGCCCTCCAGAACCGCTTCGAGGCCCCCGACGTCAAGACCGTGGCCCCGGTGGTGCAGGCGGGCAGTGTGACCCTGACCTACGGGTCGACCACGTACGAACCCTCGACGTTCGTGGGCACGACGCCGGGCTACCACGGCGCACGCAGCTACACGTTGGCCGACGGCTCGTGGTTCACCACGTCCCAGGAGAAGGACCACAGCCGGGTGCTGGTCATCGGCCCGACCGTCGATCAGGAGCTGTTCAGCGGCGCCGACCCGGTGGGGCAGACGGTGCAGGTCAACGGCACCGACTTCACCGTGATCGGAGTCACGGCGTCCAAGGGCTCGAACGGCACGAGCAACCAGGATGACGTGGCCGTGGCGCCGCTGACCGCGACCCAGGACACGCTGACCGGCTACGGCTCGCTCAGCCAGATCCTGGTCCAGTCGACGTCGCGCGACTCGCTGGACGCGGCCCAGACCGAGGTGACCGACATCCTCAACCAGCTCGATCCGCCGACTGCTGGGAACAACGGCCAGAGCAACTTCGAGGTGGTCAACCAGAGCTCGATCCTCCAGGCCTCCACCTCCAGCTCCAAGGTGTTCACGACGCTGCTCGGTGAGGTGGCGGCGATCTCCCTGCTGGTCGGGGGGATCGGCGTGATGAACATCATGCTTGTCTCGGTCACCGAGCGGACTCGAGAGATCGGGATCCGCAAGGCGGTCGGCGCTCGGCGGGCCGACATCCTCATCCAGTTCCTGGTGGAGGCGGTGCTCGTCTCGCTGTTCGGCGGCATCGCAGGCGTGATCGCCGGGGTGGTGGGCAGCCAGTTCAAGATCGCCGGGGTCACTCCGGTAATCGCCCCCTACTCGATCGCCCTGGCCTTCTGCGCCGCGCTCCTGACCGGGCTGTTTTTCGGCACCTATCCAGCAGGGCGGGCGGCGGGCATGCGCCCGATCGAGGCCCTGCGCTACGAGTGACCATCCAAACCTCAGAGGACTCCAGATGAACGCAATCAGCTACGGGCCCGCGGGCGACACCTGGCAGGAGCCAGAGGACGACGACGGCGGCCAGCTCCCCGTCCGTCGCCGGCGGCGGTTCCTGACCCGCGCGAGCGCGCTGCTGCTGGCGTTGGTCGCGGGCGCGATCGGCTTCTACATCGGCATCCGGGTCGAGAAGGGACAGGTCTCCAGCTCCTCTACCTCAAGCAGCGGACTGGCCTCGCTGGCCTCCCGGTTCGCGGGCGCGCGCGGCGCATCGGGCTCGACCACCGGCAACGGCGGGGCCGCAAGCACCGGCGGCGCTCCCGGATTCGCCGCCGGCGGTTTCCCCGGCGGCGGGATCAGCGGGACGGTGGCCGACGTGAACGGCAAGACCATCTACGTGACCGAGACCGGCGGCAACACCGTGAAGGTGAAGCTGTCCGGCGCCACCAAGCTGACCAAGAGCGAGTCGGTCAGCCGCTCCAAGATCAACCCCGGCGACCGGGTCGTCGTCTCGGGCGTGACCGGGTCGGGTGGTGCCGTCAGCGCCACCAGCCTCACCGACTCGGGCAGCACCTCCTCCTCCAGGAGCACAACCGGCTCAGGCTCGAGTGGGTCAACCGGTTCGACTGGCTCCGCCGTCAGCTCGCTGTTCGGCGGGTGAGAAATGCATAGAAAGGACGTCACGTGAACACCAATCCTGGGCGACGGCTACGGCTTTCCCCACTCCTATTGGCCCTGGCGGTTTCGCTGGCGGTCGCCGCCTGCGGCAGCTCATCAGGCGCCGGCACGAAAACGTCCACCACGGCGTCGGCCTCCAGCAGCCGCGCCAAGCTGGCCGCCTGCCTGAAACAGCACGGCGTCACGCTGCCCACGCGCCGGCCGGGCGCCGGCGGGGGCTCCTTCGGCGGAGGGGCGCCTCCCGGTGCCAGCGGCACGACCGGGTCCGGCGCCCCGCCCACCGGCGGGTTCGGTGGCAGTGGTGGCGGCTTCTTGCGCAGCTCCAAGGCCCGCACCGCATTCAAGGACTGCGGAGGCAGCTCTGGGCGATTCGGGTCTGGTGCGAGCGGGGCGGGCCGGCGCTTCTCCGGGGCGACCCTGGACAAGTTCGTGACCTGCGTGCGCAAGCACGGATACAGCCTGCCCAAGCCCAACACATCAGGCAACGGCGCGATCTTCCCGCGCTCGATCGAGTCGAACAAGAAGTTCCAGGCGGCGGCCAGGTCCTGCGCCAGCGTGCTGCGTCCCGGCACTCCGTCGGGCACCGGTACGACCACCACGTCCAGCTCCTAGTGCAGCGTAAGGAGTACTGAAGAAGCCCCGCTGGTTTACGGGCAGTTGACGCGAAGGCGCCTAACGTGCTTCGGGCCAAGGCGGCCCGCGAGGCGGCCGGAGACGAAGGCGGGGCACCCCGTAACCCGCCCGAACGTTCCGGCCAGCCTGCGGGCTGCAGGGCGGCGGCGAAGTGCGTCTCGCCGCTGGGAGGCCTCCTCCTCCCTGCCCTCCTGGGGCGCGGCGGCCGCCGGCTGAGACTCCTGGCCGGCGGCCGCCGGCCAAGGTCACCAGCTGTCGACGTGCGGCCGGCGCTTGCCCTGTAGGTGTCCCCGGCGCGAGAGCCCAGCGCCAAACAGGGTGGAGATCCAGCGCCGCGTGTCCGCGGGGTCGACCACGTCGTCGATCTCGCCGTAGGCAGCCATGTTGACACCCTGGCCGCGCTCGTAGGCGGCGGCGACGGCGCTCTCGTACGCCGCCCGCCGTTCGTCGGCGTCCTCGATCGCCTCGAGCTCGCGCCGCAGCCCCAGCCGCACCGCGCCCTCCAGTCCCATCGCGCCGAACTCGGAGGTGGGCCAGCCGATCACGAATTGCGGCGCCTTGAACCCGCCGCCGGCCATCGCCTGGGCGCCCAGTCCGTAGCCCTTGCGCAGTACCACCGTTCCCACCGGGATGCTCAGGTTGGCGCCGGTCAGGAACATCCGCGAGAAGTGCCGCACCGTGGCGGTCCGCTCGGCCTCCGGACCGACCATGAACCCGGGCGTGTCGGCCAGGAACACGAGCGGCAGCGCGAACGCGTCACACAGCGCCATGAACCGGGCCGCCTTGTCCGCGCCGTCGGCATCGATTGCGCCGCCCAGGTGCGTTGGGTCATTGGCGATCACGCCCAGCGAACGGCCCTCCACCCGAGCCAGCGCCGTGACCATCCCGGCCGCGAACCCCCGCTTGAGCTCGAGCACCGAATCACTGTCGAACAGCACCTCGATCACCCGCCGCACGTCGTACGCCCGCTTGCGATTCGCTGGGATCAGATCGCGGAGTTGCGTTTGGTCCGCCGCCTGCTGGCTGGCTGGCTCAGCCGGCGGCACCGGATGCTCCGGCTGCCTGAAGTACCCCAGATACCGCTTGGCCGCGGCCACCGCGGCGGCATCGCCGGTCACGCGTAGGTCGACCACGCCGTTTGACCACTGCACGTCGATCGGTCCCACGTCCGCCGGGGCGACCACGCCCAGGCCACCGCCCTCGATCATCGCCGGACCGCCCATGCCGATCGAGGCGTCCTCGGTGGCGATCACCACGTCGCAACAGCCCAGCAGCGCAGCGTTGCCGGCAAAGCAGTAGCCCGAGGCGATCCCGATCAGCGGCACCAGCCCGCTCAGCTGGGCGAACAGCTCGAAGGCTCGGCAATCCAGGCCGGCGACGATCGGCATGTCCAGATCGCCCGGACGCCCGCCGCCGCCCTCGGCGAACAGGATGACCGGCAGCCGCCTCCGCTGCGCGAGCTCGAACAGGCGGTCCTTCTTGCGGTGGTTGCGCATCCCCTGGGTGCCGGCCAGGACCGTGTAGTCGTAGGACATGGCCACCACCGGACGTCCGTCGATCGTGCCCATACCCCCGACCAGTCCGTCGGCGGGCGTCCGCTCGATCAGCTCCTGCCTGGGCCGCCGGGCCTCCTGGGCGGCGAACAGCAGAGGGCCGTACTCGACGAACGAGCCCGGATCGATCAGGTCGGCCAGGTTCTCCCGGGCGGTGCGCCGTCCGCGCTCGCGGCGCCGGGCCACCGCCTCGGGGCGGGCCTCGTCCCGGGTCAGTCGGTGCCGTTCAAGCACCGCGGCGAGATCGTCTCGGGACCCCGGATCCTGAGCTGGCGACGTCCCGGGCGCGCTGCGCGCGCCCGGGGCATCCGTCAGCACCGCCAGCGCCTGCCCCTCGCTGACCGCCTCACCCACGCCGACCAGTACCCGATCGACCGCACCCGCCGCCTCGGCGAGGATCTCGTGCTCCATCTTCATGGCCTCCAGCACCATCAGGACGCTGCCGGGTGCCACCGCGGCGCCCGGACCTGAGCCGATCGCCACGACGGTGGCGGCGAAGGGGGCGGTCACGCTCTGCTCGGCCACAGCAGGGAATGATCCCCGATACTCCAGGATCGTGACCGCCCACGAACTCCTCTGGACCCCGTCCCCCGAGCGGGTGGCCGGCGCCTGCGTCACCCGCTACCGGCAGTGGCTGAGCGGGTCACGGGGCGTTCAGACCGAGGATTACGAGGCGTTGTGGCGCTGGTCGGTGGCGGACTTGGAGGGCTTCTGGTCCTCGATCGTGGAGTTCTTCGACCTGCGCTTCAGCCGGCAGCCCGAGCGCGTACTCGGCCGCCGGCAGATGCCCGGTGCCGAGTGGTTCCCGGGCGGCGAGATCAGCTATGCGGAGCACATCTTCCGAGGCAATGGGGGTGGGCGGGATCCGAATTCACTGGCCATCCAGCACGCGTCCGAGCTGCGAGGACTGGACACGTGGACCTGGCGCAAGCTCCGCGACGAGACGGCGGCGATCGCGGCCGGGCTGCAGCAGCGCGGCGTGGTACCGGGCGACCGGGTGGCCGCGTACATGCCGAACATCCCCGAGACGGTGGCGGCGTTTCTGGCCTGCGCGTCGATCGGGGCGGTCTGGTCCTCGGCGGCGCCGGAGTTCGGAGCCCGGAGCGTGATCGATCGCTTCAGCCAGATCGAGCCCAAGGTGCTGCTGGCGGTCGACGGCTATCGCTACGGCGGGAGGGACTTCGACCGGCGCCAGATCGTGGACGAGATCGCCGCCGCGCTCCCCAATGACCCGCACCTGGTCCGCTTCGGCTACCTGGATGGGACCCGATGGCCGGCCGATTTCGCCGGGAAGCCGCCGGATGAGCTGGAGTTCACGCCGCTGGCCTTCGACCACCCCCTGTGGGTGCTGTACAGCTCGGGGACCACCGGGCTGCCCAAGCCGATCGTTCACGGCCAGGGCGGGATCCTGGTGGAGCACGTCAAGCAGGCCCGCCTGCACCTGGACGCGAAGCCCGGACAACGGTACTTCTGGTTCAGCACCACCGGCTGGATGATGTGGAACCTCCTGCTCGGAGTTCTGCTCACCGACGCCTCGATCATCCTGTTCGACGGCAACCCGGGTCATCCAAGCCTGGACACGCTATGGGATCTCGCCGAGCAGACCGGGATGACGTGCTTCGGCACGAGCGCCGCCTACATAGGCGCGTGCATGAAGGCGGGAGTGCGGCCCCGGGCCGGGCGGGCGCTGGAGGACCTGCAGTCGGTGGGCTCGACCGGGTCACCGCTGTCGCCCGAGGGATTCCGCTGGATCTACGACCAGCTCGGCTCCGAGACATGGTTGTTTTCAACATCCGGAGGCACCGATATGTGCACCGCCTTTGTGGGTGGGGTACCCACCCGGCCGGTGCTGGAAGGCGAACTGCAAGCGCGCGCCCTGGGCGCGGCGGTGGAGGCGTGGGATGACTCAGGGCATACGGTGATCGGCCAGGTAGGCGAGCTGGTCATCACGGAGCCGATGCCCTCGATGCCCGTCTATTTCTGGGGAGACGAATCCGGCGAGCGCTACCGGGACACCTATTTCTCCATGTTTCCGGGCGTCTGGCGCCACGGAGACTGGATCGAGATCACGGCTCAGGGCGGCGCGATCATCTACGGCCGCTCGGACTCCACGATCAACCGAGGCGGCGTGCGCATGGGGACGAGCGAGATCTACCGCGCCGTACTGGCCATCGACGACATCGTCGACGCGCTCGTGGTGGACGTGCCACGGCAGGGGACGGACGGCTGGCTGTCCCTGTTCGTCGTCCTGCGCGAAGGCTCTGAGTTGGATGACGCGCTCCGGGATCGGCTCCGGCGCCGGCTGCGCTCCGACTGCTCTCCCCGCCACGTCCCCGACGAGATCATCCAGATCGCCGAGGTACCCCGCACCCTGTCGGGGAAGGTCCTTGAGGTGCCCGTCAAGCGCATCCTGATGGGCACGCCACCCGAGCAGGCCGCCAGCCGGGAATCGCTGGCCAACCCGGCCGCCCTCGATGTGTTTGTGAAGATGTCTGCGGATGGCGCCTGAGTCGACTCGCCTGCAGACGGCCGGAGAGCTGGCGTCGGCGGGCCGTCAGGTCTGGGATGCGATCTCTGGGTGGTTCGGACGGGACCGCGACGACGTTCAGGTCACCCTGCTGTTCACCGATCTGTGTGGTTTCTCGAGCTGGGTCCTGGAGGCGGGCGACCAGCGGGCTCTGGAGCTGCTGCGCGAGGTCGCCGCCGTGGTCGAGCCCTGCATCACCGCCAACCAGGGCAAGGTCGTAAAGCGTCTCGGTGATGGGCACATGGCGGCTTTTCCGGACGCGACGGGCGCCGTTGAGGCCGCCCTGGGGATGCAGGAGGCCCTGGCGGACTTGGATGGGGCCGAGGGCCGGACTCCGGGGCCCGACGGGGAGCCGCGGCTGCGGGCCGGCCTGCACTCCGGCCATCCGCACCGCCTGGACGGTGACTACCTGGGCGCCGACGTGAACATTGCCGCTCGGATCACCGACGCGGCTCGGGCCGGTGAAGTACTGGTTTCCGGTGAGGTACTTGAGGACGTCACAGCCCCAGCGCTGGAGCGTCTGGAGGTCAAGCGCCGTCGGGCTTTTCGCGCCCGGGGAACCCCGCCGGACCTGGAGGTCTTCTGCGTGACACCAAGAGCCCAGGGGTAGGTATTCGCTGAGACACGGCCACCCGTCGCGCCTCCGGCACACCGGTTCTTACGCAGCTCTTCCCGTTTTCACAAAGGTCTTTGAAGCGCGCCTGGCAGGCTGACGGTCCAAGCCCTATGAGAACAGCTTCTGACAGGAGTCCATCGCAATGAACTTGAAAATCGTTCTTCCCGCCGTGGTCGGGGCGATCGTGGGGGCGATCGTGGCCGTCATCGCGGGCGGCGGCGGGACCACGGGGCGCTCGGTGACCACCACCGTGATGTCCGGCGGCGCATCCGCCTCGATCCCAACGTCTCTGTCGAAGACCCAGGGCATGTCGATCAACGAGATCTACCGCAGGGACAGCCCGGGCGTCGTCGATATCACCGTCACCTCGCAGCAATCGACGGGCGGCGGCCTGTTCGGGGGCGGCGGACGCCAGCAGACCGAGGGTGAGGGCGCCGGCGTCGTCTATGACCGCAAGGGCGACATCCTCACCGACCAGCATGTCGTCTCCGGGGCCACCTCGGTGACCGTGCACTTCCAGAACGGGGTCAACGCCAAGGCGCAGGTCCTCGGCCAGGATGCGTCCACCGATATGGCCGTGATCCGGGTCAACGTGCCCGCCTCCGAGCTGCACCCGATCCCGTTCGCCAACTCCAACAACGCCCAGGTCGGCGACGCGGTGGTGGCGATCGGCAGCCCGTTCAGCCTGCCGGAGACGGTCACCTCGGGCATCGTCAGCGCCGTCGGACGCAGCATCCCGGCGCCCAACGGCTGGACGATCAGCGGCGCGATCCAGACCGATGCCCCGATCAACCCGGGTAACTCGGGCGGGCCACTGCTGGACGCCAGCGGTAACGTGCTCGGGCTCAACGATCAGATCGACACCAACTCCGACCAGAGCGCCGGCGTCGGCTTCGCTACTCCAGGCGACGCCGACGTACAGGTGGCCAACACGGTGATCGCCGGCAGGAAGATCATGCACTCCTACGTCGGCGTGTGCCTGAACTCCTCCAGCACCGGCGGGGCCCAGATCTCCACCACGGCCAACTCCACGTGCCCCACCCCCGTGGTGGCAGGCTCCCCGGCCGCCAAGGCCGGCCTGAAGCCGGGTGACACGATCACCGCGGTCAACGGCGCGCAGATCAGCTCCACCAATCAGTTCATCGCCGTGGTGGGCAGGTTCGCCCCCGGCCGGACGGTGACGATGACCGTCAAGAGCGACGGCTCGAGCCGCCATGTAAAGGTGACGCTGGGCAACCGTCCGGCCACCGCGCCCACCGGCTGAGCCTGGCCGTACGGCGCCCGGATCTGCCCGCGGGGGGTGTGCCGAAAGCCACCCCCCGCGGCGGCCCTCAGCTGACGGTCGTCGCCGTGCTCTGGGCCAGCGTGCGCTTCATCAGCTCACGATGCACGGACCGGTGCCCGCCCGCGCGCCGCTGCCAGCGCCCCTCGGAATCCAGCGTCCAGGCGTTGGTGTCGTCGGCAAAGCAGAGCTCGAGCGTGTCCTCGAGCTCGGCCTGGAGCTCGGGGGCGTCGACCGGGGTCAGCAGTTCGACTCGAGTGTCCAGGTTGCGCGGCATCAGGTCAGCCGAACCGATGTAGTAGGTGCGCTCGTCTCCGAACTGGAACGAGTAGATCCGCGAGTGCTCCAGGAAGCGACCGACGATCGACACGACATTGATCGTCTCGCTGATGCCGGGGATTCCCGGGAGCAGGCAGCAGATGCCGCGCACGTTGAGGTCGATCCGCACCCCGGCCTGCGAGGCGCGATACAGGGCCTCGATGCAGCGGCGGTCGACCAGAGCGTTCATCTTCATGGCGATCCGCGCGGGCTGACCCGCCTTATGAGCGGCGACCGTGCGCTCGATCAGCTCGATCAGGGGCTCGCGGAGGGAGTCGGGCGCCACGAGCACCTTGCGCTGGCGGCTCGGATGGCTGTAGCCGGTCAGCGTGTTGAACAGGTTCGCCACCTCTTCGCCGATCTCCCGGTCGGTGGTGAACAGCCCGAAGTCCTCGTAGAGCCGGGCGTTCTTGGCGTGGAAGTTGCCGGTACCGATCATCACGTAGTGGCGCACCTGGCCACGCTCCCGGCGCACCACCAGGATCGCCTTGGCGTGAGTCTTGAGTCCGGGGATGCCGTGCACGACGTGCGCGCCCACCTCTTCGAGCTCCCGTGACCAGCGGATGTTCTGGCGCTCGTCGAAGCGGGCCTTGAGCTCGACCATGCACACCGCCTGCTTGCCCTTCTCGGCGGCCGCGATCAGCGCCGGCACCAGCACCGAGTCATCCGAGGTGCGGTACACGGTCATCTTGATGGCCAGCACGTTGGGATCGTCGACCGCCTGGAGCACGAACCGCTCCACGCTGGTCGAGAACGACTGGTAGGGGTAGTGCACGAGGATGTCCCGGGCCCGCATGGCGGCGAACACCTCGGGCTGATCCTCGCCCTCGCCGGGGCGCGGGCCGAAGGCCGGGTGGGTCACCGGCGTCCAGGGCTCCTGGCGCAGATCGGGATGGCCGTCGACGCCGGCGATCTGCCACAGGTCGCTCAGGTCGAGCAGGCTCTCCACGTCATAGACCTGATTGGGCGTCACCCCCAGCCACTCGACCAGCCGCGCCCGCATCTCGGGATCCATGTCGGCGCCCACCTCGAGGCGGACCACCTCGCCGAACCGGCGCCGCCTCAGCTCGTCCTCCACCGCCCGCAGCAGGTCGTCGGCCTCGTCGGAGACGTCGAAGTCGGCGTCCCGGGTCACCCGGAACAGGTCGTAGGCGATGATCTCCATTCCGGGGAACAGGGCGTCCAGGTGGCGGGCGATGATGTCCTCGAGCGGGATGAACACCTCCTTCTCGATCTCCACGAACCGGGGGAGCACCTCCTTGGGAACCTTCACGCGCGCGTAGGCCTCCTGATCGGTCTCGGGGTCGCGCAGTCGAACCAGCAGGCTCAGGGAGAGATTGGAGATGTAGGGGAACGGGCGACCTGGGCCGATGGCCAGGGGAGTCAGGGTGGGGAAGATGTGCCCTCGGAAGTGCTCGTCGAGGGCCGTGGGCGAGGCGCCCGACTCCGGGGAGGAGACGATCCGGATCCCCTGCTCGGCCAGTGCGGGCCGGATCACGTCGCGGAACTGGTGGGCGTGACGGCGGTCGAGCTCGCGCACCCGCTGCGAGATGCCCTCCAGGACAGCGCTGGGAGACAGGCCGTCCGGGCCACGGGAGTCGATCCCGGCGTCGATCTGGTCATGCACTCCCGCCACCCGAACCATGAAGAAATCGTCCAGATTGGAGGTGAAGATGGCCAGGAACTTGACCCGCTCGATCAGGGGCAGATGCTTGTCCTCGGCCAGCTGCAGTACTCGATCGTTGAAGTCGAGCCACGACAGCTCGCGATTGACGTAGAGCTTGGGATCGCGGAGCTTGTGGTGTCCGTGGGGCTCGCCCGCTCCCGGCTTGCCACCCTTTTCGGCCGTCTGATGGCTAGAGACGGCCGCTTTGCTCACGCCACCGGCTCCCGGGTGCCGGCCATCAGGGTGAGCTCTTTGGGCCGGAGCAGGACGATCAGCTCGCCCTTGTTGATCGCGGCCAGGCCGCCCTTGCTCATCCGTGAGTGCACGCCGGTCAGGTCGTGCAGAGCCAGCGACATCGATGGGTCGTGGCCGACCAGCAGGGCGTCGGGCAGGCCTGCCACGAGCTCCTCGGGCTCGAACGGGCCGCCGGCCAGGCGCGGTTCGATCGTGATCGGCACGCCCAGCGGTTCGCAGGTCAGCTCGGCCGTCTGCATGGCCCTTAGCTTCGGCGAGGTCAGGCAGGCATCGAGCTTGACCCCCATCTGGGCCAGGGCATGTCCGGCGGCCTGGGCGTGGCGCATCCCCTTCTCGGTCAGCGGCCGGGCATCGTCGGGCTCTCCGTCGGCCGCGTCAGCATGGCGGAGCAACCACAGCATGCTGCCAACTGTAACGCCGGTTGTTTTGTGACCGTAAGTCAGCCGATGACCAGCGGACGGCGGAACACCTTCTGGAAGGCCTCGTCGTCGCCGTAGCGCTCGACGCTCCAGCGCGGCAGCGTCAGATCGCCCGCCGCGTGCAGGTGAAGAGCGATCCCGTCGCCGTTGGTGCGCAGGCTGGCCTGACTGACCGACTGGTCGCGCCCGCGCTCCAGATGCTCGGCCAGGCGGAGGATCACCGCGCAGCGTTCCAGCATCTCCTCGTCGCCGGGCCGGCCCAGCTTGGCCCATGGCCCGAGCTTGGGCGCTCCCTTGCGGTGGTAGCGCGTCATCTGAGCGATCAGCGCGCGCTCGCGCGGGTCGAAGCCGGGCAGCTCGGCGCTCACGATCAGGTAGCGCGAGTGCTTGTGATGGTCGTCGTAGGAGATCGTCATGCCGACGTCGTGCAGCATCCCGGCCGCCCACAGGAGCTCGGACTCGCCGGGCTGGGGCTCGAATAGCCCGTTCTCAGCCAGTGACTCGTGCATCTGGAGGGCCAGGCGGGCCACGTGCTCGGTGTGGTGGAGGTCTGACTCATACTGGATGGCCAGGTTGCGCACGGCGGCCTGGCGCACGTTTGCGAACAGCGGCCGCTCCTCGCTCAGCAGCGTCCGGGCCAGGAACAGCCCGTCTCGGAGGCCCGCCTCCGTGGCCTCGATGCCCTCGAACCCGCCCAGGTCCAGGACCGTCTCCAGGGTCACCGCGGCGGCCAGGATGATGTCGGCCCGCCCGGGCTTGATCCCCTCCACCGCGGCCCGGTCCGCCGCCGGCAGGCCCGCCAGCTGGGTCACGAGCCCCTTGAGCGCTTCGCGGGTCACCACGTATCCCTGGACGCCCAGGTCGATGCCGCCATTGGGGCCGAGGCCGGCGTGGCCGTCGGCGGCGGCCAGATTGCGCACGGCACCACCGGTCCCGACCAGACGCCCCCCGTGTTCGGCGAGCCACGGCAGGTCGCTCAGCGTCTGCTTGACGTGGGCGCGGAGCTTCTGGAGGTCCTTTTTGCGCGCCGGACCGGGATCGCACAGGAACCGCTCGGTCATCCGAACCGCGCCCAGGGGGACCGAGATCACGCTCCGCTCCTGCCGGCCGGCCACCTCGGTCAGCTGGAGGCTGCCGCCGCCGATGTCAAGGATCACGCCGTCGGTGAGCGTCGAGGTGTTGATTGCGGCCACGTAGCCGTAGTGCGCCTCGGCCTCGGCGGACAGGACCTCGATCTCGAAGCTGCCCTGCCGCGAAGCCCGCTCCAAGAACTCCTCCCGGTTGATGGCGTCCCGGATGGCGCTCGTGGCGACTGCGTGGACCTCATCGTCGGTCAGCCGGCTGGCCCGGCAGAACCGCTCGAACACGGCCAGGGTCTCCAGGCCGCGCTCCATGGCCGCCTCCTGCAACCGCCCGGAATCGCCCATGCCCTCGGCGATCCGCACCGACTCGTACAGCTCGTCGGTCCGCTTCCACCAGCCGTCGCTGCCGTAGCTGAACACGACCAGGCGCCAGGAGTTGGAGCCCAGGTCGATGACCGCCACGTGCTTGGCCAGCACGCCGGACTGGGCGGATGCACGGGTGGTTCGCCAGCTCATGTCGATGCAATCATCGGGATCGGTGCGGACGCTCCGATGCGCAGGCGGGCGGATCGCGCCCCGGCGCGGTGAACTCGGGCCGCCGCCAGGCCAGGAGCCATAAGTGCACTACCCCCTCTGGTGCCATAGGGGTTGGTGTGGTCATGCACCAACAGCGGCCAAAAGCGCACGAACCCCTCCAGAGCACGCGGGTGGGTGCAGTTATCGTCGTTCCTGGCCGGCTCCGCCGGCGAGGCGGACCTCGGCAGCGTCAGGCGGGCTCAGGCCCGCCGCGCAGGAACCGGATTCCCGTGAGGACCATCAGGATCGTCATGCAGATGGCGCTTCCGACGCACCACTCGCAGATCTCCTTGAGCGTGAACACCTCGCGGTAGGTCAGGTAGGCGCTGAAGCCGAAGCCGATCAGCGCGACCAGGAAGCCGAGCGCCCGGAACAGCTCGCCCCGGAAGGCCAGCGAGACCAGCAGCACGAAGTAGCCGACCAGCCCGAGCACCGAGACGGGGATGCCGTCGAGCTTGGACCAGAGCGACGATTGAACCTGCTCGCAGCTCGAGTGGCCGTGATGGCCACCCAGGCACAGGAGCGTGGCGAACCCGTTGTAGTGCTCGTAGGTGGTATAGCCGGCGATGACAAGGCCGATCACGCCGAAAACGGCTATCGCGACCCTCAGGCCGTCACGCCGGCGGGTGGTCCGCTGGGTGCCGGGTCCGGCCTGAGAAACAGTGGTGGTCACGAGACTGCGTTGACCGCCTGCAGGATGGTGCTGTAAGTCGGGAAGTTCCCGCCGTTGACCAGGGTCTCGTGCGTGGGGCCGATGGCGACCAGGGTCGGAGTGCCCGGGAGGTTCAGCTTAGAAGCCTGCGAGTCCTCCCCCTGGACCTGCGAGAGCAATGACGGATCCGTCTGGTCGGTCTGCCAGGTCTTCAGATCCAGACTTGGTATCTGCTTGGCCAGGTCATTCAGGTAGGCGGTGTTGACGTAGCTGGTCGTCTCGTCACCCTGCTCGTGGTAGAAAAGGTCGGCGTAATCCCAGAACAGCTTCTGCTGGCCGGCCGAGTAGGCGGCCACCTGCTGCTGGTTGAAGAGGGTATGGGAGTGGTTGGTGCACGTGGCGGTGCAGAACGACAGGTAGACCACCTTCACCTTCCCGGTCCGCACCAGGTCCTTGACCATCTGCGGGAATCCGCCGCCGTCCAGTCCCAGCGTGAAGGCACGGCAGATCGGGCACTCCAGGTCGCCGTAATAGTCGATCGTCACCTTGGCGTTCGGGTTACCGAGCGTGGTCCCGGACTGCGGGATACCGCCCAGCAGGCTGCTGACCTCGCTGAAGGTCTGCTTGGCCTGCGGGGTGCCGGGCTTCGGAGCCTTGGCACTGCTGGTCCCGCCCAGAGAGATGGCGACAGCCACGACGACCACGACCACAGCCGCCGCCAGCACGCCGCCCAGCATCCATATGCGCTGGCGGCGCTGGGCCTGGGCGGTCCGGGCACGTTCCTGCTCCAGGCGGCGCTGGCGCGCTTCCTCTTTCTGTTGCTTGCGAGAGGCCATGTGGTACACCGGCGGGTCCGAACAGCAACTGCCAGAACCCGTCCCGGCCGAGGATAGCGGCGGCGGAAGCCGTTGCCGGGCGCTCTTAGGCCCCTATTAGATGACGGAGCGCAGCAGCCGGCCGCGGACGACTCTTTAGGACGGCGTGGGAGACCGACGGCCCTGAGCGCTAACGAACCGGAAATTCTGCCGCACTTTGCGTGTAAACATCGTGTTACCGGACCGCGGGGAGGGCGATGGGTCCGGGAGGGGTGCTTTACAGTGGCGGCCATGTCGCCAGGGACAAGCGGCGCCATGATGGGGACCGCCGAAGCGAGTTCCTCCTCCTCGCCGCGCCACGCGACCGGGATCACGTCCCCGGCGCGGCACAACGCCCGGCCGCGGCTGGCGGTGGTGGACCGAGATCCGGGGTTCAACCAGGTGCTGTCCAACCGGCTGCGGACGCTCGGCTGGGACCTGCGCCGCCTGTCGAGCCCCGCGACCCCGGAGGCGCTGGTCGCCATGCGGCTCAACGCGCTGGTCATCGACCTGGCGGTGGTCGGTCCCGGCAGCTGGGAGTATCTGGAGCGCATCTGCGTCCGGCTGCCCGGCCTGGCGGTGATCATCTGCACCGGCCCGTCCTCGGTGGCCCAGCGGGTCCGGGGTCTGCGGGTGGGGGCTGACGTTTGGATCACCAAACCCTGCCACGCCGAGGAGCTCATCTGCGTGATCGAGGCGGCCATCCGGCGCCACCGTCGCAACGAGATGCCGCCGCCGCAGGAGTCGACCCGGGTGGGGCAGATCACGATCCGCCCGGACCTCTATCAGGCCTATGCCGGGGAGATCAGCCTCGAGCTGACCGCGCGCGAGTTCGAGATCCTCAACCTGCTCTCCCAGTCTGACCGGGTGCTCCGGCGCGAGGAGATCTACGAGCGGGTGTGGGGCTATGCCATGGCCCACGGCGACCGCTCGGTGGATGTGTTCGTGCGCAAGCTGCGCCAGAAGCTCCGCACCGCCTCGCCGGAGTGGAACTACATCCACACGCACTTCGGGGTGGGCTACCGGTTCGCGCCCGAACCGGACCTGGAGACCCACAGCCCTGACTCCCTCGCCATGGCCGGGCTCCAGGACGCGCGCGCCGACATCTCGGGCGATCCGGAGCCGGCGGACGACGACTTGCTGGATGAGCGTGCTGCGCCGGACAGGCTGACCACCAGCCTGATCGACTGATTCACCCCGGCGCCCGTCGCCGGTGGCAGCACCGAGCCGGCATCGTGAGCGTCTTTTCGGACCGGCGATAACAGCCTGTTCACATCTCTTTCACCCCGGGGTAACGCCGGGCCGCCGCCGTGCCTGGACGATCTCGGCATGGCCGCAACCGCCGCTCCTCGGGGAGACGTACTCGAGGTTGGACCGCTTGAGATCTCCCCCGACGAGCACCTGGCCAGGGCGGGCGGGATCATGCTCCGCCTGTCCATCCGGGAGCTGCGGCTGCTGACCGAGCTGGCCAGGCACCTGGACCGCATCGTCTCCCGGGACGAGCTTCTTCCTGCTGGTGTGGGGCCGGACCATGCGCTCAGGCGATCGCTCGGTGGAGTCTGCATCCGCAAGCTGCGAATGAAGCTGAACGTCGCGCTGCCCGAGTGGAGCTTCATCCACACGCACTTCGGGCTGGGGTATCGGCTCTCGGCTGAGGCACGGGCGTCCGGTCAGGTCCGGGAGCCGGCGCTGTCCTCGCCCACGATGGCCACGGAGATTTCACAACCGGTTAACAACTGACCGTCGGCTGGGCTCAACACTGAACCCAGCCGGGGTCGCATCTAGTCAAGGAGAACACTGAACCGTGAATACACGTCGCATCACTGCGGGGGCCGTCGCGGTACTGGCCGCGGTTGGAGTTGCCGCGTGCGGCTCGAGCAACAACTCCACCGGCACGAGCAGCCCGGGAGGAAAGACCAGCAGCTCGGCTACGGTCGACGGCGCCGGCTCGACGCTGGCTGCCCCCATCTACGAGCAGTGGTCCACCACGCTCAAGTCGAGTGGCCTGACCCTCAACTACAACGCCGTCGGGTCCGGAACTGGGCAGACCGATCTGGCCTCGGCCACAGTGGCCTTCGCCGGCAGTGATCCGTCGCTCACGTCCGCTGATCTGGCGACGCTGAAGGCGAAGGGCCCGATCCTCCAGTTCCCGGTGGCCGCGGGCGCGATCACCGTCTCCTACAACCTCCAGGGGGTGAAGAGCGGTCTCAAGCTGACCGGCCCGCTGATCGCGGAGATCTTCAGCGGCAAGATCACCAGCTGGAATGACGCCGCCATCAAGGCACTGAACCCGGGCGTCAGCCTGCCCAGCACCCACATCACGGTGATTCACCGTTCGGACTCCTCCGGTACGACCGATGGCTTCACCACCTACCTGTCCGACGTCAGCCCGGCCTGGGCCAAGACGATCGGCTCGGGCAAGGACGTCAAGTGGCCGGTCGGAACCGGTGCGGCCAAGAACGCCGGAGTGGCCGCCGCGGTCAAGCAGACCCCGGGTGCCGTCGGCTACGTCGAACAGGCCTATGCCCTCCAGAACGGCTTCACCTACGCCGCGGTCAAGAACTCAGGCGGGGCCTGGGTCCTGCCGAGCATCGCGAACACCTCGTCCGCCTTCCTGGGCGTCAAGGTACCCGCGAACCTGGCCATCTCCACCATCAACTCGCCGAACTCCGGGGCCTACCCGATCGTCTCCCAGACGTTCCTTGACGCGTACAAGGACCCGTGCAAGGACGGTGGCCTGAGCCAGTCGACGGCCAAGGGGCTGTTCCAGTTCCTCGGCTACGCGCTCGGCGCCGGGCAGAAGACGCTGGGCAGCGGTAGCAACGAGTTGCCCTACGCGCCGGTGCCGGCCTCGCTGGCCGCCAAGGACAACGCGCAGCTCAAGACGATGACCTGCAACGGAGCCTCGGTCTCCTAAGCAGGGACGTGGAGCCAAGCGCCACCACTTTGAGCGGCGGCCGCCCGGACTTCGGGCGGTCGCCGCTCAGCCGTCTCCCGGACCAGTTCCTGCGGCGGGGCCTGACCGCCCTGGCGGTGCTGATCCTGGCTCTGATCGTCTACTTCTTCATCCGCCTGATCCAGGAGTCCGGCTCTACGTTCAGCCAGTTCGGTCTGAGCTTCGTGTTCGGCAACGACTGGGACGTGTCGCGCAACATCTATCACGGAGCTCCGCTGCTGGTGGGAACTCTGATCACGTCGGGGATAGCGCTGGTCATTGGTGTGCCGGTGGCCGTTGCCGTGGCTCTGTACGTGACCGAGCTGTGCCCGCGCCGGATCAGGACGCCGCTGGCGATTCTGGTGGATCTGCTGGCCGCCGTGCCCTCGGTGGTCTACGGCCTGTGGGGCGTGTTCTTCCTGGCGCCCAAGCTGATGCCGGCCGAGAAATGGTTCGCCAGCACGTTTTCGTTGATTCCCTGGATCGGTGGGGGAGCCAGCGAGGTCACTCCCACCAACTACTTCATCGCCGGCCTCGTGCTGGCCGTCATGATCCTGCCGATCGTCTCGGCCATCGCGCGGGAGGTGCTGGCGACCGTCCCTCCGGAGCACAAGGAGGCGGCACTGGCCCTTGGGGCCACCCGCTGGGAGATGATCCGCATGGCGATCCTGCCCTACGCCCGCCCCGGAATCGTGGGCGGCGCGATGCTCGGTCTGGGTCGCGCGCTGGGCGAGACGATCGCGGTCGTCCTGCTGATCGGTGACGCGCCGGCGATCGGCAAGCACCTGTTCAGCCAGGGCTACAGTCTCGCCTCGGTGATCGCCAACGAATTCGGCGAGGCCACGGGTGTGCACCGCTCGGCCCTGTTCGCTGCCGGGCTCGTTCTGTTCGTCCTCACCCTGGTCGTCAACATCGTCGCCCGGGCCTATGTGTCACGGGGTAAGCGCGGCGAGCGAGGCTCGAGCGTCGATGCCCCGGTCCTGACGGCCTCCACGACGGCGCAGCCCACCCAATGACCGCGATCAGCCTTCCCCAGGTAAGCGCTCGCCGGCGCCGGACGGACAGGGTCATGCGTGGCCTGCTGCTGGCGGCCACCCTGCTGGCCCTTGTGCCGCTCGTCCTGATCATCTACTACCTGCTGAAGAAGGGGCTCGGATCGATCAACGGGAGCTTCTTTACCAGCGACCCCACCGGCTCGTTCTTCGGATCGATCGGCGGAGTGCGCAGCGCCATAGTGGGGTCGATCGAGATCGTCGCTCTGGCCACGGTGATTGCGGTTCCGGTTGGCGTGGGCGTGTCCCTCTATCTGACCGAATACGGCAAGGAGGGGCGCTTCTCCCAGCTTGTGCAGTACTTCGTCGATGTGATGACGGGCGTGCCATCGATCATGTTCGGGCTGTTCATCTACATCTCGCTGATCATCACGCACGTCGGCGGGAACTTCACTGCGTGGAAGGCGGCGGTTGCGCTGGCTCTGCTGATGCTGCCGATCGTGACCCGGTCGTCGGAGGTGGTGCTGCTGCTGGTGCCGAGCAGCCTTCGCGAGGCGGCCCTGGCTCTGGGGGCTCCGCGCTGGCGGGTGATCTTCCGGGTCGTGCTGCCCACGGCACTGCCCGGCCTGGTGACGGGCTCGCTGCTGGCGGTGGCCCGGGCCATGGGGGAGACCGCGCCCCTGCTGTTCACGGTGGGTAGCGCTACCGCGCTGACCTACAGCCTGGGCCAGCAGATGAACACGCTGCCGCTGCAGATCTACAACGACATCCTGTCGCCGCGAGCTGTGGTGGTCGCCCAGGCTTGGGCGGCGGGCCTGACGCTCGTGGTCCTGGTCCTGCTCCTCAACGTGATCGCGCGGTTCATTTCGCGCAGGAGTCGCATAGCATGAATTCGCCCGCAACCTCCAACAAGGAAAACCAGCTGATGTCAACGGCGGAGGAATCCTCCCGGCAGACGAACCGCAGCGAGCCGCCTCGGGATCAGCATGCGGTGGGCGGGCACGCCATCAACACCGTCGGGCTGCACGCCTACTACGGCGAGGTTCACGCGGTCCGCGGGATCGACATGACGTTCGCCGCCAACGAGGTGACCGCGATCATCGGCCCCTCGGGGTGCGGCAAGTCCACGATGGTGCGCTGCATCAACCGGATGCACGAGGAGATCCCCGGAGCTTGGGCGGAGGGCCAGGTCCGGCTGGATGAGCTGGACATCTACGGTGAGCGCGTCGATGTCACAGCAGTCCGCCGGTTGATCGGAATGGTGTTTCAGAAACCCAACCCGTTCCCGACCATGTCGATCTTCGACAACGTCGCGGCCGGGCTTCGCCTGACCGGGACCAAGGCCGACAACCTTCGGGAACGCGTGCACCGGGCACTCAGAGCGGTCGGTCTGTGGAATGAGGTCAAGGACCGGCTGAACTCTCCGGGCGTCGGACTCTCCGGCGGCCAGCAGCAGCGCCTGTGCATTGCCCGCACGATCGCCGTCGAGCCCGAGGTGATCCTGATGGACGAGCCCTGCTCGGCGCTCGATCCCGTGGCCACGCTGAGGGTGGAGGAGCTGATCGATGAGCTCAAGGAGCGCTACACGATCGTGATCGTCACCCACAACATGCAGCAGGCGGCCCGGGTGGCCAACAGCACCGCGTTCATGCTCGATGGCGAGCTGGTCGAGCACGGACCCACGACCGAGATATTCACCACGCCCAAGGACGAGCGCACCGAGCGTTACGTCACCGGAAAGTTCGGTTGATCTGATGCCATACGAGGTTCGACACCAGTTTCGCGAGGAGCTGAAGGGGCTGGAGGAGCAGACGCTGGGCGGGATGGACATGGTCATCTCCCAGCTGGACCGCGCGCTCGAAGCCATCACCTATCAGGATGTCGAGCTGGCGGGGATCGTGGTCAACGACGACGATCGCATCGACGGGCGGTACCTGGAGGTTCATCAGGGCGTGCTTTCCCTGCTCGCCCGCCAGGCGCCGGTGGCGGGCGACCTGCGGATCGTGGCGGCGCTGCTGCACATCATCCGCTGCGTGGAGCGCATGGGGGACCAGTGCGTGAACGTCGCCAAGCTGGTGCCGCTGTCCGGCTACGAGCAGCCCAAGGATCAGACCATCCTGGAGGCGCTGGAGCGGATGGGGCAGCTGGCCCGCTCCCAGGTCTCGCAGGCCAAGGAGGCGTTCAAGACCCGCCACGTCTCGCTCGCCCAGGACCTGGTTCGCCAGGACGCCGAGGTGAACCGCCTGAACCGAGAGATCTTCAAGCGCGCGGTGGAGGTGGGCGACGACCCCGAGGTCCGCGAGTGGGCGATGTTCATGATCCTGGTGGCCCGCTGCCTGGAGCGGATCGGTGACAACACGGTGGACATCGCCGAGCAGGTGGTGTTCGTGGTGACCGGGCTGTTCCGCGAGTTCTCCGAGGTGGTCAACTCGGAGGGGGCTCCGGCCT
>DASZMP010000152.1:0-7761 GCA_035551795.1 Solirubrobacteraceae bacterium | reverse complement strand
TGGTCGGGGTGCTCGACCCCGACGTCGTGCTGCGCGCCCACCGCCGCGACGGGGACCCGTTCGAGCTCCACGGCGCCTCGCAGGTGGCTCAAGGTGCGATGTCTGCCCGGCGTTTCGCGCCGTACGTCCGCCCGGCACTCATCAACGGCGCCGCCGGCGTGATCGCGTTCGACGGCGAGCGGCCGTTCGCGGTGCTGGCGTTCACCGTTGTCGACGACCGCGCCGTGGCGATCGACGTGTTCAACGACCCCGAGTTCGTCGCCAAGCTCGACATCCGCGGAATCACCGCCTGAGTGACCCTGAGCTCCCCTTTTCCGCGGGTGAGTCGTGGCTCGCTAGGGAACAGCAGTTCGGTGGCCCTTGGGAAGCAGCGCTCCGAACCGGCATGCCCCCGCGGCCTGCTTGAAAGCGGGCGAGGCGACATCGACCGACTTGGGAATCAGGAGCGACACGCCGCCGCGAGCGAACGCGATCGAATACTGCTGCGGGTAGAGCGTCGGGTCGGGGAAGCCGCTGACGCCATGGGCGCGCATGCACGTCGACGGCGCCAGCATCTGCTCGATGTCCTGCCGCGAAGCGGCCCTGCGTCCGCCGGCTCCACCGCTAGGCACCAGGTTCGCGCAGGAGGCCTGTGCCGCTTCGAACGCCGGGGAGGACAGGTTGACCCCGGACGGCAGCCGGATGCCACCTTCGGCTCCGGGATCGGGGATGTTCGGCACGCCATGGGTGCGCAGGCAGTGCACATACGCGAGGGCCGACGTTCTCGAACTGCCGCCAACCGGGCCACTACTTGAGGAGCCGCAGCCGGCGATCGTCGCGACGGTTCCGGCTAGGAGGAGCAGGACGGCGAGGGGACGGGGCATGGGGCTCGGTGTAGCGCCGTGCCGATAACTGCGCCGTAACAGGCCCCGGGCTCGGAGTGCACGCACGGGTAGGTCCGCGCGCTGGGCCGCTGGGTCGGCGGTGGCCGCGGGAGCTTGACGTGGGGTTCACGCCGCCAGACCAGTTCAGGATGATTCGCGTGTGGCTGCTCAGAATCGCGTGACGCCGCTGGGCGACATCGAGGCATTTCCGTTGCGTGGAGCATTCACGGGCAACCGCGGGCGGCTGCATGAGGGACGCCGGATCGTGCGCTTGCACGCCGGTGATCTGTGGATCATCTGTGCGCTGCGCTTCAGCGACCGCTGGAGCGAGCAGTGGCTGCCGCGAAGGTTCACATGGCTGTTCTTCTTCGACGAGGCGGTGGCGCTGGCGGCCGGTCATCGGCCATGCGGCGAGTGCCGTCACGCCAGTTACGTGGCGTATCGCGACGCCTGGGCGGAGGCGAATCTGAGCCGGCCGCCACCCTCGGCCCGAGATATCAACCGGCAGCTGCACGCCGAGCGGCTCGTAGGCGGCACGCACCGGCGTCGCCTGCACGGGATGTCTTGGCGCGGACTTCCCGACGGGGCTTTCATACTGAACGCGCAGGGCGCCCCGCACGTCGTCCTCGGGAGCCAGCTGGTGGAGTGGACGCGCAACGGGTACGGCACACGCCGCCCCCGCCCGATCCGCGGCGAGGCGGATGTGATTACGCCGCCGTCGTCGGTCGCGGTGCTGCGCAGCGGCTACCCGGTGCAGATCGACAGCACGGCTCTTGGGTGACTCGTCCGCGGGTCATTTCTCGATGTGGAAATGAACCGTGGTTCGCTGCGTCGCGCCGATGTAGGTTCGGATCGTCAGAAATGCGGTCAGGATGCGTCGACTGGGCTGATCCGTCAGTGCCCGGCGCAGTGCGAGGGACTCGCGGAGCGCCGGACGGCCGATGCTCACGTGCGGCCGATCTGCGAAGCCGATGGGACTGCTGATCGTTATCAGATGGCCGCGCGCCGTGACGGTGGTGCTCCCCTCGCCCCGCCGGCCCGGGTGAACGCCATTCACGGTGATCGAGCGACGAAGGATCTTTGCGTCGCCGGCCAGCCATAAGCCCGCGGGAAGACGTAGGCGCAAGCGATCGATCCCTGTTGTGCTGATCGCCCTGAACGACAGCTCGGGACGACCGGTCCTCAAGCCGAGGCCCACGGCCGCGCTGGATTTGACCGGCTTGAGCCGACGGCCCGCGGAGCCGGTGACGCGATAGACCGTGATCGGGCCGGTAGCGGTTTGAGCGAACACCAGGCTGCCATTCACCGCGAGCCCGTAGAAGTACTCAGAGATCGCGAGCGGGCGCCCGGTCCGGAGGGTGCCTGACCATCCTCCTCTGGGCTTGGTGATCACCGAGATCTCCGACTCGGCCGCGCTCGAAGGGGTGGAATCGCTCGCCGAAGACAGCACCGCCAGCTTTGAAGACAACAGCACCCTTTCGTAGCCCTGTTGGTTGGTGTCATCCAGGTAGGCGATCGCCTTCGGACGCTCGACCTTGGAAGGCGGAGGAATCCGGAACACCTGAGCGCCGCTCGCGGACGGCGCCGGCCCGGCGATCAATCCGTCGCCGAACCCGAACGAGGGCGGCGGACCCGCGATTCCCGTGAGGATCGCGCCCGACGGTTTGATCGATCCGGCCCAGCCATGGGTCGGCTCACGGAACGCGACATAGCGCCCCGACGAGTCCTCCGCCACGGCATGCACGACGGAGCTCTGGATCGATGCGGGCCCAAGGTAACGCCGAGGATCGACCAGACGGGCCGAGTCCTCCACAGTGCCGCTCCATCCACCGGTTGGCTCCTGGAACAGATAGATCGCGCCGTCGAGACCCGTCGCCGCGATGAGCCTGCCGGAGATGACGGGGAACTGGAGGGATACACCCGAACTCGTGACCAGGGTCGCAGAAGGCCCGACCGCCCCTGACCATCCGCCCGCGGGCCTCGAATAGACATATTCGGCTGTCGATCCCCCGGCATCCTGAGCACCCGCGACGATTGCCGTGCCGTTCGTCGCGGAACCATCCGCGACGAAGCTCTCGCCGGCCGGGGTGGTCAGCGTCGCAGTGGGTCCGCCGCTCGCCCACGCTCCCCCCGCCGGTTCGGTGAAGACATCCACGCCGGCGACGACCACGCCGCCGGACTGCGCGAACTCGTCAGGGGCAGCCGACCCTGAAGGCGTCAGGACCGCGAGTTTGTGCACCGCTGCAGCCGCAGGGGCGGCAAACGACCCCAGGCCCGCCAGCAACAGGCAACCGCTCAACGCCCCGCCGAGGATCATCCTCATCACCCCATCAACGTGCGGCACAGCTAAAGGTTGCGGCCGAACCTCCGCCTGCGCAGGTCGAGCGGCTATTACGGCTTGACGACCAGCCAGCTCGGCCAGGGGGCGTCATCAGCGGTGGCGTGTACAGGGACGCCGAGCGCACTGAAGAACCGGTCCACCGCGGTCCGAACTCCGAACACTCCCTCTGGAAGCATTCCGTCGCGGTAGTCATGTCCCGCCAGCACGCCGCCTGGCCGCACGATGGGCCACCACAGGGCAAGGTCCTCAGAAACGGAGTCAGCGTCGTGGCGTGCGTCCAGGTAGACGACGTCGAGGCATGCGGCAGACACCGTTTGCACTGCTTGGGCGGCGGCTTCACGCCTGACCTCCGAGCGCCGTCCGAATCGCGCAAGGCGGCGACAGGTTTCGAGGTAGTTGACGTCGTGCTCATCCTGACTGACGTTCGAAACATCCCGGTAGTCGTCCGGAGGTGCCGCGCGCCAGGGATCGATCGAAATGAGCTTCTCGCCTTTCCAGTGCGCGAGCAGATGCTCCGAGTAGTCACCCTTGCGAACCCCAACCTCTACCCCAGTGCCGGTTAGCCCGAGAGAGTTCAGTAGCAGCGGTAGCTCTTCACGACGATGCACGTCGGTCACGCGCTCGATCCGACGTGCCGGGCGGTCGCGCCCGGCAGTAAGCGGGTCAGCGCCGCCCAGCGCGCAGGCCAGGTCACCGGTCACGTGGCGGATGCGGGTGCTCAGATCGTGGAAGCCGCGGTGAACGAAGGCCGGCACCTCCGGCCGGTCTAACTCGATGCTGTTCCAACGACGATCGATGAACTTCGTGTGTCCTAGGTGTGCCGTCGGCTCCACCAGCCTCGCGGGCTCCAGGCCGTAGCCAAGAAGATCAAGCACCGCGGCGTTCTCCCACCACGGATGCTCGATGTATCGCTCGTGCGCCCACACGTCCTCTAGGAAGTCGTGGGTCCACGCGCAGTTCCTGAGCAGCATCACGCCGGTATTTGCCGTGTATTGACCGAGCCAGGGGTGCTCGACCAGATAGAGGTCCTTGTCGGATTGGATTTCGGCACTGATGTCAGCGTCGAAATCGACGATGACAACGTCGGCGTCCAGCCACAGCACCCACTCGTACTCGTGCAGCAATTCTTGGAGTAACTTCACCTTGGCCCAAGGCGCGGGCCTACCGTCGGTTAGATCCTCAGTGCTGAGTACCACGTCCCAACCCCAGCGCTCTGCATATCGCTCGAAGCTCAACGCCGACCGGCTGAGCAGCGAACGGTAATCGCCGATGGCCAGTGAGCAGATGACCCGAGAGCCGCCACGGCTCGTGCGGTGCCGCGAGCCGGCCGACAGCCCGTGGACCAGCGGAACGTCGAGAAGCTGGTCAACCGCGCCGAGATACTCGGCTGTTCGCGCCTGATCGTCTTGCAGCCGAGAGACCTCGCCTTCGAGTCGAGCGAGCTCGGCGTCGACGCGAACGGTGACCGGGCGCAGCATCCGTCGCACCAACTGCCTGGCCAGCACGCCTGAACGACCGAAGGAGGAAGGGCCGTCCCAAGGAATCCGGTCCAGCGTCACAGGTCAGCAAGCCGCTGTATGAGGCCGCCGGGGTGGCAGGTGAGCCCGTAAGGCTGCATCTCGGGACGCCGCCGGAACCGTCGGCCGAGCGGATCGCTGGTCAACCACTCATCGAGCGCGAGCCCCGCACCGCGGGGCCACGTTTCGTAGACCCGGAGACGATCAATGTCGACGCACGTGTCCTCGACCATGTAATAGCCACCAGCGCGCACCAGCGGTGCAAGCGCATTGAGCGCTGCCCGAGTCGTGTCAGCATCATGCTGAGCATCTTCGACCACGAGGACCTCGGCGCCCGCCGGAACCAATTGGTGGATCTGGGCCATTAAGGCCTCGTCTCTGACATCGCCCTCCAGTAGCGTGATGCCGGCCGTGGCCTCCGGGGGAAGCTCGTCAAAGCACTGTCGCGCCTGGGTCAGATCGAGGTCAATTGCGATCACCAGCGGGGCAGGACCAGACCGATAGCGCTGGAAGTCGAACAGCCGATCACGGAACCACAGCGTGCTTCCGCCGAATTGAACCCCAACCTCGACGACCACCCGGGGCGCTCGCTCCCACAATATCTTCTCGTAGACACGGAGATCCTCAGGGAACTTCGACATGCGAACGCCAGCGTAGGTGTCGCGGCTGTGAAGCTCGATTCGCCACTTCCACAGCCTGGCGAGCGATTCTTCACCACCCGCCCCGACCTGCCGAATGAAGTCCAGGGGAACCTCCGCCTCACCGGCGGGCCTGCCGACAGACATCGACGCAGGATAGCCATCAGGCCGATTGGCGCCGCCCGGCGGACGCGTTACCGTGGAGGAGTGCAACACGCAGGTGGCCTCAAGCTGAGACTCGAGGCGGCGCCGCCGGACGACCGCCGGACCCGGTTTGCCGAAGTGCAGCTGTCGGACGCCAGCGGCGAGAATGACCGTGTTCTGGTCACTGACTCGGCCGGAGGGATGCGCTTCCCTTTGCCCGACGGGGACTACCAGCTGCGCATCCTGGACGGCCCGGAAGCGCGATTCGCGGTGCATGATCGGCGGTGGACGATGGTTCGCCTTCGGCTGACCTAGCCGGTCGCACCGGGCAGGCCACCAGCCGCCTATGTCGCCGTCCCCGGCCCGAACCAGGCGGTCAGGGCATCCCGCAGCCCGTCCACGGAGCCCTCTCCGACCCACGCCGCGTAGCCGTCGGGCCGGACCAGCACCGCGCTCGGCGCGTCGACCTCGCCGATGACCGGAAGCTCCCACTCCTGGACGCACCCGGCATCGACCAGCTGGACGCGATCGGCCGAGGCTTCGATGGCGATGGCGCCCGGCTCGCCGAGGTTGAGCAACACCGGTCGGGCGGTGTGCAGCAACTCGAAGACTCGCCGCGGACCGTCCGTGGTCACCAGGTCCAGATCGGGCATGCGGCTTCCGAGGAGCGGATGTCCCTCGCCGAGGTCGTAATGGATGTCCAGCCCGGAGACGATCCCGGCCAGGCGCTTTCGAGGCTCGTCCATGGTGGCGATTTCCGAGACCACATCGACAAGGGCTCTGATGCGGTCCTCTCCACGCTGGAGGACGCTCTGAGCCATCGTGTGCTTGAGCGAGCGCTCAGCAACGGGGTGGCGCTCAGCGTGGTAGGTGTCGAGGAGCTTGTCCGGGCAGGTTCCTCTGACCACCTGGGCCAACTTCCAGCCCAGATTCACGGCATCCTGCACGCCGAGACCGAGACCCTGTCCGCCGGCCGGCGAATGTATGTGTGCGGCGTCGCCGGCCAGCAGCACGCGTCCGTCCCGGTAGGTTGCGGCCTGCCGGGTGGCATCGCTGAACCTGGAGATCCAGGTGGGGTTGTGGATCCCGAAGTCGGTGCCGTACACGGCGATGAGCGCCTCCCCCAGCTCATTCAGTGTCGGCTCGGCTCCCGCGTTGAGCTGCAGCTCGGTGACCACGACCCGGACGGTCTTCCCATCCTCCATCCGGTGGAGGCCGTGCACGCCGATGGCGTCGTGACGAATGCCCCGCGGCGGTTCAGCCCTCACCTCCACCTCGGCGATCAACTTGCTGTTGGTGGCCTCCCAACCCGGAAACTCGATGCCCGCCTGGCGGCGGACGAGGCTGCGACCCCCGTCGTAGCCGACGAGGTACTGCGCTCGCAGCGGCTCGCCTTCGGACAGCGCGACATCCACACCGGCGCCGTCCTGTTCGCAGCCCGTGACCCTGCGGTCATAGAGGATCCGCACCGGCAGCTCGGCGATCCACTCGGCCATGATCCGCTCGATCTGGTTCTGCCAGATCCCCAGCGAGTACGGATGCCGGGTGGGAAAATCGCTCATGTCCAGAACCGTCGTGCCGAACATCGACGCCTGCGCCACCTGGCCCGCCGCCAGGAAACGTTCAGCCACACCGCGTTGATCGAGCACCTCGATCGTGCGCGCGTGAAAACCACCGGCCCGCGAGCCGACCAGTACGTGATCGGGCCGCTGCTCGACGACCGCCACGTCAACCTCCGCCAGCGCCAGCTCTGCCGCCAGCATCATCCCTGCCGGGCCGCCTCCGGCGATCACTACCGCATGCTCTGCGTGGCTCATCCTCGCTGCTCCTCTCCCATCGGTTTGGGCCCGCGGCGGGTGATTATGCGGCAGAAGTCAAGGCCTCATGAGGGCGTGTGATCCGGTATAAATTGACAGTGGAGAGGCGGGGTGATTAGGGGCCGCGGGGAGCAGTCTCTGGCGCGGATCGGGTTACGCGATCCGAATGGAGTGGGGCTGGTCTGCGCCGGATCAAGGTGCAGGGTCGACCACCGCATCGATGCTGGGCATGCAGTAAGAACCAGCGGTGGAAATGATCGCGTGTGCTCGCTGGCTCGCGGATGCCTGAACGATCGTTGTTTCCCCTGAGTTTTGGGCCATGCCCCGAGTACGAGGCAATGATTCGACCACCCGAAGAACAGAAAAGGGATGCGCCGGCGCCGCGTCTGACCGCGACCATCGCCGTCCCTCTGGAACCCGAGCTGGTCAAGCTGATCGCAC
>DASZMP010000151.1:0-34004 GCA_035551795.1 Solirubrobacteraceae bacterium | reverse complement strand
CCGTGGTCTCGGTCGCGTTCAGCGTCCCCACCCGCCTGTTCGGCACTTTGCACGAGATCCTCCGGATCCCGCTGAGCAACGATCCGGTCGGTCCCCGGGTCCACTTTTCGTCTGCTCTGCTGTTCCCCGGCTTGCGGGCCGCGGAACAGCTGACCCGGAGTTCGTCTCTGGGCCGCCGGGGCGCGATCCGGGCCGATGACGGAACCCCGCTGGCTGAGGGTCCGGACCGCACCTCACCGCTGGCCGGCGTGGCCAGCGAGATCGTGGGGACGCTCGGTCCGATCCCCGCCGACGAGGCCAGGCAATACCGCGCGCTCGGCTACCCGTCCGGTGCCCAGGTCGGGATCGACGGCCTCGAGTCGATCTTCCAGAGGCAGCTGGCCGGGCGACCGGGCGCACGCCTACTGGCCGGCCACCGGCTCCTGGCCGAGGTGCCTGTGCGCAACGGGCAGACGGTCCGCACCACCATCGACCCGAAGGTGGAGGAGGCGGCAATCACCGCACTGGCCGGCCACTACGCGGGAATGACCGTGATCGACCCCCGCACGGGCGCGCTGCTGGGCTTGGCCGGGATCGCCTTCTCCGCCGTGCAGCCTCCGGGTTCGACGATGAAGATCATCACCGCCACCGCCGCCCTGCAGGCCGGGCTGGTCACGCTCAATAGCCAGTTCGCGGTCCAGACCTCGGCGACGATCGACGGCTACACGATGCAGAACGCCTCGGGCGAGGCCTGCGGGGGCTCGCTCTTGAATGCTTTCGCAGTCTCCTGCAACTCCGTGTACGCGCCGCTGGGCGCGAAGCTCGGCGGGGCGCGGTTGGTGGCCATGGCGCAACGGTTCGGCTTTGACCATCCGACCGGGATCCCGGGGGCCCTGGAGAGCACGATCCCCTCCGCGGCCACCATCGGCAGCCCGCTGGCCGTGGCCTCATCCGCCATCGGCCAGGGCATGGTGCAGGCCTCGACGCTGGAGATGGCCGACGTCGGCGCGACGATCGCCGACGGGGGCCGGCGGCCGATTCCCACGTTCGTGTACGGCGCGAAGCCGAGGTTCGTCAACGTCACCACCCGGAAGGTCGCCTCCGAGGTCCAGCGGATGATGGTGGCGGTCGTCCAGTACGGGACCGGGACCTCGGCCCAGATCTCCGGCGTGGAGGTGGCCGGTAAGACCGGCACGGCCGAGCTGACCAACACGGCGGGCAAGGCCAACGCCAGCAAGGACACGGACGCGTGGTTCGTGGGCTACGCGCCGGTGGGAAATGCCAAGGTCGTGGCCTGTGCCCTGTACCCGGCCTCAGGCTACGGAGCCGCTACTGCCGCGCCCGCCGTGGCCCAGGTGCTCCAGGCGGCGCTGGAGGCGGGCAAGTAGGGGGTCGCCCGGGTCTACAGGTCCAGCGCGACCGTGGTGGGCTTGCTCTGCCCCGACGCGTAGATGTCCAGGGTCAGGGGGCGATTCGAGTAGACCGCCGTGCTCAGGCGAAACAGGACCAGGCCGCCCTGGGTGGGACCGTAGGACGCCGTGGAATCCGGGGCGGGCTCCGTGTCATCCGGCGTGAGTCGCTCCGACGCCCAAGCGTAAGGGTTGACCTGAGGGTTAAGCGGCCATGAGTGATAGATGGTGCCCGACGAATCGGTGATCGCGAACTGGTCGGTGGTCGTCTGCGGATGGCCGGACTGGTTCTTGGCCCACACGAACACCGCGAACCACAGCTGGTCGGCCGGGATCGACTGGGCCTTGGGGATGCCGGCCAGGTACTGGGCGTCCTCGGTGGAGAACGGGTTCAGCGCTCGGCTGATCTGCACCTGGTAGGTGACCGGCCCTGCGTCCACGTAGACGTTGGCGGCATCGGCGGAGGTGGGGTGGTTTATGCGCTTGGCCAGCCCGCACGCGCCCACGCCAAATGCCAAGGTCACCGCACCCGCCAGCCCGGCGGTCCGCCGGCCCCAGGCCCGCAGGCGGGAGGACAGGGCCGGGGTGTCGTGGCGGAGGAGAAGGCGGCTCACGGCGCGCGGAAGTCTACCCACCGCCGGCTCACCGAGCCCCACCGTCGTCTCACCGAGCGGAGACGGAGACGTGATGGCCGCGGCCCCGGTCGTCCTCCAGGATGGAGCGCAGACGCCGCATCGCCCTGCCCGTCTTTCGCCGCGTCCACGACCGCCCGCCCAGGACCTCCATGAGCCGATCAGACGGCAGCACCGGTTCGGTCTCGAACGTGTAGGTGACCCGCGTGCTCCCCCCCGCGCCCGGGCTGAGCTCGTAGACGCCGAGCATCTTGATCCGGTTGAACTTCCCGCCCCGGCCTCGCTCCACGATGCGGAACGGCGGCTGTAACTCGGCCAGCGTCATGTCCGCCCAGCCGAAGCGATTGAGCGGCGCCTTGATCCGGAAGCGGGCGCCGGCGCCGCGTCCATAGGAGTCCTCGCGGGTCAGCCGCCAGTCGACCAGGTAGTGGTCGGTGAACTCCGCATGGTTGGCAATGTCAGCCAGGTACTCGAAGACCTCCTCGCGCGGGCGGCTGATGGTCGCGGATACGGTGATCGGCTCCACGGCCGGGCAGTCTATGTGGCGGGTGCTCCCGGCCGCACCTGGAGCACCGCATACGCTTGGGCCCGTCGCGTGGCGGGCGCGTGCTGTTTGGGGGCCTGACGATGCACCTCGGGCCTGACGATGCACCTGATTTTGGCCACGACAACATTCATAACCCCGTCGCCCCTCGGGCGGTTAGGGACCGTTTTGGTCGTATACGACCAACTTCATCACTCAGGTCCCGTGTGCGGGTGACGTGAGGAATGTTGTTGTCGTTTTCAGGCGGCCCGCTGGTCGCGAATGCGCAGGGTGTGTCCGAACTCCGGCCCGTGGATGGTGTGCGAGTCCGACGGGGCCGAGCGCTCGCGGGCCCGGCACAGTTCGCACCGGGCGGCGCCGGACTCGTACAGGTAGACGCGTTCGCCCACCAGGAGCGTGCGCTGACAGTGACCGCAGCGTTCCGAGGCGGCGGAGAGGCCGTGCAGACTGCGCCGCAGCAACGCCAGTTCCAGGTCGGCCTTGTCTGGGAGGGAGGTTTGCATGAGGGCGAAATTCGCCGTACGTCTCCAACTTCCTGGCCGCCTGATGCGTTACCCGAAGGCGATGCGGAAGTCCATATGCCGATCTGTCCACACCGGATTCCGGAATTTGACCGAGGGGTATGATCGACCGACGTGCCCACCCGGTACGGCGAGTCCTGAGCCGTAAAGGAGAAGGTCGATGAAGGCTTGGATGTCGGGCAATCTTGCGGGGACCGGCACATTCCGTTGCACCCAGTGCGAGTACGCGGTGTCGCTCGACGCGGCGGACGAGCTGCCCGTCTGCCCCAGCTGTGGTGGACGCGAGTTCGTGCGCGCATCGCTGTTCACCTCCTCCCAGACGACCATGGTCGAGGTTCCGGCCAGCACGGAGGACCACGGATGGCTGGATGAGCTGCGCGAGGGCCTGGACGAGCCAGGGCAGTACCTGGCCTACCGGGCCGGAGAGGACGTGGTGGCCTTCCACCTGCGCCGGGAATGGACGCGGATCGGGCGGAGCCTGGCCGCGGACGTGCGGTTCGACGACCCCACGGTCTCCAGGCGACACGCGCTGATTGTCCGGCAGCCGGATGGCCTCCGAGTGCTCGACGACCGCAGCCTGAACGGCGTCTTCGTCAATGGGGAGCGGGTGGAGTGGAGCACGCTGGCCGACGGCGACGAGGTCGTGATCGGCCGACACCACCTGCATTTCCTGGACATTCCCATCGTTTCGGGCATGCGGTTCTCCGAGACGGCCGAGCCCGGAACGGTCTAGCCCCTCCTCATTTCCTATAGTGGCCGCGAGATGGCCACTATCTCGGTCCTCTCCCAGAAAGGCGGCACGGGGAAGACGACGACCGTCCGCACCCTGACCGACGTGTTCCGGCGCGCCGGGCTCGAGGTGCTGGCGATCGATCTGGATCCCCAGGGCAACCTGTCCGACTACCTGGACGTCGATCCGGACGCCTCCCCCACGATCGGGGATGTGCTGGGCGGCCAGGCCAAGATCCGCGACGCCGTGCACAACGGCATCGTCCCGGCGAACCTGGGGTTGGCTGAGGCCGAGCTGGTGCTGGGCGGCAAGATGGGCCGGGAGCTCACGCTCAAGAAGGCGCTGCGTGAGATCAAGGATCGCTACGACATCATCCTGATCGACTGCCCGCCGGCATTGGGGCTGCTCACCGTCAACGCCTTGGTCGCCTCCGACTACGCGCTGCTGTCGGCCGAGGCCCAGTACTTCGCGCTTCAGGGCGTGGAGCAGGCGCTGGAGGTGATCGAACTGGCCCGGGACAGCCTCAACGCCAATCTGGAATGGCTGGGCGTGCTGCTCAACATCGCCGACATGCGCACCCGCCACTCCCGGGAGGCGTTCGAATCCCTGCGCGAGCATTTCGGCGAGAAGCTGCTGGACCAGACGATCCGCGCTTCGATCGCCTACGCCGAGTCGGCCGAGCGGGCCCTTTCGATCCTCGACTACCGCCCTGACCTGGCCGTGGACTACCTCAACGTGGCCGACGAGCTGCTGCGCCGTCTGGGCGAAAAGGACGCGCGCAGGCGACTGGCCGCGCTGGCCGAGTCGCTACCCGTATCCAGGCAGACGGCGGCGTCTTAGCGGCCCCGGAGGGGCCAGCTTCCCGACGGGTTTGGCTCCGGTCGCTCAGAGCCCGCGCACGTAGGCGCCCTGGCTCTCGAACGGCACCCGCAACACGTCGGCCCAGTCGCTGGTCTCGCGGGTCAGGCGCTCGAACACCGCGCCGGTCTGTTCGTACTGGCACCACACCAGCACAGTCGGTCCCGCCCCGGAGATCGTGGCGCCCAGCGCGCCCAGCTCCGGAGCCAGCTCCACGAGCTCGGCCGAGCGCGGGTACAGGTGCGCCCGGTAGGGCTGGTGCAGCCGGTCGTGCAGACCCGAGGCAATCAGCTCCCAGTTCCCCTGGCCGAGGCCGAGGCTGAGCCGGGCGATCGCCGCCAGGTTGAAGCTGGCGTCGGCCAGGGGCACCCGGTCGGGCAGGGCCAAACGCGCCTGCCGGGTACGCACCGCCACGTGGGGCACGACGAGCACCGCCTCCAGCCCGAGCGGAACCTCCAGCTCCGTGACGATGTCGCCGTCGCAGATCACCACGCCTCCGTTGAGGGCGGCGGCCACGTTGTCGGGATGTCCCTCCAGCGAGCCGGCCAGGTCGAGGACGTCGGCGTCGAGCTCAAAGATGTGGTCGGCGGCCATCAGGCCGGCCACGACGGCCGCGGCGCTCGAGCCCAGACCGCCGCTGAGGGGAATGTCCGAGGAGATCCGGAACTCGAAGGCATCGGCTGAGTGCAACCGCTCGAACCCTCTCACCACCAGATTCCGCCTATCACGGGCCACATCCAGCTCGGTGACCACGGCGAAGCTGCCCGTCTCCACCACCTCCACTTCGAGGTGCAGCGCCAGCGCCGCCGCCAGCACGTCGAAGCCCGGACCGAGGTTGGCCGACGAGGCCGGCACGCGGATCAGCCGGCGGCGGCCCAGGTGCCCACGGCGGGCGGGTCCGGTCATTGCAGCACCGCGCGCTCGATTGCCCCGATCTCCGGCGGGCACGGAACCACCGCTCCGGCCTGACCGAGCGCGGTCTGGGGGTCCTTCAGCCCGTGGCCGGTGAGCACGCACACCACCCGCTGGGCATCCCGTACGCCGTGTGCCAGCAGACCCGCCACGCTGGCCGCCGAGGCCGGCTCGCAGAACACGCCCTCGCCGGCGGCCAGGAACCGGTAGGCGTCGAGGATCTGCTCGTCGGTGACCGCCGCCACCCCGCCCTCAGAGGAGGTCATGGCATCCATCGCCTCCTCCCAGCGCGCGGGGTTGCCGATCCGGATCGCGCTGGCCACGGTCTCCGGATGCTCGACGGGAGCGCCATGCACGAGTGGAGCGGCACCGGCGGCCTGGAAGCCGAACATTCGTGGCCGCTCGGTGGCCCCAAGGATCTCCCGGAAGCCGCGCCAGTAGGCGGTGATATTTCCGGCGTTTCCCACTGGTATGCACAACGCGTCAAGGTCGCCGAGCGCCTCGATCAGCTCGAACGCGGCCGTCTTCTGACCCTCGATCCGAAACTCGTTCACCGAGTTGACCAGGGCGATCGGGTGACGGTGGGCCAGCTCCCGGACCAGCGTGAGCGCCTGGTCGAAGTTGCCCTGTAGCGCGATCACACGGGCACCGTGCATCAGCGCCTGGGCCAGCTTGCCGGTGGCGATCTTCCCCTCGGGGACGATCACTGCACCGCGCAGGCCGGCACGCGCTGCGTAGGCCGCCGTGGAGGCTGCGGTGTTGCCGGTGGAGGCGCAGATGACCGCCTCGGCCCCCTCTCGAACCGCGGCCGACACCGCGCAGGTCATCCCGCGGTCCTTGAACGACCCGGTCGGGTTGGCGCCCTCCAGCTTGAGCCAGACCTCGGCGCCGACCCGCTCAGACAGGCGCGGTGCCAGGACAAGCGGCGTGGAGCCCTCCTCCAGTGAGACGACCGGGTCATCCTCGGCGAACGGCAGGCGGCCCCGGTAGCGCTCGATCAGTCCGGCCATCGCGGGCAGGATGTCAGAGCGGGCGCAGGTGGGTCAGGCGACGTCCAGCACGACCTTGCCGACCGCGCCGCGGCCGTCGATCAGCTGGAGGGCCTCGGCGGCGCGCTCGAGCGGGAACTGCGCCCCCACCACGGGCCGGACATGCCCGGAGGCGATCATCCCGGCCAACGCCTCGTCCACCTCGGCCGCGTACCTCGGCTTGGGCATGACCGCAGCGCCCCAGCCGGCGCCCACCACGTCGAGGTTGTTGAGCAGCAGCCGGTTGACGCGGATCTCGGGTATCGATCCGGCGGTGAAGCCCACCACGAGCAGTCGCCCGTTCTCCTTGAGCGAGCGCAGACTGTCTGTGAACCGGTCACCTCCGACCGGGTCGACGACGACGTCGGCTCCGCCGAGCTCGCGGGCCTCGTCCTTCCAGGAACCGGTCGAGCGCAGCACGTGGTCGGCCCCGACGTGAGTGACGATCTCCGCCTTCTCGTCGGTGGACACCACCCCGATTGTCCGGGCTCCGAGCGCCTTGGCCACCTGGAGCGCGGCGGTGCCGACTCCGCCGGCCGCGCCATGCACGAGCACCGTCTCCCCCGCTCGCAGCCGGCCCCGGGTATGAAGGGCGAAATACGCCGTGTGATAGTTCAGGACCAGCCCGGCGCCCTGCTGGAAGCTCAGCTCCTCGGGCAGCGGGAATGTGAAGTGCGCCGGCGCCACGGCCACTTCGGCGAAACCACCCAGGAAGCAGAACGCGGCCACCCGATCCCCCGGTTCCAGGTCCGAGTCCGCCGGAGCGCTGCGTACCGTGCCCGCCACCTCGCTGCCGGGCGTGAAGGGCAGAGGTGGCTTGAGCTGGTACTCGCCGCGGCTCTGCAGGACCTCGGGGAAAGAGACCCCGGCTGTCTTGACGTCCACGATCACGCCCTGGCCGGGAGTGAGCGCGTGGGTCGCCTCGGGCTCCTCCACGTCGGCCATGTGGAGCGCCGTCTCGGGGCCGGTCAGCTCGGTGATCTGCATGGCTCTCATGTCTTGCGCCTCTCCATATTCATTTCGTGTCCGGTTTCACTTAGCCGAATTCCTCCTCCAGCACTCGGATGGCGCGCGGCGGGGCTCGCAGCACCTCCAGCTCCGCGATCTGAGCCATCGCCGCCTGGAAGCGCGACTCGAGCACCGGGTGGGCCACCATGACCAGCCGTGCCTGCTCGTCCATGCCCTTCTGTACCACGGATTTGACCGAGACGCCGTGGGTCGACAGGATCCCGGCCACGGTGGCCAGCACGCCGGGTTCGTCGGCCACCTCCAGGTGCAGGTAGAAGCCCGAGGCGACGTCGTCGATCAGCCCCAGCGCCTGGGTGGCCATGGGCGCGGTTGACGGCGGGATCATCGCGCTGACCACATCCCCGAGGACCGCCGTGGCGGTCTGCGGCCCGCCGGCTCCCGGACCCGACATGGTGATCTCGGTGATCTCGGTCGACTCGACGGTCACGGCGTTGAACGGGCCGTTCACCGACGCCAGCGGGTGGCCCGGGTAGAGGAACAGCGGGTGCACGCGGACCGACAGGCCGCCGCCGATCCGCTCGGCGGTGCCGACCAGCTTCAGGCCCAGGCCGAGCTCGCGGGCGTACTCCATGTCGTCAGGGGTGATCAGCTCGATCCCCTCGTAGCGAACCTGATCCAGCCGCACCGGCGTGTCGAACGCCAGCCGGGCGAGGATGGCCATCTTGGCCGCGGCATCGCGGCCATCCACGTCCTGGGCCGGATCGGCCTCGGCGTAGCCGAGTCGCTGGGCCTCGGCCAGCGCCTGGGCGTAGGTGAGCCCCACGCGGGCCATCTCGGTGAGGATGAAGTTGGTCGTGCCATTGACGATCCCGTGCACCCGGTCGATCCGGGCACCGGCCAGCGATTCCTGCAGCACCCGGATAACCGGAACGACGCCGGCCACCGCGCCCTCGAAGCGCAGCTGGACATTGGACTCCCGCGCCACGGCGAACAGCTCCTCACCGTGCTGGGAGAGGAGCTGCTTGTTCGCGGTCACGACATGGCGGCCCGCGCGCATCGCCTGGAGCACGTAGTCACGAGCCGGCTCGATTCCCCCGATCAGCTCGACGATGAGGTCCGCTTCCTCCAGGACCTCGTTGAAGGCGCCGTCGTGGCGGGTGAGCACGCCGGACAGGACCGGGCGCAGGCCGGTGATCCGCTCCACCCGGTCGGCGTGCCGGTTCAGCAGGATGGCGAAGGCACCGCCGACGGTGCCCCGGCCGAGCAGCCCGACGCGGAACTCAGCGGACATCTCGCCTCATCAGATCCTCGTAGGTCTCCCGTCGCACGGCCAGGCGAGCCTGCCCGTCGTTCACGAACACGACCGGCGGCCGGGGAACGCCGTTGTAGTTGTTGGCCATCGCGTAGCCGTAGGCGCCGGTGGCGGGTGTCACCACGACGTCACCGGGTGCGGGTTCGAGAAGCTGCACGCCGTGGATGATCACGTCACCCGACTCGCAATGCTTGCCCACTAGATGGCACCGCTCACCGCCGGTGGCCTGCGGACGGTCGACCAGGAAGGCCTCGTAGCGCGAGCCGTAGAGCATCGGGCGGAGGTTGTCCGACATCCCGCCATCCACCGCCACCCAGGTCGACACGTTGCGCTTGACCGTCTCGACCGTGTACAGGGTGACGCCCGCGTTGGCCACCAGGGCCCGGCCGGGCTCGATCAGCAAGCGGACACCCGAGCCGAGCAGGCTGTGGGCGCTGTCCAGCAGCGTGCCCAGGTAGTCCTCCACCGACGGCGGCTCGTGGCCGGTCAGGTAGCCGGCCCCCAGTCCTCCGCCCAAGTTGTAGACCGGGTACTCGCCCAGCCGGGACAGGGCTTCGACCGCCCGGCGGAACGGAGTCAGATCAAGCAGCTGAGAGCCGATATGGCAGTGCAGCCCCATCAGCTGGAGGGACTCAGATCGAGTCAGCCGATCGACCGCCGCCGACAGATCGGGCGGGCTCAGGCCGAACTTGGAGTTGGCCTGGCCGGTGGAGATGGCGGCATGCGTGTCGCCGCTGACGTCGGGGGTGACGCGCACGAGCACCGGCTGCCGAAGCCCCAGCGAGGCAGCAATCCCCTCTACCCGGTCGATGTCGTGCAGAGAGTCGAGCACCACGTATCCCACGCCCTCCCGCAGGGCCAGGCGGATCTCCTGCGCGGACTTGGCGTTGCCGTGCAGGACGATCTGCTCGGGCCCAAACCCGGCAGCCAGCGCCATTGCCAGCTCGCCTCCGGAGGCCACGTCGCAGCCGAGGCCCGCTTCGCGCAGCACGCGGAGGACTGGCGTGCACGGGAACGCCTTGGAGGCGAACAGCACCTGGGCCTCAGGACTACGCGCCCGCAGGCCGTTCAGGAAGGCGCGAGCCCGCCGGCGCAGGTCCTCCTCGCTGACGACGTAGGCGGGAGTTCCAAACTCGCGCGCCACCTCCAGCAGGTCACAGCCACCCACCTCCAGGTGGCCGTGGCGGTTGATCCGGCTGCCCCATGGCAGGGCGGTGGAGATGTCCGTGGCTGCGCCGGTCGTCAAGGGGGGCGATGATGTCACGCCATGCGACGCCTCCGCACCGTGAACGTCGCCCGTCCGGCCGAGTCAGCCAAGCATGACGGGCTTGCCTACACGCTCTGGACGCCACCGCAGCCAGCGACGGCGGGCGTGGTGATCCTGCACGGCGCCGGGTCCAGCAAGGAGAGTCATCACGACTTCGCCCGGATGCTGGCCGCCACCGGCCTGGCCGCGCTGTGCTTCGACCAGCGGGGACACGGGGAGAGCGGGGACGCGCTGGACGCCCGGGCCGGACGTGACGTGGCGCGGATGGCCGACCTGCTGCGCAACCGGCTGGGCACGCCCGATGCCCTGGTGGCTCTGCGCGGCTCGAGCATGGGCGGTTACCTGGCGATCGCGGCGGCCGAGCAGGCGGGCGCCCGGGCGGTGGTGGCTATCTGCCCGGCGCCGGCGCAACTGCTGCGAACCGGGCTCACCCGCCGCGGCTTCGGTTTCGAGGCCGACGTGAACGGACTCGACGCCTTCCTGGCCGAGCACGACCTGGAGGCCGCACTTGACTTGCTCGAGGTTCCCACCCTGCTGCTCCATGCGGAGGGAGATGAGCAGGTTCCGGTGGAGAGCTCTCGAGGGCTGGCCGGACATTTCCGATCGCCGGACAGCCGGCTGGTCGTGGTCCCGGGCGGTCATCACCGCTCGATCCAGCACGATCCGGACCTGCAGGCGCTCAGCCTGCGGTTCATCGAGCGCGCGCTCAGTTAGGTGTGGCTGGAGGTGCGGATCAGAGGCCGCCGGTCAGGCCGGAGACCTGCTGGCCGACCTTCGTGACGAGTCCACCAGCCGCAGACCCGGCTCCGGATACGACGCCGCCGACGGCCTGTCCAGCCGAGGTAACAGTGTTCCCGGCGGACGGACTGACGGTGCCGACGGTGCCGCCCACCGAGTTGGTCACGCCTGACACGGTGGCGCCGGCCTGGCTGCTGACCGACGTGATGGCCGTGCCGACGGCGCCGGTAACCGGTGAGATTATCCCGCCCACCGGGCCTGAGCCGCCTCCGGAAGATCCGCTACCGCTGGAGCCGCTCCCGGACGAGCCGCTGCCCGAGTTGACACCGCCGCCTCCGCCGCCGCCCCCACCCGTCGCGCCGCCCACTCCTCGCGCCCCCGTGCCGGCCGTGCCGCGACCCCCGGCTCCGCCGCCTCGGCCCGAAGCAGCTCCAGCTGCCCCAGTGCCTCGCAGCGCGGCGAGAGCCGCGACCACCCTGGATGCCGGCGTGAGCGCCTGGCTGGCCGGGCGAACGGTGATGATCGACGGGCCGGGCTGCGACGTGGACGCGAGGGGCCAGCCGCGGAAGGACACGAGCGCGCTGGCCAGGATGAAGAGCACGGCGGCTCCCGCCACAAGCGAACCAGCTGTCCCGAGGCCGGCGACGTATGCCCGCTTCACACGCACCTCTTCCGTATATCGGCCGTCACAAAGGAAACTTTAGGCCCCAAACGCAGAAATTGTTGCGTTTGGCCCCAATCGGTGAAAAACCCAGCTCAGGCGGGGTCCGGCGCCGACGCCACGGCCCCGATGCCCAGGCGGGTGGACACCGGCAGGCCGAGGAGGAGGCACGCGCCGGCGGCGACGGCCAGCGCCAGGTGGACCGTCGACGCGGTGGGCCCCCCGGCCAGGGCCGCCCCCGCGAGGCCGGCACCGATGGCGGCCCCGACCAGACGGGCGGCGGACAGGATCGCCGAGACGCGGCCGTGAGAGGCGGACTCGGTGGCGTTCAGTGCCGCGCGTGAGGTGGGTACGAACAGAAGGCCGAGGCCGAGACCAACGGGTACCAGCGCAAACGCGGTGCCGATGCCGTGCAACGAGACGCCGGGGATGGCCAGGATGAGCAGCCCCACACCTGCGGCGGCGAACCCGAGCACGGCCGGCAGCCGCTCCCCGCGGCGGTCGACCAGGCGGCCGGCCAGGGGGGCGGCAGCACCCACCAGCAGGGCGACGAGGACCAGCACGGCGGAGGCGCCCAGCGCGGAATAGCCGACCGAGCGCTGCAGGTACTGCTCGGCCAGATAGAAGGTCCCGATCATCACGGCAAACGTGAGCCCGGCAACGCCGGCGGCGGCCACAACCTGGGCGCTGAGCACCCGCCGGCGTCCCTCGGCGCCCACCTCGTGGACGATCGACGGCAGGTGCTGGGCGATCCCCCAGGCGGCCAGCAGCGCCAGAGGAACGAGTGCCCACCAGTCGGCGCGCCAGCCGAAGGCGACCGTGAGCACGCCGCCCAGCAATGGGCCGATCAGGTTGGCCATGCCGGCACTGGCCCCCCAGATCCCCAGAGCGCCGCCGCGGCGATCGGGCGGGAACCCGCTCACCGCACCGGCCAGGGCGGCGGGGCTGACCAGGCCGGCTCCGACCCCCTGCACGACCCGGGTGGCCACCAGCAGCCCGAGGTTCGATACCCCGGCCCCCAACCCCGCGCCGACGGCGAACACAACCAGGCCGAGCAGGGCGATGCGGCGGGCGCCGTAGCGATCCACCAGGCGGCCGCCCGGGAACAGCAGCAGGGCAAAGGCGGCGAAGTAGGCGCTGAGGATCAACGCCGTGGACGCGCTGGTCACGTGCAGGTCGTGGGCCACCGTTGGCAGTGCCACCGTGATCACCGTTCCGTCGAGCTGCAGGAGCGCAGCGGCGGCCGTGCAGGCAGCCAGCCGGGTCCAGGCCGAGCGGGGCAGCGGCGCTCCGGAGGAGCGGCGGCGGGAGCGGCGCGAGCCGCGCGAGGGAACTGACTGATCGGAGACAGCCATCTGCCACCCAGTATCGCGCCTGCATCACCGAGGAAGGCCGGGCACCGGGCCCAGGCGCAGAACCGAGAACCGCCCACGTCAGAGCGGCCAGTCCCCCGGGCGGCCGACGATCGCCGATAATCCGCGCCCGGTGCGGCCAGACGTTGCGATTCTGTGTGGGGGACGGGGCACGCGCCTGCAGGAGCGCACCCAGTCGATCCCCAAGCCGCTGGTGGAGATCGGCGGGCGGCCGATTCTGTGGCATGTGATTCAGATCTACCTGGCCCAGGGGTTCCGGAGGTTCCTGCTGCTGACCGGTTACCGGTCGGAGATGATCGAGACCTTCGCCCGGCAGACGCGCTGGCCGGACGTAACCGAGGTGACGTGCCTGGACACGGGCACGGAGACGCCGACGGGCGGGCGGGTGCATCGGGCGCGGGAGGCGCTGGGCGGCGGGACGTTCTGTCTCACCTACGCCGACGGCGTGGCCGACATCGATCTGGCGGCGCTGCTCGACCACCATCGACGCCACCACACGGTCGCCACGATGACCGTCGTACGGCCTCAGCTCCCGTTCGGGGTAGCGCAGCTGAACGGGAACGGCCTGGTCGAGGGCTTTGCCGAGAAGCCTCGCAGTGAGCACTGGATCAACGGCGGCTTCCTGTGCCTGGAGCCGGAGGTTTTCGAATCGCTGCGGGAGGACTCAGTGCTGGAGCGTGAGCCTCTGACCGAACTGGCCGCCCAGGAGGAGCTGGGCGCCTTCCGCCACGAGGGGTTCTGGGAGTGCGTGGACACCTACAAGGACGCGGTGGCCCTCAACGACCTGTGGCGCGCCAACCGGGCTCCGTGGAGGGTGTGGGGTTGAGCGATTCGGTCCTGGTGACGGGCGCCTACGGCCTGCTCGGCGGTTGGCTGGTGCGGGCACTGCTGGACCGGGGGGCACAGGTGACGGTGCTGCACCGGGACGACCGCCCCCAGTCGGGGCTCGCGCTGATGGACCTCGAACGCAGGGTGTCGGTGGTCCACGGAGAGCTCACCGCGGACGGGCTGATCGAGCGCGCGCTGGCCGATTACGAGGTGGACACCGTCTTTCACCTGGCCGCCCAGACGCTTGTGCCAACCGCCAACCGCTCGCCCGTGTCGACATTCGAGACCAACATCAGGGGCACCTGGCTGCTGCTTGAAGCCTGCCGCCGGCACGAGCTGAGCCGGGTGGTGGTGGCCTCCTCCGATAAGGCCTACGGTGCGCAGCTCGAACTCCCCTACCGAGAGGAGCAACCCCTCCAGCCGCGCTACCCCTACGACGTCTCCAAGGCGGCCGCCGATCTGCTCGCCCGCTCGTACTGGCATACGTGGGGGCTGCCGGTGGCCGTGACGCGATTCGCCAATCTGTACGGCGGCGGCGACTTCAACCCCTCGCGGCTCATCCCGGAGGCGGTGACCGCCGCGCTGTCTGGCCGCGACCCCGTGATCCGCTCGGACGGCTCACCGGAGCGGGACTTTCTCTACGTGGAGGATGCCGTTGCGGCCTACGTGGGCATCGCCGAGGCGCTCCGTCGCGGCGAGGGTGCCGGTCAGGCATTCAACGCCGGCGGCGGCCGGGCCCACCGGGTCCTCGACGTGGTCGAGACGGTGTGCCGGCTGGCCGGCACCGGCACGGTCCCCGACGTGCAGGGGGACGGAACCCCGGCGGGGGAGATCGACTGCCAGTGGGTGGACTACGAGCGCCTCCACCGCCTGACGGGCTGGGCGCCGACGGTGTCGCTGGAGGAAGGCCTCCAGCGCACGATCGACTGGTACCGCAGTCACGTGTTCAACGCGCAGGCCTCCTGACCTCGGAGCTCGTCATCGCTCGGAGCTCATCACCGCCCAGGGCTCGTCACTCCTCGCAGTCGTCACTGCCCGTAGGGCGTCCCCGAAATGTTCGGGCCACACAGGGCCCCGCCACCCGGACAGATTGTTCGCAAGTTCTTCGCAACGCTCTGTCACCATTGCGAGGAAGATGAACAAGACACGGAACTTCGGCCGGGACCCCGGATTGCAGGCGCGGATGATCCTCACGCTGTTCCTGCTGGGGCTGGTCTACGCCGTGCTCATCGGAGTGCTGTTCGCAGCCGGGGTCGGCGCGGTGGTGATCGCCGTGATCGCCGGCGGCCTGTTCCTGGTCCAGTTCTTCACCTCGGATCGGATCGCCCTGGCCAGCATGGGCGCCCGGCAGATCGCCCCGGGAGACGGTCCCTGGGCGGCGAAGCTGATCGGTGTGGTGCAGCGGCTGGCCATCCAGGCCGACATCCCGATGCCGCGGGTGGCTGTCGCCGACACGCCGATGCCCAACGCCTTCGCGGTGGGCCGCTCCCCCGGGACCGCCACGGTGTGCGTGACCACCGGGTTGCTCGGCCTCCTGGAGGAGGGAGAGCTCGAGGCGGTGCTCGGTCACGAGCTGACCCACATCGCCAACCGTGACGTGATGGTGATGACGCTGGCCAGCTTCTTCGCGTCGATCGCCTCGTTCATCGTCCAGATCGGCTTCTGGTTCGGCGGCGCGTTCAACGACAACGAGGACGGTCCGGGAGCCCTGGTGGTGATCCTTGTCTCCGCCGCCGTCTACGTGATTTCCTGGCTGCTGCTGCAGGCGCTGTCCCGCTACCGGGAGTTCGCCGCCGACCGCGGCTCGGCCATCATCACCGGACGGCCGAGCGCATTGATCTCGGCGCTCATGAAAATCGACGGCGCCATGGGCCGGATCCCGCAGCGTGATCTGCGAGCCGCCTCCGGCGAGCTGGCCGCCTTCTACATCTTCCCGCCGCAGGTCAAGCGGTCGGTGTCCACGGTGTTCTCCACACATCCCTCGCTCGACCAGCGTGTCGCCGCCCTGCAACGGCTGGAGGTCCAGCTGCAGAGCGCCGGTACCGCCGCCGCTCGACGCTAGGCGAGGCGCGAGGCGCTAGGCGCGAGGCGCCAGGCGCCAGGCGCGCGTCTCCTCCCAGGCCGCCACCCCGGGCTTGACCGGGAGAGCCACCGCCCGACCAACGCCCGCCGGAGCTCTCGCGCGACGGCGGGATCGTCCAGCTCGATCCTCAGCGGCGCTCCGCCGAGCGCCACGATGACTGACGTGCCCGCACTCGCTGCGTTGCAGCAGGCGACCACGGACAGCAGGCAGCGCAGGGCCGGGCTCCGGTCACAGCCGTCCCGTCCAGCTCAAGCAGTGCGGGCGCCTGGAAGCGCAACGGACGCGGCCGGGCCACGGCGGGCATCGTGACAGTTCTAGACTTGCCGCCGGTGAACGGGCAAGCGGCCAGGGCCGAGTTCGACGTCTCGGTCGTCGGTTTAGGGCGCGTCGGTCTGCCGCTGGCGCTCTCGTTCGCCGATCGCGGACTCAAGGTCCTCGGCGTGGACAAGGACCCGGGGATCCTGGGGCCCCTCGGCTCCGGCCGGATGCCCTTCGAGGAGCCGGGCGTGCAGGGTGTCCTTGACCGGGTGCGCAGCGCGCAACGCTTCACCCTGGCCCAGGCGGCCGCCGAGGCCGCCCGGGCCGAGAACATCGTGCTCACCCTGGGCACGCCGTCGTTCTCACACATCGAGAGCGACCTCAGCCAGATCCGCTCGGCTGTCGACGACCTCCTGCCGCTGCTGCGAGCCGGTCACACGGTGATCCTGCGCTCCACCGTCGCGCCCGGCACCACCGACTTTGTGTCCGGCTACATCGAGAAGCACAGCGGATTGCGGGTCGGCCAGGACGTGTTCGTGGCTCACGCTCCCGAGCGGATCGCCGCCGGGCGGTTCCTGGAGGAGATCGCCACGCTCCCCTGCATCGTGGCCGGCGTGGGCGACGAGTCGACTGAGCGCACGGCGCAGCTCTTCTCAACGCTCGGGGCGCCGATCGAACGCACGACACCCGTGCAGGCCGAGCTGGCCAAGATCTGGACGAACATCCTGCGCTACGCGATGTTCGCGCTGCCCAACCTGCTGATGATGGACTGCGAGCGCTACGGGGCCAACGTGTTCGAGGTGATCGACATGATCAACCACGATTACCCAAGGGGCGGCATGAAGCTGCCGGGGCTGACCGGCGGAACCTGCCTGCGCAAGGACTTTGCGTTCTCCGAGGAGCGCTCCAACGCGCCGGGCATGCTGCTGGCCGTCTCGCGGGTCAATGAGGCGGTGCCGCTGTTCCTGGTGGAGGGAGCCAAGCGCCGCCTCGGCGGGTTGGCCAACCGCAAGATCGGCGTGCTGGGACTGACGTTCAAGCGGAACACCGACGATGAGCGTGACTCGCTGGCGCCCAAGCTGATCCGCCTGCTGGAGCGCGAGCTGGCCGACGTGGCGGTGTGCGATCCCCACGCGGTCAGCCCCACCCAGTCACTCAGCGAGGCGGTCCAGGGAGCCGAGGCGATCATCGTCACGACCAACCACGCGGAGTTCGAGCGGCCGGAGGTGATGGCGGAGATCCTCGCCAGCGCCGCTGAGAGCTGCCTGTTGGTCGATCCCTGGAATGTGTTGGGCACCGGGCAGGTGTTCGCGTTCGCCCGCGAATTTGCTGCCACCCCGGAGCTACAGCAACCATGAGCCGCGTACTGGTCACCGGCGGGGCGGGCACGATCGGGACCGCCGTGGTGCGGCGGCTGCTCGCCGGACCGAATTTCGCGGTGCGGATCGCCGACCACCGCACCCCGCCCGCCTGGATGCAGGAGGAGTGCGAGATCCACACTGCCGACCTGCGCGACCTCGACAACGCCCGCCACGCGGTCGAGGACTGCTCGCACGTCATCCACCTGGCGGCCATCGTGGGGGGAATCGCCAACTTCCACAAGCTCCCCCACACCCTGCTTCAGGTCAACAACGCGCTGACCGGCGCTCTGACCCAGGCCTCGCTCGACCGGGACGTGACCCGGTTCGTCTACGTGTCGTCCTCGATGGTGTTCGAGCGGGCCACCCAGTTCCCCACCCGCGAGGACCACATCCACGACTGTCCGGCTCCCTGGTCGGCGTACGGCTTCTCCAAGCTGGCCGGCGAGGTCTACGCGCGCGCCGCCCACGACCAGCACGGCCTGCGCTACACGATCTGCCGCCCGTTCAATGCCTACGGACCCGGAGAGCTGCCCGACCGCGACGAGCCCGGCATAGCGCACGCCGTCCCCGACCTCATCACCAAGGTCCTGTCGGGGCAGCGTCCGCTGGAAATCTTCGGCTCCGGCGAGCAGACGCGCACGCTCACCCACGTGGACGACATCGCCGACGGGGTCGTCACGGCGATGGCGTCGCCGGCCGGCGAGAACCAGGACTTCAACATCTCCGCCCGGGAGGAGCTGACCGTGGCCGAGATCGCGCGCCGGATCTGGCTGGCCTGCGGAGAGCCCGAGGAGGAGTTCGCCCTCCGGCACCTGCCGAGCTTCGAGGTCGACGTGCCGCGTCGCTGGCCGTCGGTCGACAAGGCGCGGGAGCTGCTCGGCTGGGAGGCTGGCATCGAGCTCGACGATGGGCTCCGAGGGACGGTGGAGTGGTTGCGCGAGGTCGGCGCAGCCGCGTGATCGCCACTGCCGAAGCCGTAACGAGGCAGTGGCGGTAACCCCGCCGGGTTTGCGAAGATCAGCGGTGTGGGCTTCCTCGATGCGCTGACCGGCAGACGGAAACTGGCCGCTCCGGCCCGGGACCGGCTGTTCGCGATGACCACCGCTTACGTCACCCTGGAGACCGAGCAGGGCATCACCTCGCGGGGCGCCGTCGCGATCGTCTTCCAGCCCCTGGCCACGGCGGATTTCGAGGCGATCGTCAAGGACATGGAGGATGTCGTCAGCGCTACGGCGGCGGAGAGCGCGACCCGCCTCGAGCGCTCCGACGATGCCTACGGGTTTCGCTGGCTGGTCCTGCGCGGAGCGGATTTCGAGGGCCTGGTGGTCGGCCTCAACGCGGTCAGCAGCGCGATCGAGGCGGGCGGGTACGGCGAGCGCCTGCTGTGCGCGGTGTTCGCGTTCGAGGACCCGCAGAAGCGCGGGCTGTACTGGATCTACAACTACAAGCGGGGCTTCTTCTATCCGTTCGTTCCCGCCGGCGGCCGCGAGCAGCGCGACAACGAGCGCGAGCTCGTCCTCCAGGCTCAGATGACGCGCGAGCTGCCGATTGAGCCCGAGCTGGGGCGATGGTTCCCGCTGTGGGGGATCCCGATCTAGTGTCTCGTCGGGTAAGTTCGTTGGCACCAAGAGGCGCCACTGGAGGATGCCTGGCAAGGACGCAGGATCCATGGTGTGGCTGGGCCAAACGAGGATCCGATGACGCAGTCAGGCGCCACCAGGGGTGCCTCGACTGCCGGCGAATTTGCCTGACGGGGCACTAGTTGGTTGATCGTCCCGCGACAGCCCTGAGGGTGATGATCGAGTGGACGGCTGAGCAGCCGCTGCTCCCCGGGCGCTCGTACTGCGTGGCGCGAGGCGCGCAGACCGAAGCGGCCACGATCGCGCCGCTGCACTACCGGCTCGACCGCGCCTCCGGCGAGCATGTGGCGGCCCGGACCCTGGCTCAGGGGGAGCTGGGGGCGTGCGACATCGAGCTGAGCCGACCGCTGCGGCTGGAGCCGGACCCCGGCGAGACCTCGGTCCACTTCGAGGTGCGCGACCTGCGCGACGGCGCGGTGCTCGGAACCGGGGTGGTGGAGCACCCGCTGCGCCGCTCGGACAACGTGCGCTGGCAGGCGGTCCAGATCGGCAAGCCCGAGCGAGCCGCCAGGCTGGACCAGCGCCCGGCCGTGCTGTGGCTGACCGGGATCTCGGCGGCGGGCAAGTCGACGATCGCCAACCTGGTGGAGGGAGAACTGCACGGCAGGGGCCACCACACCTACCTGCTGGACGGGGACAACGTGCGGCACGGCCTGAACTCCGATCTGGGGTTCACGGCCGCCGACCGGGTGGAGAACATCCGCCGGATCGCGGAGGTGGCCCGGCTGATGGCAGATGCCGGACTGATCGTGATCGTCTCCTTCATCTCGCCGTTCCGCGCCGAGCGAGCGATGGCGCGCAGCTTGCTCGAGCCGGGCGAATTCTTCGAGATCTGGGTGGATGTCCCGCTCGAGGTGGCTGAGGCTCGCGACCCCAAGGGCCTGTACCGCAAGGCGCGCCGCGGCGAGCTGATCAACTTCACCGGCATCGACTCGCCCTACGAGCCCCCGGAGAATCCGGAGATCCACCTGGAGACGGCGCAGCTCACTGCGCCGGAGGCGGCCGGGCGGGTGGTGGAGGCGCTGGCGCGGGAGGGACGGCTGGCGAGCGCCGTCAGTCCGGGATCAGGCCCTCGCCGCTGAAGCCCTTTCTGGCCTCCTCGAGGCTCACGTCGGGCGGCGGCAGGATCAGATCGGAGCCTCCGAGGTGGTCCGCCCCCACTGGCCGGCCGTGGCTGCGCACGTAGTCGAGCAGCCGAGCGTACTCGTCGCGGAACTGGGCCTCGTCGCCGGTCTCGCACGCCGCCACGGCGGCGCTGTCGAGGTCGGTCAGCTCCCCGCCATCCCCATCGAGCTCGTACTGGCCCTCGGTCGAGATCCGGACGATCAACCCGCCTGCTCCGCGTCGGTCTGCGTCTCGGTGCCAGCGGTGCCGGCGGCATCGGCGGGGCTGCCGTCCCCGGTTCCGGCTCCGAGCTCCGGGGCGGGACGGTCGCCCTTCCCCAGCTCGGCCTTCATCCGCTCGAGCTCGCTGTCCACCTCGGTGGAGCTGGACAGCGCCTTGAGCTGGCGGTCGATGTCGTCCTCACCCGAGCCGAGCGCGGTGAGGTCCTCGAAGGTCCCGGAGGCCTCGAGCTCCTGAACGGCGCCGGCGCGGGCCTGCATCTGCTCGGTCTTGTCCAGCGCGCGCTGCATGGCCAGGCCGACATCGGCCATCTCCTCGCCCACGCCAGTGGCGGCCTCGGAGATCCGCACCTGAGCCTCGGCGGCCGAGTACTGGGCCTTGATGACCTCCTTCTTGGAGCGGAACTGCTCGATCTTGGTGCGCAGCTTCTGCTCGGACTGCGTGAGCTGCTCCTGCTGCTGCTCGAGCTGAGCGATCTGCGTGTCCAGGCCCTGAAGGTCAGCCTGAATCACGTTCTTGCGCTCGAGCGCCGTGCGGGCCAGATCCTCCTGGCCCGAGGCCAGCGCCTGGCGGGCCTGGGTGTCCAGCTTGACGACCTGGTCGCGGTACTTCTCCTCCTGAAGCTGCAGGCGCTTCTTGGCCGTGACCACGTCGGCGATGCCCTTCTTGACGTTCTGGAGCTGCTCGAGCTGCTTCTGATAGCTGTAGTCCAGGGTCTCGGCTGGATCCTCGGTGCGGTCGAGGAGTTTGGAGATCTTGGCTTTGACTACGGTGGACATGCGCCCGGAAAGGCCCGGCATCGCATCCTCCTTGGCGGGTGTCTGAACTTGCCCCCCTAGCGTACAGGCGAGCCGTGCAATTGATCGAGCATTGGCGGGATTTCGGAATGACACGGGTGCGACGGAGCCGCACAGCGGCTCGATATGGTCAACCGCCCATGCCGCTGCGTGCCCGATTCCGGACTCTGCCCGCGCTCCCCGGACTGGCCGCGGCGGCGGCCATCGCGCTGGCCGGATGCGGCGGAGGCGGACACCTGGCCGTCTCCACGACGGGTAGCACCGGCAGCTCCGTGACCCCACCGGTCTCGGGAGGATCCGGCGGCCACGCCTCCGGTGGCCAGAGCAGGCCGGACTTCCCGCTCGTGGCCACCAAGAACACTACGCGCGTCGCCGGCAACCCGATCCAGAATGCCGCGTGGGTGGCGCTGGCCGTGTACCCGTCGGCGATCCCGGGCACGCATCCCCCGGCCGTGGCACTGGTTTCGACCAGCGACTGGCAGGGCGCGATCGCCGCCACCTCGTTGATGGCACCGCCGTTCCGAGCGCCCGTGCTGCTGTCACACCCCGGGGCGCTGACCGGGACCACGCGGTCCGCGCTGCACACCCTGGCTCCGACCGGTGCGCACTCGCTGGGTGGCGCTCAGGTCGTGAGGGTCGGAAGCGTGGCTGCCGCGCCGGGGTTGAGGACAACCTCGATCGCGGGCTCGGATCCGTACACGCTGGCCGCCTCGATCGACCACTTCGAGGCGCAGGCCACCGGCCGCGAGCGCAGCGACGTGGTGGTCGTGTCGGCCAATTCCCCAGGGTTTGCGATGCCGGCGGCCGGCTGGGCCGCCGAAAGCGGGGATCCGATCCTGTTCGTGAACTCGAGTTCGGTGCCCGGGCCGACGGCGGCGGCGCTCAAGGCCCACCACCACCCGCACATCTATGTGCTCGGGTCAGCATCCGCGATCCCAGGCTCGGTGCTGGCAAAGCTGGGGCGCTACGGCACGGTGAAGCGGGTCTCCGGGTCGGACCCGGCGGCCAGTTCGGTCGCCTTCGCCTCCTACCGCGATCCGCCATGTCCGTCCAATCAGGCGTGCGGTCACGTCCCCAACAGCTTCGGCTGGGCGATCCGGAGCCCCGGGCACGCCTACGTTCTGATCAATGCCAGCGACCCGCTCGACGCCGCCGCGGCCGCCGCCCTGTCGGGCAGCGGCGGGTACGGCCCGCAGCTTCTGGTGCAGAATGGCAATACGCTCCCGAAGTCCGTGTTGAACTACTTCCTCAACTACGCCACCCCCGGTTACACGACCCAGGGCCCCACGGCCGCCGTGTACAACCACGGCTGGCTGATCGGTCCCCCGAGCGCGATCTCGCTGGATGTGCAGGCGCAGATCGACAGCCTTCTGGAGGCGGTGCCACAGCGATGAATGAGGCGGCGCGATGAGTGAGGCCAGGCGATGAGTCAAGCCGAGCATCCGGATCGCCTGAGGCCCGGCCGCGAGGTGACCGTGGACGACGTGCGGGCGCTGATGGGCGCGTCCACCCCCCACTTCGCGCTGCAGCTGCGCGATCGGATCCGGACGCTGATCCGTTCACTGCCGCCCGATCACCCGGCGCGAGTCCTGGGCGAGCAGGAGATCGCGCGATTGGACGGCATCGCGTATCTGGGTGAGGTGCGCGGGCACGAGGCCGAGGACGGCCTCCGGCCGCTGCCCAGCGTGGGGTTCGGCGAGCTCGGTCAATCGCACGGCGGCTGATCGCGCCGAACCGCAGTCGCTTCCGTACAGCCGGTCGCTCGTTTATCGGGCAAACCGTGCAAACCTGAACTGAAGGCTCGGTCGCGAGAGGGTTGCGCCGATCCCGCGATGGTCTGACAATCCGGAGTTCGAGCCGCATGTGATCGGCGTGCGCGAGTAGGCGCGGCCGCGAGCGAAGGCCCGGCGGCCGCGAGCGGAGGCCCGGCGGCCGAGAGCGCCGACGCGGGCTCGCGTGCGGAGGCCCGGCGGCCGAGAGCGCCGGAGCGCCCTCGGCCATACCCATTTGCCGGCCCACCCCTATGCCCGGGGGGTGGTAGGTCCTCCCATATGGAGTCCGCGTTCTAGGAATCGGCCCTGGACGATCGACCGAAGATCCCCGGTCAACTTTCTGGACACACGTTCGACCAGAAACGAGTGCTACGGACCTGAGAGCTCGGCGACGCGCTCGCGGTGCCAGCGGGCGTCGCCGTAGGCGTGCGCGTTGGCCTTGGCGCGCTTGAGGAAGAAGTGCAGATCGTGCTCCCAGGTGAAGCCGATGCCGCCGTGCACCTGTAGCGCCGAAGCGCTCACCCGGAAGCCGGCGTCGCCGGCATAGGCCTTGGCCATCGAGGCAGCCCGGACAGCCGTCTCGGGTTCGTGGTCAAGCGCCCAGGCGGCACCGTAGGTCAGCGAGCGTGCCCCCTCCACCTCCAGCAGCATCTGTGCGCAGCGGTGGGCGACGGCCTGGTAGGCGCCGATCGGCCGGTCGAACTGCTTGCGGTCCTTGGCGTACTCCACGGCCATCTCCATCGTCCGCTGCGCGATGCCCACGTTCTCGGCGGCCAGCGCCGTCACCACGACGGAGTAGGCGTGAGAGACCGACTCCATACTTCCCTGGGTCATCGGCTCGGCCGGGACGCCTTCGAAGGTGACGCGATGCAGCTTGCGGGTCGGATCGAGCGACGGCTCGAGCTCGATCTGCACGCCGGACGCGTCTGCGGGCACGAGGAAGAGCGAGCCGTGGCCGGAGACCACCAGCAGGTCGGCGCCGGCGGCGTCGGCCACGGCGATCTTGGTCGTGCTCAGAGTTCCGCTAGACAGCTCGGCCTTGGAGGCCGCCGGGGACCAGCCAGAGCGTTCGTCCCACAGGGCGACGGCCGCCCGTGCCTCGCCGCTGGCCAGCGGTTCCAGCCAGCGCGCCTTCTGGTCTGCGGATCCGGCCGCCTCGACGAGCAGCCCAGCGGCTACGCTCGACAGCAGAGGCGTGGGCGCCAGCGCGTAGCCAAGCTCCTCCTGAATGACGATCAACTCAACCGCGCCGAGCCCGAGCCCTCCGTGCTGCTCGTCGATCATCACGCCCGGCCAGCCGAGCTCACGCACCGCCGTCCACTGCTCGTCGGTGTAACCCCGCTCGCTGTCGGCCAGCTCACGCACGAGCTCTGGCTTGTAGCGGGCCTGCAGGAAGTCGCGGGCGGTGCGCTTGATCGCCTGCTGGTCGTCGGTGAAGTCGAAGTTCATGGGCTGATCGGGACCTGGATCGGGCTCAGCGCATGCGGGGCAGTCCCAGCACCCGCTCGGCCACGATGTTCTTGAGGATTTCCGTCGTGCCGCCCTCGATGGAGTTGGCTCGAGCCCGGAGGAAGCGGTACGTCCAATCGTCCTCGGCCAGCATCGCCCGGGGTCCGGCCATGTCCATGGCCAGCTCAGTGAGCGACTGGTTGACCTCGGACCAGTGCCACTTGCCCAGCGAACCCTCCGGCCCGGGCACGCTGTTGCGCATGACCGAGCTGAGCCCGCGGTAGGCGTTCAGGCGCAGCACCTCGGCCTCGATCATCAGCTGGGCCAGGCGCTGGCGGATGACCGGATCCTCGGCGGCCGAACGTCCGTCAGCGGCCGGTGTCTCCTGGGCGCGCGCCCGCAGCTGACCGAGGGCGATCTGCACTCCCATCTGCAGGCCGAAGGCGAGCGTGAAGCGCTCGTGCATGAGCGTGGTGATCGCCACCGCCCAGCCGTTGCCCTCGCCGCCCACGATGTTCTCTTCAGGGATCCGAGCCTCCTCGATGAACAGCTCGTTGAACTCCGCCTCACCGGTGATCTGGCGCAGGGGACGCACCTGGACGGCCTCCTGCTTCATGTCCATCAGGAAGTACGTGAGGCCCTTGTGCTTGGGTGCGTCGGGATCAGTCCGCGCCACCAGCATGCACCACTTGGCGTGGTGGGCGAACGTCGTCCACACCTTCTGCCCGGTCACCACCCATTCGTCCCCGTCCCTCACCGCCCGGGTCTTGAGGCTGGCCAGGTCAGACCCGGACTCGGGCTCCGAGAAGCCCTGACACCAGATCTCCTCGGCTGACAGGATCGCCGGCAGGTAGCGCTGCTTCTGCTCCTCGGTGCCGTGAGCGATCACGGTGGGGCCGCCCATGGCGATCCCCAGCACATTGGCCACCGATGGGAGCCGCTGGCGAACCACTTCCTCGTTGAAGATGGCCTGCTCGATCAAGGTGGCGCCACGGCCGCCGTAATCGCGCGGCCAGGACACCCCGGCCCAGCCGGCCTGGTTGAGCTTGCGCTGCCAGTCGCGACGGAACTGAAAGCCCGCCTCGTCACCGCTCGGCTCCTCGCCGGGGTGGTTGTCGGCCAGCCATTCGCGCAGCTCCTCGCGAAACGCCTCCTCGGAGGGTGAGAGTGTCAGGTCCACGGGCGGGCATCATATGCTCTCGCCGGATGGCCACGTTCGACCTGCTCTGTGATCTGCCACTCCAGGTCGAAAGTTACGGCTACGAGCTGCTGCGCCAGGAGGTGTCGAGTGGCTTTGAGCGGGTGTCCACCGTCGTGCATCTCTGCGGGGGCGAAGAGGAGGCGGCCGGCGAGGACGTGGTCTATGACGAGGTCGATCACCTCGCCCTGCAGAAGGCAGGCCCGGTGCACGAGTTGGCCGGCCGCTACACGCTGGGAGAGTTCTGCGAGCTCGTTGAGGGCCTCGACCTGTTCCCGGTCGAGCCGCAGCGGGACGTCTCGCGCATCTACCGGATCTGGGCCTTTCACAGCGCCGCGCTCGACCTGGCGCTGCGCCAAGCGGGCCGGTCGCTGCACGAGGTGCTCCAGCGGACGATGCGGCCGATGAACTACGTCGTTTCGTTGCGCCTGGGCGAGCCGCCGACGATGGACCCGGTGCGAAAGCGCCTGGCCCTCGACCCCGGCCTGCGCTTCAAACTCGACGCGGTCAGCGATTGGACACCGGAGCTGATCGATGAGCTGGTGCAGACCGGCGCGGTCGACTCGATCGACTTCAAGGCGCTCTACCACGGAACGATCGTGGACCAGGGCGCTGACCCCGTGCTCTACCAGCGGGTGGTGGACGCGTTTCCCGGGGCCTGGCTGGAGGATCCCGATGTGGTGGATCCGAGTACCGCGGCCGTGCTGGCCGACCAGCATGATCGCATCACCTGGGATGCCGCGATCCACTCCATCGACGACATCCTCGCCCTTCCGTTCCCGCCGCGGATGGTCAACATCAAGCCGTCTCGGCTCGGCTCGCTGCGTCGGCTGATGGCCACCTACGACTTCTGCGCCGAGCGGGACATCGGCGCATACGGCGGGGGCCAGACGGAGCTCGGCCCGGGCCGCGGCCAGGCGCAGTACCTGGCCAGCCTGTTTCATCCGGACACGCCCAACGACCTGGCACCCTCGGCCTACAACCTCAACCAACCCCCGGAGGGCCTGCCGCCCAGTCCGCTCGAACCGTTCCCCGAGGCCACGGGCTTTCGCTGGCGCGATTCGACGCCCTGAGGCCGTGACGCCAGCTGAACGGGCGGGTACATAAACTGCCGCATTCGCCAAAGACACGGGAGAACGGCAGACGTGAACGAGAAACTTGGGATTGCCGGATCGGGAACCATCGCCTGCGGGCTGGCCGCAGTGGCCAGCTCCACAACTGATGTGATCCTCTGGGCCCGGTCGCCGGAATCGGCCAACCGGGCTCAGATCAGCGTGGAGAAGTCCTGCGGCCGCCTGGCTGAGCAGGGTGCGGACGTGAGCCGAGTGCAGTTCGTCACCGACATCGACGCGCTCCGGCAGGCCAGCTACCTGGTCGAGGCGATCGTGGAGGATCACGGCAGCAAGTCCGCGCTTCTGTCGGACCTGAACGAGCTGACCCAGCACGAGGCCGGCGACGCGATCCTGGCCACCACCACCTCCTCGCTGTCGATCGAGGAGCTGGCCGAGGCCTCGGGGCAGCCGGAGCGGTTCGTGGGGCTGCATGTGTTCAACCCGGTCCCGCGCATGGAGCTGATCGAGCTGGTGTTTCCGAACCGGGCCACCGACGAGACGCGGGCCCGCACGCGGGCGCTCTGTCAGGCGCTCGGCAAGACAGCGGTGGACGTTCCGGACACGCCGGGCTTTGTCGTCAACCGCCTGCTGTTCCCCTATCTGTTCAGCGCCGTGGACCTGCTTGTGGAGGCGGGGCTGGAGCCCGCTGCGGTCGATCAGTGCATGACCCTCGGAGCCGGCATGCCGATGGGGCCGATCGCGCTCCTGGACTTCGTGGGCCTGGACGTGGCCAAGGCGATCGGCGAGGAGATCGGCGCGAGCGTGCCGCCCCGGATCGAGGAGCTCGTGGCCGAGGGTTCCCTGGGCCGGAAGGTGAAGCACGGGTTCTACCACTACGACTAGCAGCGTCTCCCAGGACGGCGGAAGGGCCACATGAACCGCTTCTGCGCATACACCTACCGACTATTTAGAAACCGTTGAGGGATCGGGCGCAAGCTACGTAGCGCGACGTACCTCATAGCAGCACCTCCTCCCCAGAAGCGCGAAGCCGGCCCGCCCCGCGGGCCGGCTTCCTTTAAGCGCCGCGCCGCCCCCCAGCAATAACGAAGCCGGCCCGGAGGCCGGCTTCTATCTCTCCTCTCAACCACCGGGAAGATGGCACGTTGGCTAGAACGTGACCCGGCTGCCTGAGTGGGCCTCATTGTAACGAATGTTGCGAGCGCTGTCATGTGGGGGCGCGGCCCCGGGGGGGTCAGCGGCGCCCGGCCGGGGGGTCAGCGGCGCCCGGCCCGGGTATCACGGGGAGCCCAGCTCCGCGGGCGCCCCCGCCCGGATGGGATCCCGGCGCTCACGGATCCGCACCGCCTCGATCCGGTTCTGGCGCACGGACTCGACCCGGATCGAGTAGCCATTGGCGGAGATCGTGTCTCCACGCTTGGGAAGCCGTCCCAGCTCGGCGAACACGAAGCCCCCCACCGAGTTGTAGGCGTCGGTGTCGACCGGCAGGGTCAGCCCGTAGTCCTCGAGGTCGGTGACCGCGACGTGACCGCGGACGAACCAGTCGCCGTTGGCCAGCCGGCGCACCGCGCCACCCGCCGGATCGGTCTCGTCGGAGATCTCCCCCACCACCTCCTCGATGATGTCCTCGATCGTGACGATGCCGGCGGTGCGGCCGTACTCGTCGATCACGATCCCGAGCTCGGTGCGCTCCCGCTGCAGGTCGGCCAGCAAATCGTCCAGCGGCTTGGTCTCCGGGAAGATCGGCGCCTCTCGCACGACCGCGCTGAACGGAGCATCCTCCCCGTTTGACATCAGCAGCTTGACCAGCTGGTTGACGTGCACGATGCCCCGGACCTGGTCCTGGTTGTCGTTCTCGGTGACCACCAGCCTCGAGTGGCCGGTGGAGACACAGCGGCGCAACGCCTCCCCCACCGTCTCGGCCAGATCGACGGTGACCACCGCCGGAATCGGCGTCATCACCTGCCGGGCCTCCTGCTCATGGAGGTGAAAGACGCCGGTGAGCATGTCCGCCTCGCCGGCGTCGAGCTGGCCTCCCGTCTGGGACTCGGCGATGATCCGCTTGAGCTCGTCCGGGGTGCCGCCCTCGGGCTCGGCGTCGGGGTCGGTGCCGAGCATGCGCAGAATGCGGTCAGAGCTCGCGTTGAGCACGTAGATGAACGGCGTGAACACGGTCCGGAAGAACTGCATCGGGCGGGCCACCCGGCGGGCCAGGCCCTCGGCGTGCTGGATCGTGTAGAGCTTGGGGACGATCTCGCCGATCGTGCTCTGGAAGAACGTGATCAGCACGTAGGCGATCACCACCGAGATCACCACGGCCACATCGCTGGCGGTCTTCTCGCCGAACAGTGACTCCAGCGCGTGGGCGATCCCCTGCTCGCCCAGGGCGCCAATTCCGATCGAGGCCATCGTGATCCCCACCTGGCAGCTCGCGATGTAGTCGCCGATGTTGTCCAGCTGGTGCATCGCCAGCCGGGCTCCGCGGGCGGGACGACCGCCCGCCTCTATCAGCGCCTCCAGCCGGGCTCGGCGCGACCGGACCAGCGCGTACTCGCCGATCACGAAAAAGGCATTGACCAGCACCAGGAGCGCGGTCAGGACAATGAACAGCGCAGTCATCGAGCGGCTCGCCCCAGCGCCACCCGTGGCTGCGCGCTGCTACTTCGGTATGGGTCGTCGTTCATCAAGCGACCGTGCGAACGGTATCAGCCGGTCCGACGGTTTTTATGCGGTTGGTCGCCGCTCAGATGACCGCGTCGAACTCCCTGGCCACCTCGAAGTCCGTCTCGGTCAGCCCGCCGGCGGAGTGGTTGGTCAGCGACAGCTTCACGTTGTTCCAGCCGTGGATGAGGATGTCCGGGTGGTGATTGTGCTGCTCGGCGACCTCGGCGATCCGGTTGGCGAGGGCCATCGCCCCGGCGAAGTCCTTGCGCTCGATATTGCGGACGATCTCATCGCCCTCCCGCTGCCATTCCGAGTTCTGCAGCCGTTCGGAGATCTGATCATCGGTGAGCCGCTCTGCCATGCTTTGTCTCCTCGTTATGCGAATCGTCAGTCTTGTTCCGTCCGCGACCGAAATGCTGTTCGCCCTCGGGCTTGGGGGCGACCTTATCGCCGTGACGCACGAATGTGACTACCCGCCCGAGGCCGAGGAGCTGCCTCGGGTGACCCGGGACGTCCTGCCTCCGGGGTTGAGCTCGGCGGAGATCGACGCTGCGGTCAAGGAGCGGACGCTGGCCGGCCAGTCGATCTACGAGCTCGACCACGAGCTGCTGCACGATCTGCGTCCGGAGCTGATCGTCACCCAGGCCCTGTGTTCGGTCTGCGCGGTATCGGTTGACGACGTCCGCGCGATCGCTGAGGAGATGGACAGCCAGCCGCTCGTGATCTCGCTCGATCCGCACACGGTGGGCGAGGTGCTGGGCGACGCGCGCACGCTGGCCCAGTCCACGGATGCGAGAGAGGCCGCGGTCGACCTGATCCGCGAAGCGTCGGCGCGGATCGATCGGGTGCGGTTAGCCGTGCGCGGAGCGCGCCGCCCGCGAGTGGCGGCCCTGGAATGGCTGGATCCGCCGTTCGCGGCCGGGCACTGGACACCCCAGCTGATCGAGTACGCGGGGGGCGAGGACGTGCTCGGGTTCGCGGGCGAGAAGTCCGAGGAGCGCAGCTGGGACGAGGTGGCTCTGTCCGAGCCCGACCTGGTGCTCGTGATGCCCTGCGGGTATGACGCGGAGATCGCGTTCCGGGAGGCGGAGATGCATCGCGACGACCTGGCTCGGCTGGGCGCCGGCCAGGTGGTGGCTGTGAACGCCGCGGCGTACTTCTCGCGGCCCGGACCCCGGATCATCGATGGCCTCGAGCTGCTGGCCTCGATCATTCATCCCGACCTGGTCGCGGAGAATCCGGAGCTGGCCGGTCAGGCGCTGGCGGTCGAGCTCTGAAAGCGTGTGTGGGTCGAAATTCCTCTCACCCTGAGCGGAATTTCGACCCGCACGAGACGCGGAGGTGTCTCGGCGTCAGAGGGTGAAGCCGTTGGGCGTCAACCCGGTGCCACCGGCCACGGCGATCCCCGCGGCGATGCTGACCACCGCCACGAGCGCACAGCCGGCCAGCGCGAGCCCCTTCTTGCCCCGGCGCTCGTCCACCTCGACCACCAGGTATCCGCAGATCAGCCCGCCGATCAGGCCGCCCACGTGGCCGCCGATCGAGATCCCGGCGTACGTGAGGGTGAACACGAAGTTGAGCAGCAGGATCGGCATCAGCCCGCTCTGCCAGATGGGAATGCGCCGGGCGTTGGCCACCACGATCAGCGCCCCAAAGATCCCGAAGATGGCGGTGGAGGCGCCGAGCGTGGGGATGCGCGGCTGGAACAGCAGCGCCCCGAACGAGCCGGCGAACAGCGAGGCGAAGTACACGGCGAGGAAGTTCCGGCGGCCGATCCCGGGCTCGAGCACCCGGCCCACGAACCACAGGGACAGCATGTTGAGGCCGATGTGGATCAGGCTGGCGTGCAGGAAGCCAGAGGTGAGCAGGCGCCAGAACTGGTCTGTGCCCGCGCCGTATGGATCGTGAGAGGTCAGCGCCGGGCCGAACAGGACGCCGTGGAGGTAGACCCACCCGCCCTCGTTGCCGCTGAACAGCGACACCCCGGTGGCCACTTCGGCCAGGAACACGATCAGGTTGATCGCGATCAGGATCTCGGTCGCGCTGCGGCGCCCGGCGCCGGCGGCCAGGCCGCTGCGAGAGCCGCGCATGGTTCGGACCTTCGTCCGGTCCCGCGCACACTCCGGGCAGCGCATGCCCACGGAGGTCGGAGTCATGCAATCCGGGCAGATGGGGCGACCGCAGGAGGAACAGGACACCCCGGTTTCGCGTGAGGGGTGTCGGTAACAGGTGGCCACGGCGCGTGACGCTAGCAGCGGTTATGAAGGGAAAGGCAGCGAGCGCCCGGCGGCGCGTACGCCGACTCAGCGCTCAGGAAGGATCCGCCGCGCCTCCTGCGCAATGTCCTGCAGCGTGCGCTCGGCCAGCTCCCGCATCGTGGTCGAGGTCTCCAACCTGGCCTGATGGCGCCGTCGAACGCGCAGGGCCACGAGTGCCGAGCCGGCGGTGACCGTGACCACGGCGGCGGCGGCCGGGCGAACCCAGTTGCGCGGGTCGCCCATCGCCGATAGCTCCCAGGACTCCAGCTCCTCCTGGGCCGACGCGGTGAGCGTGGCCAGAGTCGTCTCCAGCCGCTGCGCCAGCGCATCAGGCGGCTCGACCGGGATCAGCGCCTCGCGCAGCAGCGCTTCGACGTTCAGCTGCGCGCTCACGCCATTCCCTCGGTCACAGCCGGCTGGTTGCCGTCCGACACGATGCCCTCCAGCTGGCGGATCGCCCGGTGGAGCAGCACCTTGGTGGCGCCGTCGCTGCGCCCGAGCGCGCGGGCGATCTCCCGGTTGTCCATCCCCAGAGCAAAGCGCATGATCAGCGCCTCGCGCCGGTCGTCGGGCAGCTGGCTCACACCCTCCAGGATGGCGGCGAGCTCCTCGCGGCCCTCCACCAGGGCCTCGGTCGTGTGCGGGGCCGAGATCATGCTGGCGTCCTCGATGGCCGACTCCGGCTTGCGCGAGCGGTCGCGATAGAAGTTGGCCGCCAGGTTGTGGGCGATGCGGATGAGCCATGGGCGTAACGGCCGTCCGTGCGATTCACGTAGAGCCCGCTCGAAGTGTCGATAGGCCTGCAGAAAGGTCTGCTCGGTGAGGTCCTCGGCATCGTGATGGTTGCCGACGCGGTAGTAGCTATAGGAGTAGACGTCGCGCAGATGACGGCGGTAGAGCTCGGTGAAGCGAGCGTCGAGCTCTGCCTTGGGCATTGATTGGTGACTGGCCACGGCATGGGCAAGATACCTGGGGTCAGGCGGCGCGGATAGAGCGGCGGGACTTTCGTCGTGCTGGGTCGGTGACGGTCGCCGCCCAGCGCTCGGGCTCGATACGGCCCTGCACCAGCGCGGCCAGCCCATCCAGGGCGGGTGTGTCGAGGTGGGCCTGGCGCGCGGCGGCGGCGAGTAGCGGCACCGAGTCAACCGCCTCCGCGGCGTGTCCGAGCGCAGCCCCGATCTCCTGTGGGGGCACGCCCTGGGCCAGCAGCTCGCCCGCGCGTCGGTTGCGTGAGCCAGTGGCCACCACCGTGGCCACCAGGTCGCCGGCTCCGGCCAGGCCGGCGAACGTTTCCGGCCGGGCGCCCTGCGCGCGCGCCAGCGCGTCGATCTCGGCGAACACTTTCCCGGCCGCCGCGCCGGCGGTATTCGGGCCGGCACCGAACGCGGCGGCGGCGGCCAGCACGGCGGCGTTCTTGGCACAGCCGGCCAGCTCCACGCCGGTCACGTCAGCGGTCACGGTGGCATCGAGCTTGGCCGCGGCCAACGCATCCGCGAGCTGGCGGGCGAACCCGCGGTCCAGTGAGGCCAGGACGACCGACGCCCCGTGGTCGAGCATCTCGGCCGCGTGCGCCGGACCGCCGAGAACAGCCACGGCACGCGCATTGCAGCGCTCGGCCGCAAACGCCGCGGGCAGGGTGGCCAGGGGCGGCACCAGACCCTTAGAGACGACGACCACGCCGCTGCGGCTGGTGATGCTTCCGCCATGGGCGGCCAGCACCGCGGGCAGCGCCTTGGCGGGAACGGCCAGGCAGACGATGTCGTGCCCCTCGAGCTTCAGTTCCGACGCGCGCATCACCCGGACCCCGTCGGGTAGTGGCACTGCGGGCAGGTATCGAGCGTTCTCACCCGCCGCCTGTACGGCCACGGCCTGCTCCTGGGTGCGGCAGCCCAGGTCGACCTCGAGGCCGGCGCGGGCCAGACAGACGGCCAGGCTGGTCCCCCAGGTGCCGGCGCCGATGACGGCCACCCGACGCACCGGGGCCAGGCCTCCGAGCCACTCCCACTGCAGCATCACGCAGGGCCAGATCCGATCTGTGACCGCACCGGCCAGAGCGCGCGAGGGCTCGTCCACCTGCGGGAAGTTGAGCTGGCGCCCGGCGCGGATGCGCACCCGGTGGGGGCGGATGCGCCAGCCACGGCGGATGGCCTCGGTGCCGATCACGGCCACCGGAACCACCGGGGCGCCGGTCTCCAGCACCAGTCGGCCGACGCCGCGCTTGGGCTTGCCCAGGGAGCCGGGACGGGTGCGGGTGCCCTCAGGGAAGATGAGCACGATGTCGCCGCGGGCGAGGATCGCCTTGGCGGTGGCGACCATCTCCTCATCCGCGCCACCGCGATCAACCGGGAA
>DASZMP010000150.1:0-5516 GCA_035551795.1 Solirubrobacteraceae bacterium | reverse complement strand
GGGACGATCTGCCCGTCGATTTCGAGCAGCAGTCCATTGGACCCCTCGACTACATGAGCCTGGGGATTCTCGATCATTGTTTGCACCGGTCGAAGCCTAGCGCAGCCGTATGTTCGCTGGGTCCCAGCCATCGCCACGCCTGTGCACAGGCCACTCGCCACCGTGGCGCAGCCGTATCATTGCCCAGGTGAGGGACCGTCCATGCCAGTGAGAGCCACCAAGCGCGGAGCCGAGCGCACGGCGCTCCAGCGCGATTGCGACGTGCTGATCTGCGGCGCTTCGTTCGCGGGACTGGCGATCGCTCGCGAGCTGGTCGGCAGCGGCGCGAAAGTGCTCGTGGTCGACCGCTACGAGATCGGCGAGCGCCAGACCTCGGCGTGCGGGATTCCGACGGGGTGGCTCGACGCCATGGATCTGATGGAGGCCCATCAGCAGACCTTCGGCGAGCTGACCATCCACACCCCCCACACGACGGTGCGCTACGACCTGCCCTGGACCTTCTCCACGTTCGACTACCGGACGCTGTGCGGCGCGCTGGCCGGCCAGGGGGACTTCCGGTTCGAGACCGCCAAGGTGGACGGCCGGACCGGCAACACCGTCCACACCGACCGGGGGGATATCAGGGCGCGGATCGTCGTCGATGCCCTGGGCTGGCGCCGCGTCCTGGGTGGCGGTGACCCCATCCAACCGCCGGATGCGTATTTGTCGCGAGGCCTGGAGGTCCATCCCCACGGCGGGGGCGCCGACCTGGAGGTGTGGATCGATCGCTCCTACGTTCGGGCCGGCTACGGGTGGAGCTTCCCAGCCGGCGCCGAGGTCCGCGTCGGCGTGGGCTCGTTCGACCCCCGTTTCCATGTCAAGGAGCCGACCGTCCGCCTGGCCGACGATCTGCACCGCGATCCGGTCCGCTACCAGGGCAACTGGATTCCCCACCGGATCCGGGAGGCCACCGAGGACGGCATCTTCTTCGTCGGGGATTCGGCCGGCCACTGCCTGCCCCTGACCGCCGAGGGGATCCGCACGGCGCTGTATTTCGGAGTGGCCTGCGGACGGGAACTGCGGGATGTGTTAGCGGGCCGGCAGTCACCGGCTGCCGCCCTGGCCACTTACGGCGCGTTCAGCGCCTCGCACCGTAGTAAGTTCGACTGGCTGCTCAGGGTGCAGTGGCTGGTACCGCGAGTGCCGCCCCGGCTGCTCGGCGCGGCCCTGCGCGGGATGTCGCCCAAGCGGTTCATCGACTGGTCATTTGGCCACTACCTGCAGATCGCACCGCCCGAGTACGCCCAAACCACCCACCCGGCGCGGACCGCCCTGCTCACGGCTGCCTGACCGTCAGGGTCCGCTTCGCGTGGGCCCAGTTCCCGGCGCTGTCGGTGACGCGCAGGAACACGCGGTAGACGCCGGCTCGCCGGTAGGTGTGCTCGGGCCTCCGGCCTCGCCCGCCGTGCCGGTCGCCGAAGTTCCAGTTGTAGGCCGCGATCCGGCCCCCGGGCTGATGGGCACGTGCGGTCAGCCGCACCGGTTCGCCTGCCACGACCCGTCCAGGCGTCACGATGTACGCCGAGTCAGGCTGCGGCCGGGGTGCGCAGCCGCCGGAGATGCGGCTGTACAGCTCCTGGAGCCAGAAGTGGCCGCCGGCGATCCGCTCGTTCCACTCCGCGCTCCCGGTGCCGCCCAGTGCGGGACCGTAGGAGGTGAAGCACAGGTCAGCGATTTCCGACCCGTCGGAGCTCAACCAGCCGTCGCCGTAGGGGTCCGTGATCGTCTCGGCCTGCTCATGGGCGATCGCGGACAGAGCCGGATCGGCCGCGCTGGCGTTCGGCCTGGGGTTGGTGGACTGGCAATGCCCCGGAACCGCGTTGTAGGGAATCACCGCGTAGAGCAGATGCGTGCCCAACCACGAGTGGTAGCCACAGTAGCCGCCGTCCGGCCCCCCCAGCGCGCAGTCCGCCCCGACACAGCTGCCCAGACCGTCCGGGGTGACGATTAAGTAGATGTTGTCTGCGGCCGTGGAGAGGCCGTGGTCGGCGATCACTCGCGCGAGTTCGTCCTGCAGCTGCCTGTCGGTCACGCACGTGGTCCAGCCTGGTCCGGTGACGGGTTCGGTACAGCCGCTGGCCGGGGTCGGATCGGTGTCCACCACGTGGCCGGCGTACGCGGAGGCGTACGCGGCTGGACCGCCCGGGTCCCGGTACTCGCCGGTGATGCCGTAGATGCTGCGCGTGGAGCGGCTGGCTCGGGCCACGTCCCTGAGGAACCGCTCCATGAGCGCCATATACCCGGGCTCGAAGCGCAGCTCGGGATGGTTGCTGGGCGCCCAGAAGATCAGGTGCGTCCGGTTGGCGTGTAGAACCGGGCCGCCCTGGTAGCTGATCGGGGCGCCGGCGGTGCGGACGTCTGTGGGGCCGCCGGCCGCCAGACCCCGGCCGAGCGGAGCCGGAGAGCCCGCGGTGGCCAGGTCGGGCACCGCTGCGAGCGGCTTTGCCGCCGTTGCCGGGACCGCTCCGAGCGGCTTCGCCGCCGTTGCCGGGACCGCTCCGAGCGGCTTCGCCGCCGCTGGCGCGCTCATCACGAGCAGCGCCAGCGCGAACCCCAGCAGCCGGCCCGCGAGGACCGCCCGCCTCACTTGGCGGCCAGCCAGTCCGGCCCGGCGCCGACCTCCACGGCCAGCGGCGGGTCCATCTCGAAGGCGGCCGCCATCTCGCGCTCGGCGAGCCGGCTCACCGCGTCGGCCTCGTCGGCGGGGCCTTCGAACAGGAGCTCGTCGTGGATCTGCAGGACCAGTCGGGAACGGACGCCCTCGTCGGCCAGCGCCTGGTCGCAGCGGACCATGGCCACCTTCATGATGTCGGCGGCCGTCCCCTGGATGACCATGTTGACGGCGAAGCGCTCCCCCTGCTTGCGCAGATCCCAGCGGCGGGCCCGCAGCTCAGGCACCTGGCGCCGGCGGCCGAACAGCGTCGAGACGTAGCCGTGCTCGGTCCCCTGCTCGATCGTCTCCTCTATGAACCTCCGCACCGCCGGGAAGCCGTCCATGTAGCGCTGGATGAACTCGTCGGCCTCCTCCTGGGGGATGTCCAGGCGGTCGGCCATGCCCCAGGCCGAAAGGCCGTAGACGATGCCGTAGTTGATCATCTTGGATTTGGAGCGCATGCCCGGGTCGATCTGGTCCGGCGTCACGTTGAACACACGACAGGCCGTGGCGGTGTGCACGTCCTCGCCGCGGCGGAAGATCTGCTTGAGCACCTCCTCGCCCGAGATGTGGGCCAGGATCCGCAGCTCCACCTGCGAATAGTCGGCCGAGACCAGGAGATTGCCGGGCTCGGCCACGAAGCAGGCCCGGATCTGACGTCCCAGGGGCGTGCGTATGGGGATGTTCTGGAGGTTGGGGTTGTTGGATGACAGCCGGCCCGTGGTGGCCGCCGTCTGGTTGAACGTGGTGTGGATCCGGCCGTCCTGCGCGATCAACAGCGGCAGCGCATCCAGGTAGGTCTTGGCCAGCTGGTTGAGCTCGCGCCAGCGCTCGATCTTCGGGATCACCGGATGTTCGTGGCGAATCGCCTGCAGGACCCGGGCGTCCGTGGAGTAGCCCGTCTTGCCCCGGCGCTTGCGCGACAGTCCCAGCTGCCCGAACAGCACCTCCCCCAGCTGCTGAGGCGAACCGAGTGTGAACTCCAGGCCGGTTATCTCGAAGATCTCCCGCTCCAGCGCATCTGCCTCCGCCTTGACCTCGGTGGAGATCGTGGCCAGAAGCTGCGTGTCCAGCTTCAGGCCGGCCAGCTCCATCTGGCGCAGGATCCGGATCAGCGGCAGCTCGACGTCGGTGAGCAGGTCGGTGAGACCCCGGGCCCGGATCTCCTCGCGCTGCCAATCGGCCAGCGGCCGGAGCAGGACGGCGTCGCCCGCGACGGCGTTGTCGATGTCGGTGCCGAAGCCACGCTCCTCAGTCAGCTCTCGAAACGGGTAGGCGCGCCTGGCCGGCTCGAGCAGGTAGGCGGCCACCTCGGTGTCGAGCGCGAGGTTCTCTGGAACGGTCTGGAGGGCCTTGGCGTCGTGGGCGATCACCGGGCGGCGCTTGAGGATCCTCACCAGCTCGCTCGGGGTGCCGGCCGTTCCCGTCAGGACCTCGCTGGAGCCCTTGGCCTGGACGGCGAAGCTCCAGCCGCCGTCCTCGGCGAACAGGGCACCCTCCGGGGTGATCGGAGCGCGCACGGCGACGGCCACCTCGGTGTTGGGCAGCCGCCTGTCCAGGTCCGTGAGGGTGGTCTGGCGGATGGTGGCGGTGAGCTCATTGCCGAGCGCGGCCGCCGGGGCGGGCGCCGCGGCGTCGGCCGAGCCCAGAGCCTCCTCGAGGCGGCGAAGCGGCTCGCGCAGCTCGAACTGGCGGAAGGTGTCGCGCAGCTTGGAGCGATCCGGCTGCTGGGAGACGAACCCGGTGAGGTCGATCTCCAGCGGGATGTCGCGCTTGGCCGTGGCCAGCTGCTTGGACACCCGCGCGGCGTCCGCATGTTGATGAAGGTTTTCCTTGCGCTTGGCGCCGGAGATGTCGTCGATGTGGTCAAGGACGGATTCCAGCGATCCAAACCGCTGCAGGAGGTCGGCCGCCGTCTTGTCGCCGATCCCGGGGACGCCGGGAATGTTGTCCGAGGTGTCGCCCTTGAGCCCGATGAAGTCAGGCACCAGCTCCGGCGGGATGCCGTAGCGCTCGATCACGCCCTCGCGGTCGTAGACGCGGGTGTCGGTGATGCCCCGGCTAGTGGTCATGATCCGGGTGTGGTCGTCGACCAGCTGGTAGGCATCACGGTCGCCGGTCACCACCATCACGTCGATCGGGTCGGCGCCGTCGCCGTCGCCAGTGGCCTTGGCAGCGATCGACGCGATCACGTCGTCGGCCTCGTAGCCCTCGACCCTGAGGTTCCTGTATCCGAACGCGTCCACCAGCGGCTCGAAGCTCGGCCACTGCTCCTTGAGGAGGTCGGGACGCGTGGAGCGCTGGGCCTTGTACTCAGGGTAGATCTCCTTGCGCCCGGTGTAGCCGCCGTCCCAGACCACGACGGTCGCCTTGGGCCCGTAGTCGGTGAGGATCTTCACCAGCATCGATGCGAACCCGAAGATGGCGTTCGTGGGGACGCCCGTGGAGGTGGCGATCGACTCGGGCAGAGCAAAGAACGCCCGGTACGCCAGGCTGTTCCCGTCGATCAGAAAGAGTTCGTCTGACACGCGTAGATCAGGCTATCTGGCGGGCGGGCGGTTACGGATTTGTGCCGGGTGGGGTGATTCTCCACGGGGTCAGCGCTCTGTATTTCGCGATGAAGGCCGGAATGAGCCGTCAGATGATTCGCATGCGCGTGAGACGCGGAGCACTTCACCGTCTTGATCGCGCCGTTTATGCGGTTGGCCACCCGGGTCAGATCGACCTGGGGGCTGAAACTGTCGCGCTGCTCGCCTATGGCGTCGGCACCGGGCTGTGCCATCGGGCAGTGCCTGCTGGGTCTGGAGCCGAGCTCAGCGCGCCG
>DASZMP010000149.1:0-37389 GCA_035551795.1 Solirubrobacteraceae bacterium | reverse complement strand
ACGATCGAGGCGCTCCTCTTCCTGTCTCCGGATCCTGTGAGCTCCGAGGCGCTGGCGGACGCCGCCGATGTGGAGCTGCACGACGTGGTCAGGGCGCTGGAGCGCCTGCGTGAGCACCTCGAGTTCGATCGCCGCGGGCTCGTGGTGCGCGAGGTGGCGGGCGGCTGGTCGCTCAGCTCACACCCTGACGCCGAGGCGGCCGCGAGGCGGCTGCTGGCCCGGCCGCGCACCCCGCCCCTGACTCCGGCCCAGGCCGAAACGCTGGCAATCATCGCCTACCTACAGCCCGTATCCCGGCCCGAAATCGCCCGTATCCGTGGCGTCAACGCCGAATCGGCCGCCGGCACGCTGCTCGAGCGCGGGATGATCGAGGAGGCCGGCCGCTCCCAGTTCGGCGCCGTGCTCTATCGCACGACCGACCTGTTCCTTCGCCTATTCGGGCTGAGCTCGACCGACGAATTGCCGGATCCACGGCAGTTCGACCCCACACCGGAGATCGAGGAGGAGCTCCGGGAGCGGCTGCTGCGGGTCGGGGACGTCCGGGCCGGGCGGGCGGGGTCCGGGGGATCTGAGGGCGAACATGTGTCACCCTCGCCTTCACCCTCGCGTTCGCGTTCGCCAGGAGGCGGGGAGGAGCCGGACCTCGACTTCTAGCGCCGCAGCCCGGCGAGGGCTGCGCCGCCGATCGCCAGGCCGGCGCCGGCCAGGATCCCCACCAGCACGCGGCCGCGCATCGGGAGCGCTCGCCCGGCCGCCAGGGTGGCGGTCAGGTCCGCCGCGTCTCCGACCATCCCAGCGGCGAGCCAGCGCTGGCGATCGTTGCCGTCCGAGATCGTGGCACCAGCTCCGAGGACCAGGTCCCGGGCGCCCAGGCCGCGCACCGCCACCTGCGCTCCAGCACCCTTGGCGTCGCGGCCGATCCAGGAGGTGGTCAGCCGCTCGGGCTGGGCGATCAGCCCGAGGCCGAACGCGATCCGCGCAAGTCCGAGGGCACGGGCGAGGGAGGCAGGCTTCACCCGGGCGATCATACGGTCCGGGCGGCCAGCTGACCGCAGGCGGCGTCGATGTCTCGGCCGCGGGTGAGACGGACCGTGGCGTCCAGGCCGTGGCGCTCGAGCTCTTCCCGGAAGGCCTGGATCGCCTTGGTACTGGACGCCTGATAAGGGGAGTCGGTGGGATTGAAGGGGATCAGGTTGACCTTGTAGATCCAGGGCTCCAGCACGTCGGCCAGCTGGCGGGCCTGAACGTGCGAGTCGTTGACACCAGCGAGCATCACGTACTCCACGAACACCTTCCGGCGCTTTTGCTCGTAGTGGCGCCGGCAGGCGGCCAGCACATCAGTCAGCGAGTAGCGGTCGTTGACCGGCATCAGCTCGCTGCGCAGTGCCTCGTCGGCCGCGTGCAGGGATAGCGCCAGGCGGAGCGGACGCGGATCAGCCGTCAGCCGGTCGATCCCCGGGATCCATCCCACCGTAGAGATGGCGGTGCGCCTGTGGGTGATGCCCAGGTCGGGCAGCCGCTCGCAGGCGGCCAAGACGCTGTCGAGGTTCATCAGCGGCTCACCCATCCCCATGAACACGGCGTGATCGACCGCCGTCATGCGCCGGAAATGCAGCGCCTGATCGAGGATCTCCCAGGCGGTCAGGTTGCGGGCGAAGCGCATGCTCCCGGTGGCACAGAAGCTGCAGGTGAGCGGGCAGCCCGACTGCGAGGACAGGCACAGGGACCGGCGGCCGTCCCGGTAGCGCATCAGCACCGCTTCGAGCGGACGGCTGTCGGCGGTGCGGAACAGCACCTTGACGGTACGGTCCGACGCCGTGCTCTCGCGCTCGACCGTGAGCGTGGAGAACGGTGCCGACTCCGTCAGGAGGTCCCGAAGCCAGCGCGGCAGGTTGGTCATCGCCGCGTAGCTGGTGGCGCCCTTGGCGGTCCACTTCCAGATCTGGTCGAGGCGATACTCGGGTTCGCCGAGCTCGGCCAGCGCCCGCGCCATGCGATCGAGATCCATGTGCCTATGGTGGCAGGCCCCGGCGGCCGCTCAGCCGTGCCTTGCGGCTCGCCGGTTCAGCCCAACGCTCAGCCGTGCCTTGTGGCTCGCCGGTTCAGCCCAAGGTGAACGGGCCGGGAACGGGGCGGCTAGTATCCGCCCATGTCGCTTGACGAGCCAGGAGGGCATGAGGGCCGACGGGCCGGGCCGGCCGGCCCCGCCCGCAAGTGGGCTCGCGTGCAGTCCGAGCTCGTCACGCGCCTCGCGCAGCATCGCCTGTGGCAGTGGCTGACCCGGACGCCGTTTTCGGCTCGCTTCACGAAATATGCCATGGGTTCGGTGGTGGCGTTCGTGTCGGGCAACATCGCCTTCATGTTGTTCTACGTGATGGCGGCATCGACCACCGTGTGCTCGGTCGCCGGGTTCATCGCGGCGGCGATACCCAACTGGATCCTCAACCGGCGCTGGGCTTGGCAACGCGAGGGGCGGCCACCGGCCCGGCAGGTCGTCGGGTACATCGCGATCTCGATCGTCGTGCTGATCACGACCTCGGCCGCGACCGGGTGGACCAACGCCCGCGTGCAGTCACTACCGAATCACCACGGGATCCGGTTGCTGATCGTCACGCTGGCCTACGTCGCCGTGACGGTCATCCTGTTCTTCGCGAAGTTCGTGGTCTACGAGTACTGGGTGTTCTCGGAGCGCAGCCGCGTACGCGCCGCCTTTCGCTCTCTGCGCCAGGTGCCGAGGATCGCGCGCGCGAACCGCATGCCGTAGAGCAGGTTCGGCCCCTTCTTGGTGCCGGTCGCACCGTCGGGCCGATCGCGCATCGTCGTGGCCACTTCGACCACGCGAAAGCCGTTCATCGCGGTGGCGATCAGGACCTCGGAGGTCTGGTACTGCGTCTGGTCTAACCTGATCGAGGCGCTGACCGTCGCGCGCATCGCGCGGATGCCGCAGGCGGGATCCGTGATCTTCTGCCTCACCAGCAAGCTCACCAAGCCGCCGAAGAAGATCACGCCGGCGCGGCGCACCGGATCGCTCGTGAGCTCGGTGCCGAGCCGCCGTGAGCCATTCACGAAGTCGGCCTGCTGCGCGACGATCGGCTCGACCACGCGCTGGAGTTCGAGCGGCTCATACTGTCCGTCGGCATCGATCGTGGCGATCACCTCTGCCCCCCGCGCCCGGGCCAGCCAGTACCCCAGCTTGAAAACCAGGCCCTGACCCCGGTTCACCGGGACGTCGCAGACCAGCGCTCCGGCCGCCGCCGCCGCCGCCGCCGTGGCGTCGGTGGCACCGTCGACAACCACGATCACCTCGGTGGGCAGGCCGGCGATCTCCCGGGGGATCTCGTTGACGACATCGGCCACGGTCGGCTCCTCGTTGTAAGCCGGGATCACCACCGCGACGGGCGCGCCGACGCCGGGGGGATGCTCAGCGAGGAACGCGGAGGCAGGGCCACGCTCTTCGGCCGGCAGGCGCGCCAGCTCGTCGTGGATATCAGCCAAGGGGGTGCCGGAGGCAGGAAGCGACATGTTTTTCCCAGAAGTTTTCCCGGTGGCACTGACCGGGCCGGCGGCTCCGGGCTGGAAGAGCGCTGAGGATAGCGCAGGACACCGCTGGAGCCCCAGGAGCCGGGCACGGGCTTTAATCGCTCCGTGCGCCTGGCCAAGTTCCTCGCCTCTGCCGGAGTGGCGTCTCGCCGCGCGGCCGAGGAGATCATCCGGGCCGGGCGGGTCAGGGTTGACGGCGAGGTGGTCGAGGATCCCGCGCGCGGTGTCGAACCCGGCATTGACCGGGTGAGCGTCGACGGCGATCTGATAACTGGAGAGCCCGAGCGAATCGTCTACCTGGTTCACAAGCCGGCCGGCGTCGTCTCGACGGCGAGCGATCCTCAGCGGCGGCCGACGGTCGTCTCGCTCGTCCCCGATGCCCGGCGCCTGTATCCGGTCGGCCGCCTGGACATTGATGCCAGCGGTCTGATCCTGCTCACCAACCACGGGCCGCTGGCCCACCGGCTGACCCATCCGAGCTTTGAGGTGGACAAGACCTACCGCGTCCGCGTGGCCCGCCCGCCCGTCTCGGACTCGGCGCTGCGGGCACTCCGGGGTGGAGTCGAACTCGACGACGGGCGCACCTCACCGGCTCGGGTCAACCGGGTGGGGAGAGACCGACTTGAGATCACGATCCACGAGGGTCGCAAGCGCCAGATCAAGCGGATGTGTGAGCAGGTCGGCCATCCGGTACTCGAGCTCGAGCGGGTGCGCTTCGGGCCCCTGCGCTTGGGCGACCTGGCCCCCGGCGCCTACCGGCGACTGTCAGAGATCGAGGTGGACCGGCTCAGGAACGCTGGACGATCAGTCCGTCGTGAAGCAGCTCAGTCGCCTGCAGGGCTCGGGAGACGGCCGCCGCCGTGAGCGTCATCGGCCGGTCGGGGAGAAGGCGCAGGATCGTGAACTGCTCCACCTGACGGCGACCGGCGATGTGGAAGCCCGGGATCGCGTAGCTGGTCTGCATTTGGGAGGGGATCAGGTTGCAAGCCGCGCCCCACCAGCACAGCGGCTGCTGCGGCGAGCGCATCGCGATCACGTCCAGCTGCGTGACACGGTGGGCGGCCACGCCGGGACCACGCATGAACGCCAGGTGGGGCATGTACAGCGACAGCGGCAGCAGCATGCGGTAGTGCTGGATCAGCAGGACCCGGTCATGCCCCGCCGTGGGGGCTGGGCCAAGGGCACGAGCCACCAGGCGCCAATTCGGGCGCTGCAGGTTGTAGTCGGCATCCACGCCGATCGCCGCGGCCAGGCCGATCCCGCACAGTCCGGCGGCCACAGCGCTCCCCAGCCAGCGTGGCGCCACGGCCAGCGCTCCAGCGAGGGCGATCGCCGCGGGCAGCCACAGGATGATCAGGTTGCGAGTGATCAGAAAGTCGCTGCCGGCAGCCGCCAGCACCAGCACGATCACGAAACCCGCCAGCGCCAGTCCGCCGGCCAGCAGCGCGCCCCGGTGCTTTCCCCATCGCCCCGGGAGCACCAGGAGCCCGACCGAGACGGCTGCCAGCGCCATGGCCGCGAACTTGAGCGCCTGCCGGGCGGGGGCTCCGGTGCCGATCAGCAGCTGGGGGATCACCTGCGCGAGTCGCAGGCCGAACGGGGAGTGGGGGATCCAGCTGTCCCGTCCAGTCGCGTTCTGTGACAGCGCCAGCGGGATCAGCGCCGCCCCGCATGCCAGAGCCAGGACCACGCCGACCTGCACCCGACGTACCCGGCGGTGCTCCCACAGCAGCCAGGCGGCCTCAGGGACGACCAGCATGGCGGCGTAGTAATGGGTGAGCAGCGCGAGCGCGCAGGCGATCACCCACGCAGTCAGGGCACGGCGCGTCGGATTGACCCGGGCGCGCGCAAATGCCAACAGCGTCACCGCGCCCAACAGGACGAGCAACTCATAGGAGCGGCCCTCCTGCGAATACCAGATCAGCAAGGGATTACAAGCGGTGAGTGCGGCGGTGATCAGCCCGGCCCGGCGCCCGGCGGCCTGGAGGTCGATCGAGCCAGCGGCGGCGCGCCATCCGGAGACCAGCTCGGCCGCGGCGGCGTAGGCGACCGGAACCGTCAGCACGCCGGCCAGAGCCGAGAGCGAGCGCAGCCCGCCTTCGGTGTCCCCGAAGATCCGCACCCACACCCACGCCGCCATGTAGTAGAGCGGAGGCGTGGATTCGGTCTGAGGGATCAGCCCCAGCATGCCGCCCGGGGACTGCTTGACCAGCAGAGCGGTGTTGCCCTCGTCAAACCAGAAGCCCTGGTGCCCGAGATAGAAGAAGCGGATCGCGGCGGCCAGCACAGTCAGAGCGAGGACCGCCCAGCTGGCCGGGGTGCGGATCTGCGCCAGCCAGGTGGTCCGCCCGTGGCGGCCGGTGTCGCGAGCGATGGTCGAGGCGCTCATTGCCGTCAGGATGCCAGCCGCGGCGCCGAGTTGAGGCGGCGGTGAGGCGGATTTCCTGCTTCCCCGGGGTATCTTGCTTGGTGATCTCCTAACACTGGCGTGCGCGTTCCAGGGCAGACTTGCCCCGGGCACGTTCGGCGGTGTCGCCGCACGGCATGTCCACCCCCACACCCATGTCAACGCCAGGCTCCGCGTCGCACGCTTCGGTCACCCTCCCCCCGGCCAGCGCCGGTGGAGCGTTGCCCGGATGGCTGACCTGGCTGCGCAGCCGGACACAGGGCTGGGCACCGCCACGGCTGGGCGCGCGGTGGGGTTGGGTTGGCCTGGCACTGCTGATCGCCGGTGTGCTCGGCGTGGTGGCGTTCTCCACGGCCGGGGGAACGATCCTGGTTCCCAAGAGCAGACAGGCCTTCCCGGGCTGGGAGGCCGGCCCCGTGGGCTGGCTGTTCGGGCACCCCACGCTGGGGTCAGTGCCCCTGATGAGGGCCTATTCGGTGCTGCTGACCGTCATGGTCGTGGCCTACGCGCTGGTGCTGATGGCCGCCCGCTCGCTGTCGCTGCGCATCATCGCCGTGGCGGCGGTGGCGATCAACCTGATCCTGATGCTCGGGCCGCCGCTGCAGCTCACCGATCTGTTCAACTACCTCGGATACGCCCGGCTCGGGGCCCTCCACGGGCTGAACCCCTACACCCACGTGATCAACGCGGAGAGCTTTGATCCGGTGTACCGCTTCACCAGCTGGCACAACCTGCCCAGCCCCTACGGCCCGCTGTTCACCGCGCTGACCTATCCGCTGGCGTTCCTGTCGCTGCCGGTCGCCTACTGGGTGGTCAAGGTGGTGACCGTGGCGGCCAGTCTGGGCTTCCTGTGGTGCCTTTACCGGTGTGCCCGGTTGCTGGACATCGATCCCCGACCGGTGCTCGTGCTGGTGGTGGCCAACCCGGTCTACGTGTTCTTCGCAGTCGGCTCCTTCCACAACGACTTCCTGACGCTGCTCCCGATCACCGGGGCGATTGCCCTGCTCCTGGCTCGGCGCGACCGCTCCGCGGGGGCGGTGCTGATGCTGGCTGTGGCCATCAAGTTCACCGCCGTGATCATGCTGCCGTTCCTGCTCATGGCGGCACGTCCGCCCGAGCGGCGCCTCCGGGTGCTCACCGGTGTGGTGGCAGCCGCGGTGCCGCTGGTGGTGATGAGCCTGGCGCTGTTCGGGACCAGCCTGCCCAACCTGGCCGAGCAGAGCTCCGTGGTTACCGGCTACAGCATCCCCAACCTGATCGGGCTGGCGGTCGGCCTGGGTGGCCGGACGCCGGGGCTGATGCGGGTGATCGATGTGGCGCTGGTGCTGATCGTGCTCTGGCAACTGCGACGACGCGACTGGCTGGCCGGGGCCGGCTGGGCCACGATCGCCCTGGTCGCCAGCACGTCGTGGCTGATGCCCTGGTACACGGTCTGGGCGCTGCCGCTGGCCGCGCTGGCGACCAGCCGGCGTCTGCGTACGGTGGCGGTCCTGTTCAGCATGTTCGTGCTGGTCACCTTCACCCCGCAGTGGAGCATTCTCCTCAACAACGCGGGCGTCCGTCCGATGAGCAGCCCGGTCGACCAGGCGGCCCTGGCCTACCAGCAGAAGCTCGCGCGCTGAGGGTGCCGGCGGGTCCGTCTGACCGCGACGGCGCGGAGAGCACGGGGTGGACCCCCTGCTAGTTTTTTCGCGCATGCGTCGCCTACGGCCTGAGCGGCGCGAGTCGATACGGGGGCCGGCGTGATCACGTCCGAAGCCACCCCTCGTGCCGTCCCGCCGATCGAGCCGGATCGCCAGGCTCGGCGTGGCCTGGACGCCGGTGAGTGGGCGCTGCTGATTGTGTTCTCGCTGGTCTCGGTGTGGGTCCTCGGCCTCGACCTGTACCACCAGGCGACCAGCCACGGGCTGGTGTGGACCGGGGGCGACGGCCCGTATCCCACCGATCAGCTGCAGTACATGGCATGGGTGCGCTCGGCCTCCCAGCACCTGCTGGTGGCCAACCTGTTCGTGATTCACGCCACCCCGGCTGACTACTTCCAGCCGGCGATCCTCATCTCGGGCCTGCTGGTGGCCGCCGGCATGGCTCCCTGGCTGTCGCTGCTTCTGTGGAAGCCGGTGGCCGTGCTGGGACTGTTCTTTGCCATCCGCGCCTACGTGCGGCGGGCGATGCCCGACGCTGGTCGCGGACCGTGGCTGGCGGTCATCGCGCTGACGCTCTTCTACGGGTCGTTCACCACCGTTTACGGAGGCTTCGGGGTCATCGGTGACCTGTTCCCGCCCTTCTGGAACTGGGGCTACACGTTCGGGCCGGTGGCTCTGGCCGCCATCATCGGCGCCCTGATCATCTACGCCTCCGCCCGCCGGGAGGCCCGTGTTTCATGGTGGCCAGGACTGCTCGGAGCGCTGGCCAGCATCCTGCACCCGTGGCAGGGCGAGCTGTTGGTGGTCATCCTCGGGCTGCTCGAGATCTTCTGCGCCGAGAACCGAGACGTCCTGCGCGACCGGCGCTTACCCGGCCGGATGCGGGCCGAGCTGCTCTCGCCCCGCATCCGCCTGGCGGTGCTGTCCATCGGGCTGACGCTGATCCCGCTGCTCTACTACGCCGCCCTGGGCAAGCTCGATAGCTCTTGGGCCAACGGCGGCAACGGTCTGAAGCACTCGCTCCAGGCCTTCTCCATCTTCCTGATCGTGTTGCCCCTGGGTCTGGTGGCGCTGACCGGCTACCGGGGGGCGCCGCGCAACTTCGTGATCCGCACAGCCCGGGTGTGGCCGGTGGCCACGATCATCATCTTCGTGGAGTCGGGCGTCTCCACCGGCGGAGCCCCGCTGCACACGTTTCTGGGGATCACGCTGCCCCTGGCCGTGCTGGCTGTCGATGGGTGCCTGCGTCTCGGCTGGGGTCGCCTGCGCGCCGGTAAGGCGCTGGCGGTCCTGCTGATTCTGGCCTTTACCGTGCCCACCACCTACTGGGAGCTCAAGGGGGCCGCCAGCAGCGTGAGCCCCCGTCTCCAGACGGGCAACTTCATCACCACGGGCGAGAACCGGGCGATCGACTTCCTGGCCCGGGATAGGACGCCCGGCGGCGTTGTGAGCAGGCTGTATCTCGGCAAGGTCATCCCCGGGGTCACCGGTCGGCACACCTACGTGGGGGACTGCGTGTGGTCAGAGCCCAACTGCGGAGCGCGAATCGCGCTGGTAGCCAAGCTCCTCAGTGCCAGTATGACCGGGGCTCAGACCCGGACCACCGTGCTGGCCACGCACGCGCGGTTCCTGCTCACCGACTGTTCTCTGCACGTCGTCGTGGACGGGAAGGACGAACTGGTCCAGCGTCTCGGGCCGGTGCTGCAGTCCGTGCACCGGTTCGGCTGCGCCACCGTCTATCAGGTCCGCTGAGGCCGCCGCCGCGAGAGCCGCCGATACCCTCTGGCACAATCGGCCGGACAATGCAGCGATTGTTCGCGCTCCGAGGCGCCAACAGCGTCGAGCGCAACGACGCCGATTCGATCCTCTCCGCCACCGACGAGCTGATGCGGGAGCTGATGTCTCGCAACCAGCTGGAGCCCGCGGCGATGGTCAGCTGCATCTTCACGCTGACCCACGACCTGGACGCCGAGTTCCCAGCCGTCGCCGCCCGGCGGCTCGGCCTCGATCGCGTTCCGCTGCTGTGCGCCCGCGAGGTGCCCGTCCCCGGCTCGGTGCCCCGGGTGATCCGGGTGCTCGTCCACTACTACGCCGAGGACTCCCACGAGTCGCGTCATGTCTACCTGCGGGAGGCTCGTTCGCTGCGAGCCGACCTGGAGGCGGCTCAGTAGCCTCGGTGTCGGCCATGCCGATCGAGTACGCGCAGCGGATCCGCCGGATCCCGGTATACCCGGTGGCCGGGGGATACGACCTGGGCGCCGACATCGCCATGCTGGCCTCGAACGAGTCGCATCTCCCGCCGGCAGACGCGGTTCTCGATGCCGCCGCCGAGGCGCTGCGGGGCGTCAACCGTTACCCGGATCCGAGCTACGCAGCGCTGCGTGACGCGATCTCGGATCGCTACGGCGTTCCGCCGACCCGGATCGCGCTGGGCAACGGCTCCTGCGACATCCTCCTGGCCGCCGGCGAGGCTCTGCTCGAGCCGGGCGCGGAGGTGGTGTATGCCTGGCCGGCGTTCAGCGTCTACCCGCATCTGGCGGCCGCTTCCGGCGCGCGGGGGATCGAGGTGCCGCTGGACGGCCAGGATCGCCACGACCTGGCCGCGATGGCCCGCGAGGTGACCGTGGCCACCCGGCTGGTACTGGTCTGCAACCCCAACAACCCCACCTCCACCGCGGTGCCGCTCAGCGACATCGAGGCGTTCCTGCGGGACATCCCGCGACACGTGGCGGTGATCCTCGACGAGGCGTATTGCGAGTTCTCGCTGAAGCTGGGTGACCCCTATGCCTCGGTCGAGCTGCTGGCCCGCTACCCCAACCTCGTTCTGCTGCGCACCTTCTCCAAGGTCTACGGGCTGGCCGGCCTGCGCGTCGGCTACGGGCTGTGTGGCACGGACACCTTCCGGACCGCGGTCGACCAGGTCCGCCAGCCCTTCTATCTCAACGTGGCCGCCCAGGCGGCCGCCATCGAAGCGCTGCGCCATCAGGACGACGTCGAGCGCCGGGTGGTGGGCACCGTCGCCTCCCGCGCCGCCCTGACCACCGGCGCCGAGCAGCTGGGACTGTGGGTCGCCGACAGTGACGCCAACTTCGTATGGATCCGAATGATCGACGCCGATCATGAACACGCCTCGGAGCACGAGACGGCGGTGGTGGCCGGCTTGCGCGACCGCGGTGTCCTCGTCCGCGCCGGCTCCTCGCTGGGCCGGACAGGGTGCCTGCGAGTCACCGTCGGCAGCGACGCCGAGAACCGGCGCTTCCTCGAGGCGCTCGCTCCGCTGGTGGCCAGCTGATAGCGTTCCGCCGAGCGCATGAGCGACCATCGCCCCACCCACTCCTTCGGCTGGTCCCTCTACGCGCGGTTCTACGCCTGGCGATTTAGCTAGGCGCTCGCCCGACACTTCCTGTGCCACCCGCCTCGGCGCCGGGTGGGCCACAAAAGGGCGAGCGCCGTAGCTGACCCGCGCCGCTTCCCTACAGTTTCGTAGCAGCGAGAGGACCACCGACCCGATGATTCCCCCCGTCGAATTGACTTCCAGATCGACCAGCCGACAGGTACGTGACCAGCGCATCGAGCGCGTGGACCCGCTGCTCACCCCGCAGAAGCTGTTCGAAGAGCTGGCGCTCGACGAGCGACGCACGGAGACCGTGCTCCGGGGACGCGACGAGGTGCACGCGATCCTGAGCGGCGCGGACGACCGGCTGCTGCTTATCGTCGGCCCGTGCAGCGTGCACGACGTGGAGGCCACCCGGGAGTACGCCGGCCGCCTGGCCGAGGCGGCCGCCGACCGGGCCGAGGAGCTGGTGATCGCGATGCGCGTGTACTTCGAGAAGCCGCGCACGACGATCGGCTGGAAGGGCCTGATCAACGATCCGCACCTGGACGGATCCGGCGACGTGAACTTCGGCCTGCACGTGGCGCGCGAGCTGCTGCTGGACGTGCTCGGCCTGGGCCTGCCGATCGGCTGCGAGTTCCTGGATCCGATCACGCCGCAGTACATCTCCGACCTGGTCAGCTGGGGAGCGATCGGCGCCCGCACCACGGAGAGCCAGATCCATCGCCAGCTCGGATCCGGCCTGTCGATGCCGGTTGGCTTCAAGAACCGCACCGACGGCAGCGTGCAGGTGGCCGTGGACGCCGTGCGCGCGGCGGCCGTGCCGCATGCGTTCGCCGGCATCGACGTGGACGGCCGCTCGGCGATCCTCCACACCCGGGGCAACCGCGACTGCCACATCATCCTGCGCGGCGGCAAGGGGCGACCCAACTACGGTCCCGACGAGGTGGCCCAGGCGGTCAAGCTCCTGCGCCGGGCGGGACTGCCCGGCCAGGTGATGATCGACGTCTCCCACGACAACAGCGGCAAGGACCCCGAGCGCCAGCCCGAGGTGGCCGCGGCCGTGGGCGCACAGATCGCCGCTGGCCAGCCGGCGATCGTTGGGGTGATGCTGGAGTCGTTTTTGGTCGGCGGCCGCCAGGACATCGAGCCTGGCAAGCCGAGGGAGCACCTCACCTACGGCCAGTCGATCACCGACGGCTGCATCGGCTGGGACGCCACGCTCGAGGTCCTGGACGGGCTGGCCGAGGCGGTGCGGCAGCGTCGCGAATGCGGATTGCGGTCGTCGGCGTCGGCCTGATCGGCGGGTCCATCGCCCTGACCGCGCGCGAGCACGGGCTGGGCGAGGTGACCGCCTGGGACGCCAACCCCAAGGCTCTGCAGGTTGCTCTCGCCCGCGGCGCAATTGATAGCGCCGCGGACGGCCTCGCGGCAGCGCTCGACGGCGCCGAGGCGGCGTTTGTCGCCGTGCCGGTCGGCGAGCTGCCCGCCACCATCGCCGACGTCCTGGGCGCCGCCCCCGCGGATTGCGTCGTCACTGACGTCGGCTCCACCAAGCGAGCGATCGTGGCCGCCCAGGGCGACCAGCGGTTCGTGGGCGGGCACCCGCTGGCCGGCGCCGAGACGTCTGGGGTCGCCCATGCCCGGGTCGATCTGTTCGAGGGCGCCACCTGGTATCTCACTCCCACCTCGCGCACGTCCGGCCTGCTGTTCGAGCGGCTCTACCGGATGCTGGGTGCGATCGGCGCCCGGCCGGAGGCGATCGACGCCGCAACCCACGACACCACGCTGGCGCTGGTCTCCCACCTGCCGCACGTGGTCGCCAACGCGCTGGTGACGCGAGCGGCCGAGGTCCTCCAGGACGGCGACGCGCCGATGCCGGCCAGCGGTCCCAGCTTCCGCGACGCCACCCGGGTGGCCGGTGCGCCGAGTTCGATCTGGACCGACATCTACCTGAGCAACCGCGACGCCCTGGGGGCGCAGATCGATGCGCTCACCGAGCATCTGCAGACCGTGCGCGGCCTGCTCGAGCATGGCGATGCGGCGGCCATCACCGCCTGGAACGAGGCCGCGGCCTCGTGCCGGCGCCGGCTCACCGGGGACGAGGTGACCGGGCAGGAGCTGGTCGAGGTGCGCGCCGCGGTCCCCAACCAGCCCGGCGTCGTGGCCGAGCTCGCCCTGGCGCTCGGGCGGGCCGGCGTCAACATCGTGGATCTGGCCCTGCATCCCGCTCCCGACATGTCCGAGGGCGTCGTGGCGCTGTGGCTGCCGGGCGCCGATGCCGCCGACCACGCGCAGAGCATCATCGAGGACCTGGGGCACCCGGTATTCCGCCCGTGAACGCGCGCTTTGATCCGTCCTCACCGCTTCGGGGCACGCTGCAGGTGGCCGGTGACAAGTCGATCTCCCACCGTGCCGCGATCATCGGAGCAATGGCGTCCGAGCCGGTTCGCGTCACCGGTTACCTCGATGCCGCCGATACCCGATCGACGCTGGCCGCCGTCGGCCAGCTGGGTGCGATCGCCGAGGGGCGTCCGGACGAGCTGGTGATCCGGGGCGTGGGCCTGCGCGCCGCCCAGAGCCCGGCGCAGCCGATCGACGTGGGCAACGCCGGCACGCTCATGCGCCTGCTGCCCGGCTGGCTGGCCGGGCAGCAGGGTGAAACGTTCATCCTGGACGGCGACGCGTCGATTCGCCGCCGGCCGGTCGACCGGATCGCCGTGCCCCTGCGCCAGATGGGGGCGCAGGTGGAGGCGCGAGACGAGCGCTTCCCGCCGCTGATGGTCACCGGTGCGCCGCTGCGTTCCATCTCCTACGTGCTCCCCGTCGCCTCGGCTCAGGTCAAGTCCTGTCTGCTCCTGGCTGGGCTGATGACTCAGGCCACCACGGTCATCGAGCCGGTGGCGAGTCGCGACCATACCGAGCGGATGCTGCTCCGGGCCGGCGCCTCCGTGCGCCGTGAGGTGAACGACAGCGGCGCGTGGCGGACCTCGGTGGGGGGGACCGATGAGCTCGAGCTCGATCACATCCACGTGCCCGGCGACCTGTCCTCGGCCGCTTTCCTGATCGTGGCCGGAGTGCTGGTCAGGGGCTCCCGGCTCGTGCTGGAGAACGTCAACCTGAACTGGACGCGGACGGGGCTCCTGCGGATCATGGAGCGGATGGGAGCGATCGTGCTGGGCGATCTCGAGGAACACGGCGCCTTCTCCGAGGAGGAGCCCGTCGGTGACCTCGACGTCAGCCACGGTCCCATCGAGGGCACCGTGGTGCAGGCCGGCGAGGTGCCGCTGGCGATCGACGAACTGCCGCTGGTGGCGCTGCTGGGGTGTTTTGCCGAGGGTGAGACGACCGTGCGGGGAGCGGAGGAACTGCGCGTCAAGGAGTCAGACCGGATCGCCACCGTGGTGGAGGGACTGCGGGGGCTGGGGGCGGACATCGAGGCGGCTCCCGACGGGTTCACCGTGCGTGGCACGGGCGAACTGCGGGGCGGGCGGATCGACTCCCACGGCGACCACCGGCTGGCGCTGCTCGGCGCTGTCGCCGGACTGGCGTCCCGGGAGGGAGTCGAGGTCGTCGGGATGGAGGCCGCGGAGGTCTCCTATCCGGGTTTCGAGCAGCACATCGGGAACCTCGTTCGATGACGGTCGTGGCGATCGACGGACCGGCCGGGGCGGGGAAGTCGACGGTCGCCCGCGCCGTGGCCGACCGTACCGGCTACACATACCTGGACAGCGGCGCCATGTACCGCTCGGTGGGGCTGGCGGCTCTGCGCCAGCAGGCCGAGTCGGCGGAGGTCGCCTCGCAGGTGCGGATCGAGATGGGCGATGGGCGCATCCAGCTCGATGGGGAGGATGTCACCGAGGCGATCCGCACGCAGGAGGTGTCCGACGCCGCCTCCCGAGCCGCGTCCGACCCCCGCGTGCGCGCCGCGATGGTCGACCAGCAGCGGCGACTGCTGACGCACGGCGACTGGGTGGCCGAGGGCCGTGACATAGGCACGGTCGTGGCCCCCGAGGCCGCGGTCAAGGTGTTCCTGACCGCCGACCCGGCCGAGCGTGCCCGGCGCCGGGCGGTCGAGCTGGGCGCCGACCCGGACACCATCCTGGCCGAGCAGACGATCCGCGACCAGCGCGACTCCACCAGGGAGCACTCGCCGATGAAGCCGGCCACCGACGCCGTGCAGCTCGATACCACGGGCCTGTCGCTGGACGAGGTGGTGGCTCGCGTGGTGGACCTGGTCCACGACGCCGAGCGGGGGCAGCCCTCAAAGGGCCCCCCCCGCTGAAACCGCGCCCTCTCTAGAGCGTTCCCGGGGTGCTCGGCAGGTCGGTACCGGCTCCGGCGCAGTAGCCGGCTCCGCCCGCCGCGTCGTTTGACCACAGCGACTGGACCGCGAAGGTCTGGCCTCGGTTGCCCTTGACGTCGCCCAGTGCACCCGGGATCGGCAGCACTGGCTCCTGGTCGGTGGTCGGGTTCTCGCCCACCCACGCACACTTGTCACCGTTCTCGTCGGCGTCGATCGTGTCGTACCAGCCGCCCAGGTACTGGACGCTGGTGCCGCTGCCGCGGACGTCCTCGGCGCCAGGATCGGTGATCGTCTCCTGGATCTCGTGCCCGAAGGCAATCGAGAACCCGTCCAGGTTCCCCTTGGGGGCTGGGTTGACCGCGTCCTTGCCGCACACGTTCACGCCGCCAGAGTTGATCGCCAGCAGGTACGGAGCGTTCGTGTAGGCCACGCCCTCCACGCCGTCCGTGTACTTCGGGTCGTAGATCCCCTTCTCGAAGCCCTTGGCGATCCAGTCGTGGAAGGCGCAATACCCGGTCGAAAGCGCGTTGGGGTCGCTGTAGTTCGGGGGCTGCATGACGACGATGTTGGAGTCGGCCAGCTCGCTCTTGTTGAGCTTGTGGTGCCTCTCGAAGTACTTGACTGCCCGTCCGGCCTCGGCGGCCAGGTCGGTATAGGTGTTCTTCTTGCCGGCCGGGCTGCTGGCGCTGGTCTTGGGCAGGCCCCGGATGCTGTTGCGGTCATCGACCCACATGCCCTTCAGCCAGTGCTTGGCGCTGGTGTCGATGTAGCGGTGAGCCGTCCCGCCCTGGTAGTACTGGTCCGAGACGTCCGCCCAATGCGTGCCGCCCATCTGGTAGACCCAGTTGGCCGTGTACCTGCCCGCGCCCTGGGGATCGCACGGAAGCCTGACCTTCATCGCGCCCTCACGGATCCGTTCCCTGCGGCACTTCCCAGACTTTGGCCAGGCGCCCTTCTCGCCCCAGCCCCAGTAGACCACGTAGACGCGCGGATGGACGTCGACATGGCCGCCGTAGTAGGCCATGTTGCCCATCAGGGGCAGCCCGGTGGCGGGCAGCTCGGTGATGCCGCACGGGCCGGTCACCGGCGTGGACGGCAGATAGCCGTTCTCCGGACACGGAACGGGCGGCGGCGTCAGGTTGGACGGCTCGTGCGCCTTGAAGTACTGGGTCTGCTCCTGGTAGGCCTTGGTCAGCGTCGGCATCACGATGCGCTTGGCCGACGCCTGACCCGCGGTCAGGGCCAGTACTCCGGCCATCGCCAGGACGAACGAGATGGATCTGACACGGTTGCTCATGTGAAGCTTCACTTCCCTCCCCACGGGGCCCTTGACGATGAGCGGGTGATCCCGCTCCGCTCCTTTGTGGTTCTGAAAACGTTCGTCGGGCGTGGAACTTGCGCAAACCCGGTGCCCATAGGCGCAAACTCCCTCATGTGCCCTCCTCTACCCTGATCGCCGCTATGAAGGTCGCGATCGTTGGATACCCGAATGTGGGCAAGTCGTCGCTCGTCAACCGCCTGACCGAAACCCGGGAGGCGGTCGTGCACGAGCGCCCGGGCGTCACGCGCGACCGCAAGGAGGTCGAAACCGAGTGGAACGGGCGGGTTCTGACGCTGATCGACACCGGTGGCGTTGACCTGGACGAGCGCGACGACCTCGCCAGATCGATTCAGTCCCAGGCCCGGGCAGCGCTGGCCGACGCGGACGTGGCGGTTCTGGTGGTCGACGCCCGGGCGGGTCTGCGGCCAGGCGACCAGGACATGGCCGACCTGCTGCGCGGAGCGGAGATCCCCGTGCTGGTGGCGGCCAACAAGATCGATACCGCGCCCGACCTGCCGCTGGCCGCCGAGTTCTACGGCCTCGGACTGGGGGAGCCGATTGCCGTGTCGGCCGCGCAGGGGCTGGGAACCGGGGACCTGCTGGACCGGATCGTCGCGGCGGTTGGGGATGAACCGGTGCGCGAGGTCGACGAGGATCCGGTGCGGCTGGCCGTGGTCGGGAGGCCCAACGTCGGCAAATCCTCGCTGGTCAACCGGCTGCTGGGCGCCGAACGGGTGATCGTCTCCGATGTGGCCGGCACCACTCGGGACGCCATCGACATGCCGATGCGCTTCGAGGGCCGGCCGCTGATGTTGATCGACACGGCCGGCCTGCGCCACCAGAGCAAGGTGGGCGAGTCCGTGGAGTACTACACCTCGTTGCGCTCCCGCCGGGCGGCCGAGCGGGCCGACGTGGCGCTCGTGGTGTGCGACGCGACCGAGGGGGTCACCGCGCAGGATCTGCGAGTGGCCGAGATGGCCATGAAGTCAGGCTGCGCCACCGCACTCGTGTTGAACAAGTGGGACCTGGTGGCTGACGGGCACGCCGTGGTGGGGCCCGATCAGCTCGACGACGAGCGCGCTCGTGTGAACCGCAAGCTGCGCCTGCGCCCGCGGGTAATGACAGCGTCGGCGCTGACCGGGCGCCACGTGGAGCGACTCCTGGCCGAGGCGATGGGGCTGGCCGACCGGAGCCGCGGGCGCATCCCCACTTCGCAGCTCAACCGGTTCCTGTCCGACATGGTGGCCATCCGCCAGCCTCCGGCCGCGCGGGCGGGCCGCGGCGGGCAGAGCCGCCTGAAGCTGCTGTTCATGACCCAGACGAGCGAGCGCCCGCCCCGCTTCTCCATTCAGGTCAACTCACACCAGCTGGTCACCCGGGACTACGCCTACTTCCTGGAGAACCGGCTGCGTGAGCGTTACCGGCTAGAGGGAATCCCCCTGATCATGGACTTCGTGGAGCGCAGCGAGCGGCGCGGACGGCCGGAGCGCCGGGGATGACCGCCTCGGCGGCGCCCGACGTCGAGCCGGCAGGCGCGCGACTGCACTGGCCGGCTTCTTGGGATACGGTGCGCCGGCGCCGGGCGGTGGCGCTGGCCGTGGCAGGACTCCTCGTCGCCCTGGTGGTCGGGCTGGCTCTCGGCCTGAGCGGCGCCTCGCCGGCCCCGCCCGACACCGGCGCGGCGCGGCTCGTACCTGCCGATGCCCTGGCCTACCTGAACGTGTCGCTGGATCGCGGGCGACCCGGTGTCAGTCAGACGCGGCACCTCGCCTCGCAGCTGCCCGGATTCGGACTGGCCGAGACGGCGGTCGAGCAGCGCCTCGGTGTGCTGGGTGGGGGCGGCTCGAGCTTCAGCGGGGCCTCGCGTGCGTGGCTAGGTGATGAGGCGGCGCTCGCCGTGCTGCCAAGCGGCGGGTCCGGCTCTCGCGCCGGATCATTGGTGCTCATCGAGGCACGCCGTGTCTCGGCCGCGCGTAGGCACCTGGCATCGCTGCCCGCGTCCACCACCGTCTATGACCGGGGAATCGAGGTGCGAGCGCTGTCCGGGGGCTCATATGTCGCGCTGCTCGGCCACTACGTGGTCGCTGGCCAGCTGGCCAGCGTGCGCCAGGCGGTGGACGTCTTTCGTGGGGCGTCCTCGCTGGCGTCGGCATCGGCGTACCGGCGCGCCAGTTCCGGGGAGCCGCCCGGTCGGACACTTGACGTGTACGCGCCGGCCGCCGGGTTGGCTGCCCTGCTCGGCGGCCGGACCGGGATCCTGGGGACACTGCACACACTGCTCGATCAGCCAGGGCTGAGCTCGGTCAGCGCCTCTGTGTCATCGGCGCCCGGCGGACTGCGGCTCCAGGTCCACAGCGTGTTTGCCGGCGGGGCCGGACGAACGTCGGGCGCAACATTCGACCCGTCTGTGCTTCGCCGCCTGCCCGATGACGTGGCATTCGCGCTCGACATGCAGGGCCTGACCGGCGCCGGACCACGGCTGTTGAGCGCGGCCGGGGATCTGGGTGTGGGCGGCGCCGTCGCACCGCTGCTGGCACGTCTCGGTCGCGCGCTGCGCGCCGAGGGGTATGACCTCACACCGCTGTTGAAGCTGTTTGGGGGCCAGACGGCCGTCGCCGTGACCGACGGGGGAGGTCATCCGGGGGTGCTGGTTCTCACCCGCACGGACGATCCGTCGGCGGCGAGAATCGTGCTGGCCAACCTGGCGCCGTCGCTGACCTCACTGTTCCCGGCCGCCTCGTCCGGTCCGGGCGCGGCGCCCCTGTTCAACGGCGTGCAGACTCACGGGATGGTCATCCATCAGCTGCAGCTGGGACCGGGTCTCCAGGTCAACTACACGATCTATCACCACCTGGTGGGCGTCTCCACCAGCGTCGCCGCCCTCACTTCGCTGGCCCCGGGCGACGGGACGCTGGGGGCGTCAGCCGGCTATCGAACCGCTTTCGGGACGGGCGATGTCAGCGCGGGCTCGCTAGTCTTTCTCGATCTCAAGGTGCTGATCCGCCTCGGCGAGCAGACCGGAGTCCTGAACGGGCCTGGGTTTGCCAGCCTGGCGCCTGACCTCGATCGGATCTCGGTCATCGGGCTGCGGGCCAGGAGCGACAAGACCGAATCGACCTCGGAGCTGTACTTCAACATTCCATGACCGCGTTCTCAGACAACGAATTCCTGTTCACCTCGGAGTCGGTGACCGAGGGCCATCCCGACAAGATCGCCGACCAGATCTCCGATGGCGTCCTCGACGCCATCATGCAAGACGACCCCGAGGGCCGGGTGGCGTGCGAGACGCTCGTCAACACCGGCCTGGTCGTGGTCTCCGGCGAGATCACCACCACCACGTACGTGGACATCCAGGAGATCGCCCGCGAGACGATCAAGCGGATCGGGTACACCGACGCCGCCTACGGCTTCGACTACCACACGTGCGCGGTCATCAACGCGATCGACAAGCAGTCGCCCGACATCGCCCAGGGCGTCGACAAGGCCTATGAGTCCCGGACTGATCCGGGCGACGAGGACGAGCTGGACGTGGCCGGAGCCGGCGACCAGGGGATGATGTTCGGCTACGCCAGCAACGAGACCGACGAGCTGATGCCGCTACCCATCTCGCTGGCCCACAAGCTGGCCAAGCGCCTGTCTGTCGTGCGCAAGGCCGAGATCGTGCCCTATCTGCGCCCGGACGGCAAGACGCAGGTCACGGTCCGCTACGTGGACGGCAAGCCCGTCGAGATCGAGAAGCTCTTGATCTCCACCCAGCACCGCGAGGGCGCCGAGTCGCTGCTCAAGGAGGACCTGTGGGAGAACGTGGTGGAGCCGGTGCTTCCGGAAGACCTGTACGACGCGCGAAAGCTCCACCGCAACTTCCTGGTCAACCCCACCGGCCGCTTCGTGATCGGTGGCCCGATGGGTGATGCCGGGCTCACCGGGCGAAAAATCATCGTCGACACCTACGGCGGCATGGCCCGTCACGGGGGCGGCGCGTTCTCCGGCAAGGATCCGTCAAAGGTGGACCGGTCCGCTGCCTATGCCGCCCGCTACGTGGCCAAGAACCTGGTGGCGGCCGGGCTGGCCGACCGGCTCGAGGTCCAGGTGGCCTACGCGATCGGTGTGGCCCACCCGGTCTCGGTCATGGTCGAGACGTTCGGCACCGAGAAGATCGGGCGGGCGGAGATTCAGCGGCTCGTCGACGAGCACTTCGATCTGCGCCCCGGCGCCTTCCGCAAGTACCTCAAACTGCACCGCCCGATCTACCAGAAGACCGCGGCCTACGGGCACTTCGGGCGCGACGACGATTCGGACTTCACGTGGGAGCGCACAGATAAGGCCGCGACGCTTCGCGAGGCCGCGGGTTTGCGCGCCTCGGTCGGCGCCTGAGCGCCGGGTCTGAGCGCCTTGGTCGGCGCCTGAGCGCCTCCTCAGAGCACCGCCACGACGATCCCGAGCCCCACCAGGATCAGCGCGAGGATCGCCACGGCCTTGGCCGGCTGCTCCTGACCGGCCACCGCTGGTGAGCCGAGCACGAGGCTTGACCAGGACTGCTCGGGATCGTGGCGCTGCCGGGCCGCCAGCGTTCCAAAGGCGCGGGTGGCGGCGTCCAGCAGCACCCCGGCTCCCAGCACCGGATCGGCGTTGTCGATGGCCAGCACCACCAGACCCAGATAGGCCTCGATGAGGACAACGACGATCAGCAGCAGCCCCACGGCAAAGCCCGCGGTGGCGGCGTGGTGGGGCTCGGCGGCGGGGTGGCCATGGCTCTGGACCTCCGTCCATCGCCCGGCGCTGACCGGTTCCCGAGCCCGTTCGGGCGGTGGCGGCGCCGTGACCGGACGTGACTGGGGTCGGGGCGACCAACCGTCCTGCTGCAACTGCTTTCGCAGCAGCGCCTGGGCGGCGAGCTGATCGTCCGGAAGGTCCTGCGGCTCGATTTCCAGCAGGTACAGGCCGTGCTGGGGCACCAGCTGGTGATACAGCCGGAGTTCGTCGGGATCATCGCCGCAGTAGACGAGCACCTTGTTGCTGGGGTAGTAGCCGTCGACGACCAGCCACCGATCGTCGGGGCCGTCAGGGTCTCGCAGCCAGGAAAACCGATGTTCGCGGCGGCCGACCTCGCGCAGCAGGCCGTCGCACACGGCGAGAGTCCGCGCCCTGTCGGTCGGGAGGCTGGACGGTCCCGCCGTCATCCTGCGTCCACTCTACCCTCAGCCGGTCCCATGAACCGTCGCTTGAACACACGCACGTGATCGCCCGGGTCCTGCCGCTGACGCGCACCCGCGCCGTCCGCGGGCTATGGGATTACCGGCTGCCGGAGGCCGATGGTGTCGGCGTCGGCTCGCTGCTGCGCGTTTCGTTCAACGGCCGTTCGCTGGTCGCGGTCGTGGCTGAGGTGGCGTCTCGGTCAGATGTGCCAGAGGACCGTCTGGTCATGGCCGAGTCGGTGCTTCCGGCTCGGCTCCCCGCTGACCTGGTCGAGCTGGCGGTGTGGATGGCGCGTGAATACTGCACCACTCCGGCCCGGGCGCTGTCGGTCATTCTGCCGGTCGGCGCCGAACGGGGCCTGCGGGAAAAGCAGGTGCTGGTCGCGTCGCTGACCCCCTCGGGCCGGGCCGCCCTGGATGACGGCGCTCAGCTCACTGATGGACAGCGAGCCGCCATTCGACGGCTCGCTGAGACGTCGCCGCTGCGGGCCGCCGACGTCGGCACCGAGCTTCTCCGCCGCCTCGAACGTCGGGGTCTGGTGTGCATCGAAGCCGCCACCGCCCTGCGCCGCCCGTCTCGGCACTCCGTCTCCAGCGTCTCGGCCGTGGCGCCCGCGCTGACCGCCGACCAGGAGGCGGTCCTGACGGCGTTGGCCGGCCACGGTGAGCGGTTTCTGCTGCACGGAGTGACGGGCTCGGGCAAGACCGAGGTCTACCTGCGAGCGGCCGAGGCGGTCCTGGAGGCCGGGCGTACGGTGATCATCCTGGTGCCGGAGATCGGGCTGACACCTCAGGCCCTGGCCCGGTTCGAGGCGCGGTTCGGCGATGTGGTGGCCGTGATGCATTCGGGGATGAGCGACGGCGCGCGCCACGACGAGTGGCAGCGGCTCGCCCGTGGGGAGGCCCGCGTCTGTGTCGGCCCTCGCTCCGCCGTGTTCGCCCCCCTTGAGGACATCGGCCTGATCGTCGTCGACGAAGAACACGAGAGCTCGTACAAGCACGAGGGTGATCCCCGCTACGACGCCCGCTGGGTGGCCGAGCAGCGAGCGCGCGTCCACGGCGCCCTCCTGGTGGTCGGCAGCGCCACTCCCCGGCCCGAAAGCGTGCACGGGTTGACCGAGCTCCGTCTGCCCCGCCGCGTCGACGGCCGGCGGTTGCCCGCGGTGTCCGTTCTGGACATGCGCGGCCTGCACCATCCGCTCCACCCCGAGGTCCGCCTGGCCCTGGCCGATGTGCGCCGGGCGAACGGCAAGGCGGTGGTCCTGCTGAATCGCCGCGGGTGGTCCAACTTTCTCTCGTGCGCCGATTGCGGGCATGTGTTCATGTGCCCCAACTGTGAGGTCTCCCTGGTGCTGCACCGTCGCGAGGCGGCCGTGGCGTGTCACCACTGCGGCCATCGCCAGCGCGTGCCCTCCCGCTGCCCCTCGTGCGGGTCGGTGTCGCTGGCCCGGCACGGCGCCGGCACCGAGCGGCTGGAGCACGAGCTGTCTCAGGCTCTGGGTGGGGATGGGTTCCAGGTGCTGCGGCTGGACGCGGACTCCGTCGGGCTCGATGCCCGGGCGCGGCTCCTGGAGCGCTTCGCCGCGGCGCCGGCCGGTGTGCTGGTCGGCACCCAGATGGTGGCCAAGGGCCATGACTTCGCCGACGTTTCGCTGGGCGTCGTGATCGACGCCGACCAGACCCTTCGGTTCCCTGACTTCAGGGCGGAAGAGCGCACCTTCTCGCTGATCACCCAGCTCGCCGGCCGGGCGGGACGGGGGGGAGAGGGACGGGTTCTCGTTCAGACGATGGCCCCGGAGGCTCGCTGCATCCTGCTGGCCGCCCGCCACGACTCGGATTCGTTCGTGGCCGGCGAGCTGAGCCGGCGCCAGGCGCTCGGCTATCCGCCGTTCGCCACGCTGATCCGGATCATCTGCGCCTCACCGGACGCGGCGGCGGCTCTTGAGTGTGCCGCGGCGCTCCGGGGCCTGATCGACCCGCCGGGCGCAGCCGTCCTAGGGCCGGCTCCGCTGTTCGCGTTGCGAGGCCGGTCCCGGTTCCAGCTGGTCGTCAAGGCTGGCGAACGCGCTGCCGCCGTGGCCGCGTGCGGGTCTGCGGTCGACTCGCTCGCCGGGGTGCGGGCTCACCGAGGGGTGGCGGTCTCCGTCGACGTGGACCCCCAGTGAGAGGTAACGGCCGCGATGAAGGAGGACTTGTTGCGAAGCCGTTGCACGGCGACACTGAATTGGCACGAAGCTCTTCAGAAAGCCTGGGAAGCTCGGGCCGATGGGCGACTCTGGGAGACAAACTTGTCGTAATGACAAGAAAGGCTCCCAGAGCGAGCCAGTGGACGCGAAGATCGCCCGGATCGCTGCCCGCCAGCTCGGGCTGATCACGCTCGCACAGCTCTACAGACTTGGGCTCACGTACACGGAGGTGCATCGGCGCATACGGCTGGGCCGTCTCTTTCCCGTTCATCGCGGTGTTTTTGCAGTGGGACACCCGGACATATCTCCGAAGGGCCATCTCAGAGCTTCGCTGATGGCGCTTGGCGAGAGCAGCTTCCTCAGCCACCGCACGTCCCTTGCCTTCCAGGGCCTCCGTCCCATCAACACCCACCACATCGAGCTCACCGTCGTCGCCGACCACACCCCGCGCCGCCCGGGTCTGATCATCCACCGCACCTCCGCGCAACCCCACAGACATGAGCTCCGCCACCGCTTCGGTCTCCGCTACAGCAGTCTGCCCCGGGCGCCACGGCCTGCGGATCAGGCGGATCACCGACTTCGCCTGGGAGCACGACCGGGCCCAGGCCATCGAGGACCTCCTCGCCCTGCTGGCTCTCGGGGGGTGGACGGCTCGCGCCGCATAAACTCTGGCGTGTGTCGGAAGCAATAGATGAGCTTGAGGAAACCGAGCCCGAAGTCGACGACGGCGAGCCGCTCGAGGCGCCCGAGCTTGACCCTGAGGTCAAGGCGCGCCGCGACGCCGCGCTGATTCACGTCCGCAAGTTCGGCGATCCAGTGCTCAAGACGCAGGCCCGGAGGGTCGAGCAGTTCGACGACGCGCTGCGCCAGGAGGTTGACCGCATGGGCCTCCTGATGAATGACGCCCTGGGCATCGGACTGGCCGCCACGCAGATCGGCGTCCTGCACCGGGTTCTGGTCTACCGCGTGCAGCAGGACGCCCCCGTGTCGGCGCTGATCAACCCTGAGTTGCAGTGGACCAGCTCCGAGGAGGAGATCGCCGAGGAGGGCTGTCTCAGCCTGCCGTTGATCCATGTTGAGGTCGAGCGCCCCGTTCATGTCCGGGTGACGGCTCAGGACGGGCACGGGGAGTCGCTCCTGGTCGAGGCGTCGGGCCTGGAGGCCCGGGTAATCCAGCACGAGATGGATCACCTGGACGGGGTGCTGATCCTCAGCCGGACCACGCGCGAGCAGCGCAAGGAGGCCATGCGGCTGCTGAGTGAACAGCTGCAGCCGTCGTGATTCCGAGCGGCCCGACGTCGTGAGAACTGTCTACCTGGGCACGTCGGCGTTCGCCGCCGCCGTGCTGGGCGAGCTGGCGCAATCCCCGCACCGGCCGAGCCTGGTCGTCACCCGGCCGGACCGCCCCAAGGGGCGGGGCCGCAAGGTGCAGCCGCCGCCGGTGGCGGTGGCCGCCGGAGAGCTGGGGCTGCAGCTCTACCAGCCCGAGACCGTCAACGCAGACGATGCCCGTACCCGGATCAATGAGGCCGACCCGGAGGCCGTGCTGGTATGCGCCTTCGGGGCGCTGATCAAGGAGCCGCTGCTTTCCGACCACATGATGCTCAACGTCCACCCGTCGCTGCTGCCCCGCTGGCGCGGCGCCGCTCCGGTCGAGCGGGCGATCATGGCCGGGGACGACCGCACCGGAGTGTCGATCATGGTCCTCACAGCGGGACTGGACAGCGGGCCGGTGTGCCGCCGGATGGAAGAGCCGATCCGGCCCGACGACGACTACGGCAGCCTCTCCACGCGGCTGCAGACGCTGGGCGGTCAGCTGCTCGTCCAGGAACTGAGCGAGCGTTCCGAATGCCAGGAGCAGGATGACGCGCAGGCCACCTACGCGGAGAAGATCGCTCCCGAGGATCGCCGCCTGGATCCCGCGAAGCCGACGGCCGTGCTGGCTCGCCAGGTTCGGGCACTGACGCCACATATCGGCGCCTATGTGGAGCTGCCCGGCGGTGAGCGCCTCGGCGTCAGCGAGGCGCTCCCGACCGAAACCCGGGTCCCTTCAGGCCAGCTCGACCTGGACGGCCCCAGGCCGGTCCTCGGGTGCGCCGACGGCGGGCTGGAGCTGATCGCCGTGCAGCCGGCAGGCAAGCGGCTGATGGGAGGGGAGGACTACCTCCATGGCCGCCGCCGCTAAGCCGCGAGACCGCGTTGCGCCGGCGCGGCGCTGCGCGCACCGCGTGATCCGGCGGGTGTTCGAGCATGGGGCCTACGCCGACCGCGCTTTTCACGCCGAGGCGGCGAATCTGGTCAACCCACGCGACCGGGCGCTGGCCATGACCCTGGCCTACGGGACCATCCAGCGCCGGCGCACGCTGGACCACATCCTGGCCCGCCTGGCGTCCCGGTCTCCGTCACAGCTGGATCCGCCGGTTATCGCAGCGCTGCGGCTCGGTCTCTTCCAGCTCGCCTTGCTGGATGGGATCGCCGACCACGCCGCGGTGCACGAGTCCGTCGAGCTGGCCAAGCAGGAGGCTCGCGGCGGGGCGACGCTGGTCAACGCCGTGCTCCGCCGCGCCGCTCGGGAGAAGTCCGATCTCCTGGCCGATCTCCACGACGACGATCCGCATAGCGCAGCGGTCATGCACTCCGTGCCTGACTGGATCGCCGAGATGTGGTGGCGGGAGCTCGGTCCCGGAGAGGCCCGGTCCCTGCTCAGCCACATCAATCGGCCGGCGGAGTCCGCGCTGCGCATCAACACCCTCAAGGCGGATGACCTCGACCTCCCCGTGCCCAGCCATGCCGCGCCAGAGCTCCCCGAGGGCCGCGTGCTGGAGGCGCCGTTCGACGTCTTCGGATCTGACGCCTTCCAGCAGGGCGTGGTCATGCCCCAGTCCCGGGCCTCGATGCTGGCCGGGCGCGCACTGGCCCCACAGGCCGGTGAGCGGGTGCTGGATCTGTGCGCAGCTCCGGGTGCGAAGACGACTCATCTGGCCGCGCTGAGCGGCAATCAGAGCGCGCTCACGGCAATCGAGGTCCACCCGGGACGGGCGCAGGCCCTACGCGAGACCTGCGAACGAATGGGAGCGACATGCGTGACCGTCGCCCACCAGGATGCCCGCGAGGCTTTACCCCAACCGCCGTATGACCGCGTCCTCGTAGACCCGCCTTGTAGCGGGCTGGGCACCCTGCAGTCTCGGCCAGATCTCCGATGGCAACCCAAGCGGGCTCACGTCAAGGAACTGGCTGCCAAGCAGCTGCAGCTACTCACCTGCGGCGCCGCGGCGCTCACACCCGGCGGGGCCCTCGTCTACTCGGTGTGCACGATCAGTCGCACCGAGAGCGAGGCCGTGATCGAGCGCTTCCTGACCGAACAGCCGGCCTTCCGCGTGGACGACACCCGGCAGCTGCTGCCGCACCGCGACGGAACCGACGGCTTCTTCATCGCTCGGCTGAAACGCGACTGAGCCCCGAACCCGCGGTGGACGCGGCGGCGGCCACGAACCACTCGAACACGTGCCGGAAGCGCGCGTCGATGCGAACCTCCTCCTGCAGCTCCCACTGGACGCCGAGCACCGGCCACCCCGGCACCTCGATCGCCTCCACGACGCCATCCGGCGCCACGGCCGTGGCCACCACCCCTTCGCCCAACCCGAGCAGCGCCTGGTGGTGAAAGGAGTTCACGCTGATCTCGTCCGCCCCCAGCGCCTCGCCCAGAAGGCTGTCCCGCTTCACGTTCAGACCATGCCGCGGATGGGGCGGCGGGGGCTGCTGCGCAATCGAAGCCCGCTCCACGTCGTGCCAGCGATGCCAGCCGGGATCGCTGGCATGATCGGCCCATTCCGGTCGTAGCCTGACATCCTGCAGCAGCGTGCCGCCGAGCGCGACGTTCAGGACCTGCATCCCCCGGCAGATGCCGAGCACCGGCAACCCGCGCGCCAGCGCTCGCGGGACCAGCTCAAGCTCGAACCTGTCGCGCTGTGGCTCGATGGGAGCAAGCAGCGGATCGGGCTCCTGTCCGTAGCAGGCCGGATCCATGTCCCGGCCCGGGGCGAGCAGGACGCCGTCGGCGAGGTCGAGCATGGCCTCGATCGCGTCCGGCAGCTGGGGGAGGGTCATCGGCATACCGCCGGCGGCCAGCAACGGCCGCTGCACGCCCACCCCGCCGTAGTCGCCGAAGTCGTGCTGGCTGGCCGACACCGCGATCAGCGGCACCTGTCGGCCGCCCGCTGACCGCGGCTCGCGATCCACTATCGAAGCTCCCTAGACATCAGCGTCTGGCTCCGCTAGAAATCGCATTGAACATATTTGTGCAGTGTATGCACGTCGGAGGGACGATGGCTGAAAAGACGTGGGGTGGAGAGGCCTTCTTTGGCCTGGGATACGAGTGGGATCCGGAGTGGGTGCTGACCGACCGTCAGCGCGAGCTGAGGGATCTGCTGATTGAGCTGTGTCAGAAGGAGATGCGGGCCAACGCCAAGGTCTCCGATGACGAGCTGAAGTTCCCGCGGCGCAATCTCGAGCTGTTGGGCGAACATGGGTTCCTGGCTCTGACAGTGCCCACCGAGTACGGCGGGCTGGGCGAGGACCATGTGGCGTACGCGATGACCTGCGAGACGATCGCCCGCTACGGCTGCGCCTCGACGGCCATGTGCTACGTGATGCACATGGGCGCGGTCAACACGCTGATGCTGCGCCCGACGCCGGAGTTGATCGAGAAGTACATCCGCCCGCTGAACAGCGGCAAGATCGGCACGCTGTCGTACTCCGATCCGGAGACGGGCTCGCACTTCTGGTACCCCATCTCCTCCGGTGCCGAGCGCGCCAATGGCGGCTACAAGGTCAGAAAGAAGGCCTCCTGGACCACCTCGGGCGGGTTCGCGGACTTCTACGTGGTGCAGACCACCAGCCCCGACTTCAGCGGCTACGACGACCTGTCGGTGTTCGTGATCGACGGCGAGCACGTGAAGTCCCAGCCATCCACGTGGGACGCGCTCGGGTTGCGCGGCAACCAGTCCGGGCCGATCCAGGTGGACGACGTGGAGATCCCCGCCACGCAGATCGTCGGACCCGAGGGCGATGGCGCCGCCTCCAACGACGAGTCGGTCGACCCGTGGTTCCTGCTCGGCTCCTCCTCGGTGTGGAATGGGATAGCCATGGGCGCGATCGACATCGCCAAGCGCCAGACCACCCGCAAGCGCCACGTCGACGTCGGGCTGCGCGTGGCCGACTACCCCACGATTCAGGACTACGTGGGAGAGGCTGTGATGGACACGAACGCCTGCCGGCTGTTCGTGTTCTCGGTCGCCCAGGCGATGGACACCGCCACCCAGCACAACACGGTGCAGCCGCCTCCGGGAGAATTTGCCCGGGCCAATTACCTGCACTGGGCGTGGCAGATCAAGTTCGAGGCGGCCAAGAACACCGCCCACGTGGTCGACAAGATGCTCCATGCCTGCGGTGGGACCGGCTACAAGCGGGACATGGAGCTCGAGCGCTACCTGCGTGACGCCAAGGCCGGCTGGGTCATGGGCCCGACCAACGAGGTGCTCCGCCAGTTCGTGGGCAAGGCCGTGTTGCTCGGGTTCGAGAGCCTCGACTACTGGAATCAGCACTACAACCGCCGGGCCGTCGAGAACGAGCTGAAGAAGCTCGACGCCGAGGGCAAGCGCAAGCTGGCGGAGGAGCTGCTGGCGGAGGTCGAGAAGGCCTCGGCGCCGGCCTAGCCAGGGCGGCGCCAGCGTAGCGATGGCGACGATCACGCCAGCCCGTCGCGGCCTGGTCGGCGGCCTGCTGGCACCGGATCCGGCGCTCGAGACCTACCGGGTTCCGCCAGGCGGCGCCACCGAGGTGCAGCTGGAGGGCGATGACCGGATCCGGATCATCGACCGGCACGGCGGCCAGGTGGCGCACCTGTCCGGCGGCCTGGAGGCTGTTGGGCTAAAAGCTTCCCGGGTGTTCGAACCGGACTCCGCTCCCGGTACCGAGATCACCCTGACAGCCGACCGCGCCGCCACGCTGCTGGTGGCCACCCGCGGTGGCCGGATCGTGGACGGAGATCAGCCCGCCACCGAGCTGCTGATCGAGATCAGGCGCGCCAATCCGCAGAGGCGGGACGCCTACGAGCTGCCACCGCCACTGGCCGAGCCGCGCCTGGACCTCCACATCGACGCCGCCACCGCGCGCAGCTATGAGGTCAAACAGGGCGAGTACATCCAGGTCATCGACGTGCAGGGCCGCCAGTGCTCGGACTTCCTGGCCTTCCACAGCCACCGCCTCCAACAGGGCCTGGAGCGCGGGCTCGACGCCACCGTCACGCGCACCCTGATGGGCAACGCCTACCCGCAGCCCGGCCTGTACGGGAAGTTCTACGACCAGGATCTGAACCCCCTGGTGGAGGTGGTCCGGGACACGGTCGGGCGCCACGACACGTTCGCCCTGGCCTGCCAGGCCAAATACTACGAGGACCTCGGCTACCCCGGCCACATCAACTGCACCGACAACTTCAACGGCGCGCTCGATCCATTCCAGGTCGCCCCGCGCGAGGGCTGGCCGGCGCTCAACTTCTTCTTCAACACCGCCTTTGACCGCAACCAGCAGCTCGTCTCCGACGAGCCGTGGTCGCGACCGGGCGACTACGTCCTGCTGCGGGCGATGACCGATCTGGTCTGCGCGTCCTCGGCCTGCCCCGATGACATCGACCCGTCCAACGCCTGGGAGGTCACGGATGTCCACGTCCGCGTGTATTCACCGGAGAATCGCTTCTCCATGGCCATCGCTCGTCGCGTGACCGCCGACGCGCCGGCGGTGCTGACCCGAGAGACCGCCTTCCATCCGAGGACCTCGCAGCTGACCAAGAGCTTCGTGGAGTACCGCGGCTACTGGCTGCCCCACTGCTTCAACAACGAAGGTGCGGTCGCCGAGTACTGGGCCTGCCGTGAGCACGTGGCCCTGATTGACCTCTCGCCCCTGCGCAAGTGGGAGGTGCTCGGTCCCGACGCCGAACTGCTGATGCAGCGCGTTGTCACCCGGGATACCCGCAAGCTGGCGGTCGGGCAGGTGGTCTACACGGCGATCTGCAACGAGACCGGCGGGATGATCGACGACGCCACCGTGTTCCGGCTCGGCGAGAACAACTTCCGGTTCGTGGGCGGAGACGAGTACGACGGCATCTGGCTGCGCGAAGTGGCCGACCGGTCCGGCCTCAAGGTCTGGGTCAAGCCGGCCACCGACCAGCTGCACAACCTGGCCCTCCAGGGCCCGGACAGCCGCCAGGCCCTGGCCGAGATCGTCTGGACCCCGCCCACACAGCCCGAGCTGGCCGAGCTCAAGTGGTTCCGCTTTTTGGTCGGCCGGGTCGGGTCCTACGACGGGATTCCGATCATCGTCTCGCGCACCGGCTATACGGGCGAGCTCGGCTACGAGATCTGGTGCCATCCGGATGACGGGCCCGGCGTCTGGGACGCTGTGTGGACCGCAGCCGAACCGTACGGCGTCAAGCCATTGGGGCTGGAGGCGCTGGACATCTTGCGCATCGAGTCGGGTCTGATCTTCGCGGGGTACGAGTTCGACGATCAGGTGGACCCGTTCGAAGCCGGGATCGGCTTCACGGTCGGCCTCCAGACCGAGGAGGACTTCGTCGGGCGCGAGGCTCTGCTGGAGCGCAAGGAGCATCCCCAGCGCCAGCTGGTTGGTCTCGAGCTGCAGGGCAACGAGACGGCCGGCCACGGCGATGAGGTGTACGTCGGCCGTCGCCGGGTCGGCGTGGTCACCAGCGGGACGCGCAGCCCGACGCTGCGCAAATCGATCGCCCTGTGCCGGATGGCGGTTCAGTACGCCGAGATCGGCACCGAGGTGGAGGTGGGCAAGCTGGACGGCCTCCAGAAGCGGATTCCCGCGCGGGTGGTGCGCTTCCCGTTCTACGACCCGGACAAGACGCGACCACGGTCATGAGCGAGCGGGAGGGTGTGGCGCGGCTGACCCGGGTGTCACGGGTGGCCGAGCCGACGGTCAGCTCGGGGTTGATGCCACCGCCCAGACCCGCGCCGGAAACCTCGACCCGGCCCGCGCCACCCCCGGCGCCGCCAGCCAGCGGGCAGGCGGCGCCGGTACAGACAGCACCGCTGGCGCCACCCACCGGGGTCGCGAGGCTCACTCCGAAGGCGGCGGCCGTGGAGCGCGCGGCGCGAGAGCTGCGCCAGGTGATGGGGCGCTTCGCGACCGGCGTCACCGTCGTGACGACGCTCGAGCGGGACACGATTCACGGAATGACGGCCAACGCCTTCCTGTCCGTGTCACTGCATCCGCCGCTCGTGCTGGTGTCACTGGGGCGCTGCCGGATGTCGGAGATGCTGCCGCGCACTCACCGCTACGGCGTCAGCATCCTCGCTCACGACCAGGAGCATTTCGCCGACCACTTCGCCGCCCGCGCTCGCACGCCGGTCGAGCCGGAGTTCGTCTGGCAGGAGGGGCTGCCGTTGCTCGACGGCGCCCTGGCCCACCTGGTCTGTCGCGTGGTGGACGTTCACCCTGCGGGCGACCACGTCCTGTGGATCGGGGAGGTTGAGTTCCTCAACCACCGCGACGGCGAGCCCCTGCTGTTCTACACGGGGCGATTCGGGACCCTCCGCCAGGTGGAGGAACGGCTCACTCCGAGCTGATCCACACCAGGCACGTCGCCTGACGCCGGATCGCCCGCACCGCCCGGCGAAACCGCCACCTGGGCAGGCGAGAGCGTTCGGGGCCGAACACGAGCATGCCCACGCGGCGTTCCTCTGCCAGCTCCAGCATCGCCTCGATCGGTCGCGGGCTGGAGATCCGCAGCAGCTCGGTGGCGATCCCGCGGGCCGCGGCCCGAGCCGCGGTCTCCCGTACCGCGTCGAGGTCCTCCTCGTGCGGCAGCACGGCGTACTCCCGGGCCAGGACCGAGGTCAGAGGCCCCGGCCGGAACAGGGAGAGGTTGGCCAACAGCAACGGCACCCGCGCCTGGAGCGCGCTCTCCATCGCCATCTCCTCGGCCAGAGGATCGATTCGTACAGACAGCGTGGCCAGCATCACCGGTCCGAGGGGCTCGAAAGCGGTCGGACTTCCCTTTCGGCGCCGGACAACCTCTCGGACGCTGGGCATAAAACTTAGTGTCTCATCTTGCAAACGCTTTGAACAAACTGGTATAAGCCCGTCCGTACACGGCGGCGCCGGACGCCGCTCCCGGACCGGAAGGAGAGTCGTGGGCACAGCGACCGTCGAGGAAGTACAGCTCCTCAAAACACTGCGGTGGTGGGACGGCTTTGTCATCGCGCTCTGCAATCCGGGCTTCCTGCTCGGGAGTCTCGGCTACACGCTGGGGATCTTCGGAGCCACCGGTTCGCTGATCCTCTGGGGAGCGTCGGCGACCATTGGCCTGCTTCAGGCGTGGATCTACTCGGAGCCGGCCACCATGTTCGGGCACCGCAGCGGCGGCATCTCCCTGTACGCCCATGAGGGGTGGCGCCAGTACTCCACGTTCGTCGGTCCGCTGTCGGCCTTCGGCTACTGGATCGGCTGGTCGGTCGTGCTGTCGATCTTCGGAAAGATCATCGGCGACCTGGCCACGGCTCAGTGGTGGCCGCACTCCACCTCGACGATCACGATCTTCTCCAACCATCTGGGGCTTCCCCAGTTCATCGCGATCGGGACGATCATCGCCGTGTGGCTGTTCAACGTGTTCGGGCTGCGTCCCGCCGTCTGGTTCAGCTACGCCTGCGGCGCGCTGCTGCTGATTCCGCTGGCGCTGTTCATCGTCGTGCCCTACTTCACCGGGGACTGGCACAGCGCCAACGTCCATGCCACCTTCACCGGTCCGTGGGGTGGGGTGAAGCTCGCGCTGGTGTACATGTTCATCCTGGCCTGGTCGGCGTACGGGACGGAGGCGTGCGCAACCTTCGCGCCGGAATATCACGACACAAGACGGGACACGTCACGGGCGCTGCGCAGCGCCGCGATGTTCATGCTGCTCGTGTGCGTGCTGCTGCCGCTCGGCCTGGGCGGCGTCACCGGCGCGGTGCCGTCGGCGACCGCGGAGGGGCAGTTCTACACCCAGGCGATGCAGCAGATCGTCGGCCACGGCGCGGCCAGCTTCTTCACGATCTGCATCATCGCCAGCCTTCTGTTGTCGATGACCTCCTCGACGGCGGACGCCGGGCGGGCGCTGTTCGGCATCTCCCGGGCCGGTATGACGATCAAGCAGCTCGGGGTGCTCAACCGCTTCCACGTCCCGGCGCGGGCGATGACGGTCGACCTCGTGGTGAACATCGCGCTGGTCGTGTTCATCACGTCGAACCTGGCCATCCTCTACATGAGCAACATCGGCTACGTGCTCTGCCACGTTTTCGCGCTGAGTGCGTTCCTGCTGTTGCGCCGCGACAGGCCGAACTGGCCGCGCCCGATCAAGGTGAGCGCGATCTGGGTTCCGGTCGCCGCCGTGCTGATGGTGCTCAACCTGCTGTTCCTGGTCATCGGAGCGCTGGCCCCGCATCTCAACGGCTACGGCAGCTGGGCCGACTTCGCGATCGGCATCGGCATCCTGATCGGCTCGCTGCTGCTGTTCGTCTACCGCCGGGTGGTGCAGGACGGCGAGTCGGTGCAGTTCCGTGATCAGGTCTCGCCGATGCCCGACGCCGAGGAGCTGGCCATGCTCGGTCACGACGTGGCCGAACCGGCCGTGGTGGCCTAGCTCGGTGTGGCAATGAACACGATCGTCATCGGATACGACGACACCCCGGCCGCCAAGCGGGCGCTCGAGCGGGTGGCGATGCTGGGCCGAGCGTTTGACTCCCACCTCGTGGTGACCAGCGTGGCGCCTGTGGCCAGCTCGGCGGCGCCGCGCTCGTTGGGCACCGACCCGGCCGACACGGCGCTCGAGCACCGGCACGAGCTGGAGAATGCCCGCGAGTACCTGGGCGAGCAGGGCCTCACCGCCGAATACGTGGAGGCCGTCGGACATCCGGCTGACTCCATCGTCGCCGCCGCCGACCAGCACGGTGCCGACCTGATCGTGGTGGGCACGCGGGAGCCCGGCTTCGTGGAGCGTCTGCTCGGCACGAGCGTCAGCGACTCGGTATCGCATCGCGCCCACTGCGATGTGCTGATCGTCCACTGACGACGCAACGACGGCTACGGCCGATCGACAACCTCCGAAGCGGCCCGCAAGCCGCTTCGGAGCGCGCCCTCCATCAGCCCATGCCAGGCACCGGCCGTGTGCTCTCCGGCGAACACGATCGGGCCCACCCGCGCCGTGAGCGCGGCTGTGTCCATCGGCGAGGAGATCGACGGGGCGGAGTACGAGCCGCGGACCCATGGGTCCTCAGCCCAGGAGTACATGACCACCTCGGCGGGATCGAGCTCCAGGTCGAGGTCGGGCCGCAGCGCCCCCACCGACCGCAGCCAGCGCTCTGGCCCGCGGTTCACCTCCAGCGCGCCCAGGGCCGCCGGCGTGCCGGCGAAGACGCCCAGCACCGGAAGCGGTTGCCCGTCGGCGTCCAGCTGCGTGTAGCACCAGTAGCGCTCGGGCACCGAAAGGACCGCGCTGGGCGGCGCCGGCGAGCGCAGGGGCACGAACAGCTTGGCGGCCGCCCCGTATCGGACCGCGTCCAGCGCGCCCAACTTCCAAGCGGGCAGCGGGGGATCGAACTCGATCGACCGCGTCACCGACGCGGGGACGGCCAGCACCAGCGCCTCGGCGGTCTCCGAGACTCCGCCGGAGGCCTCAACGGCCACCGAGTCGTCCGACCACCGCACCCGCCGGACCGCCGCCCCGCAGTGAACCGCCGAGCCCAGGCCGTCGGCCAGCACCGAGGCCAGCCGTGCGTTGCCCCCGGCAAGCGTCCAGGAGTCGAACTGGCCAAAGCTGCCGGCCGATTCGGCCAGCACCGCGTCGTCGAGATCCTCGGCCGGATACGTGCAGCTGATCTCGACCCGGGCAATGATCGCCTCGCTCACCGCATCGGGCAGCCCGAGCCGAGCCAGCGACTTTCGTAACCCCACCCCGATCGGTGGCAGCGACCGGACCGACTCCATCGCGCGCGACACATCCTCGATGCCCGCCGGCCACCCGCCCGCGGGCTTCCGGTACCCGTAGCGGGTGCCCTTGCGCACCAGCCCGAGGCCCAATCGGTCGGCCAGCGAGCGCATGACGGGATAGTCGGGCAGCACGAACTCGGCGCCGAACTCCACGGTTGCCCCGGCGAACGGGACCGACCAGACGCGTCCGCCCACCCGATCGCGCGCCTCCAGCACCCGGACATCCACGCCCGCGCGGGCCAGAGCGTCGGCCGCCGCCAGCCCGGCGTATCCGCCCCCTACAACGATCGCGCTGCGCACGGCCTGACGAGACAGCGGATCACTGGTCAGGCTCGATCTCCCAGCTCGGCAGGTCCGCAAGCGCCCGGCGGTACTTGCGCTTGTGCAGCGGCCGGGCGAACATGCTCCAGGCCGAGACCGCGAAGGCCACCAGGATGAGCCCGCCGAACGGCTTGCCCGCGATCAGAAACGCCACGATGCAGGCCAGCGCCACGAGGCTGATTGCCATCGGAACCCGCCGGTAGCGCAGCTGTGTCTGGCGCAGGGCGGCGTACTGCTCGAGCGGGATCCGGCGGGTATTCCAGCCCAGCCCGCACTTGGGGCACGTCCAGCGCTCGCCGTACTTGAGGTAGTTCTTCTCACCGCACCGGCAGGCGAGCGTGATCCGTGGCCCGTGCCGGACAGAGCGGGGCAGGGGGGCCTCGCCGTCCACCGGACGCGGCTGTGATCCAAGCGCCGGCGAGGTCTCAGTGCTCAGGCGGTTCCCACCCTTCCAGCACCGACGGCCGGTAGTCGGTTCCCACCAGGCGCGAGCCCTCCACCCACGGCCCCAGCTCGGGTTGGGCGAACTTGCAGTGACGGTCCTTCAGCGCGATCCCGTAGGAGTTGCCCGACTGGAGGTGCTTGATCAGCACCTTGCGGGCGATCTCGTTCTCGCGCCCGGCCGGGATCGGGAAGTAGATCCGCACGAACGAGTTGGAGTAACGGTCGAACACGGCGGGGGTGCCCTGCTCCTCCAGGAGCTCGACGTCCTCCAGCCAGTTCAGGTCCGGGCCGGGCGTGGCCGCCATCAGGTCGACGTCCTCCACCTCGGCCAGATTCTCCTGGTAGGGCAGGCGCCGCCCGGACAGATACTCCGCGTCGATCGAGGTGATCTTCTGAGGTTCGGCCGGCAGCCCGCCGAACTGCGATGTGACGCTCACGTTCAGCTCACTCCCTCGCCGTTGCCCAGGCTCGCCACGCCCTCCGGTGTGGGCGCCAGGTAGTCGATTGGGTTCTCGATGTGCCGCTCCAGCAGCCGCTTGATCTCGGCCAGCGCTCGATCCTCGGTGACCCCGGGGATGTATTCGGTGCCGGCCAGCGGGACGCGGGCCATCGCGGAGGCCTCGACGGTCAGCGCGCACAGGTCCTCC
>DASZMP010000148.1:0-27575 GCA_035551795.1 Solirubrobacteraceae bacterium | reverse complement strand
GGGGCCACAGAAGCTGCTCGAGCCAGTGGCGGCCCTCGTCGGTCGCAAACGCCACCCGGGCCAGCGCCGGGCGATTGACGGAGGCGCCGTCCATCACCGACTCGCCGAAGCGCTCCCGCACAGCGGCGCGGACCTCGTCTGATTCGTAGAGCTCGTGGACGACGCGGTCCGTCGACAGGCAGACCGCGCCGAGACGCTTCAGCGCCTCGAGCGCGGTGGACTTGCCGGCGCCGATCCCACCCGTGAGCCCTACGAACGGGATCACGCCGCGGGTTCGGTGCGCGTTAGTGGTCGGCTCCGTAAGTACGGTCGCACCGAGAGGTGCAACTGGCGGATGCATGGCGAGGACGCAGGACCCGACGTGTGGCAGCGCCACACGAGGGTCCGAGGACAGAGCCAGGCGCCGCCAGGGGCGCCTCGAATGCGAGCGTATTTGCGGAGGCGGCCACTAGGCCGACGCTTCGGTGTCGACGCCCTCGGCGCCGGCGCCGTTGGGTGCCGCGTCCGCATTCGCCGAGGGGCCGGCGGCGTCCGGGGCCGCGCTGCTGTCAGCGAGCGGAGCGTTGGGAGCCGGCTCGCCGGCAACACCGGCGTCCGGCGCGGGCACAGCCTCGGCCTCCGGCGCGGGCAAAGCCTCGGCGTCCGGTGCAGGCGCAGGCGCGGCGTCCGCCGCGGCGGGAGCCACGCCGGAGTCAGCCAGGGCCTCCGCGGGAGGCTCGGCCACGGCGTCTGCCGACGCCCCACCGTCAAGCTCCGCGGAACCAGCGGGCGGCATGTCGAGCGGCTCGGGGTTGGCAGCGGTGTTGTCGCTGGCAGCGAACACATCCTCGGACAGACCCAGCTCCGGCACGTCGTCATAGCTCTCACCGCCGGTGGGCGGCTCGATCGGCCGAACCGGTAGCACCTGGCCTTCGACGCGCTTGATCGACAGGGACAACCGCCGGCGCTCGGAGTCGATTTCCAGGATCTTGACCCGCACCGGATCACCGGGCTGGATGATCTCCCGGTGGTTGTCGACGTGGTGCTGGGCGAGCTCGGAGATATGGACCAGACCCTCGACGCCGTCGAGGATCTCGACGAACGCGCCGAACGTCACGACCTTCGTGACGTTGCCCTCGAGCTCATCACCGATGTTGTAGGTGTCGACCACCCGCTGCCACGGGTCCTCCTGGGTCTGCTTGAGCCCAAGGGAGATCCGCTGGCGCTGACGGTCGATGTCGAGCACCTTGACACTGACGGTGTCGCCGATCGACAGGATCTCGGAGGGGTGGTTGACATGCGACCACGAGAGCTCGGAGATGTGGATCAGGCCGTCAATGCCCTCGAGGTCGACGAACGCGCCGAAGTCGACGATGTTGGAGATCGTGCCCTCGACGATCTGGCCGGGCTGGAGCCGGTCGAGGATCCGCTCGCGATCCTCCTTGCGTTGCTCCTCGAGCACGGCGCGCCGCGACAGCACGACGTTGTTGCGGCTGCGGTTGAGCTCGATCACCTTGCATTCGATCGTCTGCCCCATGTACTCGTCGAGGTTGGGGACGCGGCGAATGTCGACAAGGGAGGCCGGAAGGAAGCCGCGGACGCCGAGGTCGATGATCAGGCCGCCCTTGACGACCTCGATCACGCTGCCCTCGACGGGCTCGCCGGACTCAGCGGCGGCCTCGATGCGGCGCCAGGCCTTCTCGAAGCGGGCGCGCTTCTTGGACAGGATCAGGCGACCGTCCTGGTCCTCCTTGGTGAGGACGAGCGCGTCGACCTCCTCGCCGAGCGAGACCTCGTCGGAGGGGTCGACCGACTTGCGAATCGACAGCTCGCTGACAGGGATGACCCCCTCGGACTTGTAGCCGATGTCGACCAGGACTTCGTCGTTGTCGATCCGGACGACGTGGCCGGTCACGACGTCACCCTCAGCAAAGGGGTGTAGCGTCGCGTCATAGTTGGGGACGATCTGACCGTCGATCTCGAGCAGGAGGCCGTTCGAACCTTCGACGACCTTCGCTTGCGGTTGATCGGTGTCAGGCATCAAGGTTGTGGTGAAAGACATGGGTTATCGGAGGATAGCCGCCTGAGAGGGCTGGTGCGGACGGGCGCGCGCCGATCCGCGGCCGAGACCGTTCGTCGCCCGTGTGACGAGGCGGAAACATCGTCGCCCTATCATCGGCGCCTCCATGCCCAGGCGTGCAACCAAGCGCGGCGACGACCGCACCCCGCTGGATCGCGACTGCGACGTCCTGGTCTGTGGGGCCAGCTTCGCGGGGCTGGCGGTGGCCCGGGAGCTGGCGGGGAACGGCGCCGACGTCCTCGTCATCGACCGCTACGAGATCGGCGAACGCCAGACATCCGCCTGCGGCATCCCCACCGACTGGCTGACGGCCATGGGGCTCCGGGACGCGCTGCAGCAGACCTTCGGCGAGCTGGTCATCCACACGCCCCACGCGACCGTGCGCTACGACCTCCCGTGGACGTTCTCGACGTTTGACTACCGGACGCTCTGCGGGCTGTTGGCGGCGCAGGGCTCGTTCGCATTCGAGACTGCCAAGGTCTCTGGCCGATCGGCTGACGCCGATCGGCTTGCGAGTTTGCCTGGTGGCAAACTCGGTCCCGGCCCCAGCGTTCACGTTGTCCATACCGACCGGGGCGAGATCCGGGCGCCGCTCGTCGTCGACGCGTTGGGATGGCGGCGGGTCCTCGGCACGGGCGAGAACGTCCAGCCCCCGGACGCCCTGCTCTCCCGCGGCCTCGAGGTCCACCCCCGCCACGGCGGCCAGGACCTCGAGGTGTGGATCGACCGCGGCTACGTGCCCGCCGGCTACGGCTGGAGCTTCCCGGCCGGCGAGGAGCTCCGGATCGGCATTGGATCCTTCGACCCCCGCTTCCACGTCAAGGAGCCGACCGTCCGGCTGGCGACCGACCTGGGCGCCGACACCGTGCGCTACCAGGGCAACTGGATCCCCCACGCGCTGCGGCCCGGGACCGAGGACGGCATCTTCTTCATCGGCGACTCGGCGGGGCATTGCCTGCCGCTGACGGCCGAGGGGATCCGGACGGCGCTCTACTTCGGGCTGGCGTGCGGCCGCGAGCTGGCGCGTGTCCTCGCCGGGGACCAGACCCGCGAGCAGGCGCTCAGCCGTTACCACCAGTTCTCCGCCAGCCACGCCATGCCGTTTCGGTGGATGCTCCGCGTCCAGCGGCTGGTGCCGCGGATCGCCCCGCGCCTGCTCGCCCCGGCGCTGCATGCGATGGGGACCAAACGGTTCGTCGACTGGTCCTTCAACCACTACCTGAACGTCGCCCATCCGTCGTTTGCCGCCGTCGGCGGCAGGCCGGCGCGGGCGGCCGCGCGCGCGGCACTCGCGGCGGCGTAGTCGCGCCTGCGGGACGAGGCGACGGCGGGACGAGGGGCGCCGCTCCGCCGCCAATCCCCGAGACGCGACCCGCGAGACGCGACCCCCGCCGCCGACCCGCCGGACGCGACCTGCATAGCGCGCCAAATCAGAGCGGCGCTGGACGATTTGTCGCGTTCTTGGGGCTGAGCGCGCGCGTGGTGACAAATGATCTGGCGTCTCCCCGGTTTGGCGCGGTTTGCACGCTGAGAAGCGGAGCAGTGGGCCAAACCCGGACCCCGGGGGAGCGGCTGGCGCGTGACTCGCCTTCCTTCACAGCCCGGTCATGCGTCGATTGAGACGACGATCACGCCTCGGCAGGAGCGGGTGCACACCTCCTCGATGCAGGCTTTTTCGCGCGGTGCAGCAATGCTGGGCATAGGATCGCGCAACTTCACATCACCTTCACGAGGGAGGGAGTCTCATGCCGCATCGCATCACCGCCGGAGCCGCCCGTCGCCGGGGGCGGGCCGTGGCTGCCGCCGCGACCGCTGCCGCTGCCGTTGCCGTTGCCGCCGTCACCGTCGTCGGCCCGGCGTCGGCGAAATCCGCCCATGCGGCGGCCGGGCGGACCGTCCATGTCATCGAGCACGCCATCACCGACACCGAGAACCCGGGCGTCGGCGGCAAGGACGCGAAGGGCAACATCCTGACCTTCAACAACCCCGTCTACAACACCGCCAACAAGGTGAAGGTCGGCCACGACGAGGGCTACTGCACCCGGATCCAGCCGAAGCTCGGCATCTGGGAGTGCCTGTGGACAACGTTCCTCACGGGCGGTCAGATCACGGTTCAGGGCCCCTACTACGACACGCACAACAGCGTGCTGTCGATCACCGGTGGAACGGGCGCGTACGACGGAGCCCGCGGGCAGATGACCTTGCTCTCACGCAACGGCGGCAAGGAATACGACTTCATCTTCAAGCTGCTCTAGGCGCTCCGGTGCCTCCGCGCCCGCCGGTGGGCGGGGGGGCACCCCAGCAGCGCCTATTCGCAGCAAGCCAGTTGGAGCCAATTCCGGCACCGGGCTTGGCACCGCAACGCCTATTTCGCAGCAAGCCAGTTGGAGCCAATTCCGGCATCGACCGCGAGCGGCGGATCCAGCGGGTAGGCGGTGGCCATCTCGCGCACGGCGATCGCCTCGACGCGTTCGGCCTCATCGGCGGGGCCCTCAAACAGCAGCTCGTCGTGGATCTGGAGGACCAGCTTCGACTTCAGGCCGGCCTCGCGCAGCGCCCGGTCGCAGCGGACCATCGCCATCTTCATGATGTCGGCGGCGGTTCCCTGGATGACCATGTTGACCGCGAACCGCTCCCCCTGCTTACGGAGGTCCCAGCGCCGCGCGCGCAGCTCCGGCACCTGGCGGCGGCGGCCGAACAGGGTCGACACGTAGCCGTGCTCGGTTCCCTGCGCGATCGTCTCCTCGATGAACCGGCCGACGGCGGGGAAGCCGGCGAGGTAGCGCTGGATGAACTCGTCGGCCTCGGATTGCGGGATGTCGAGCCGATCAGCCATCCCGTATGCCGACAGCCCGTAGACGATCCCGTAGTTGATCATCTTGGACTTCGAGCGCATCCCGGGATCGATCCCGTCCGGGGCCACACGGAACACGCGGCAGGCGGTCGCCGTGTGGACGTCCTCGCCCCGCTGGAAGATCTCCTTGAGCGCGTCCTCGCCGGCGATGTGGGCGAGCAGCCGCAGTTCGACCTGTGAGTAATCGGCGGACACGAGCAGGTTGCCCGGCTCGGCAATGAAGCAGGCGCGGATCTCGCGCCCCAGCGGAGTTCGGATTGGGATGTTCTGGAGATTGGGGTTGTTGGACGACAGCCTGCCGGTGGTGGCGGCGGTCTGGTTGAAGGTGGTGTGCAGGCGGCTGTGCTCATCCACCAGCAGCGGCAGCGCATCCAGATAGGTCTGGGCCAGCTTGGTCAGCTCCCGCCAGCGCTCGATCTTGGGAATGATCTCGTGCTCGGCCCGGATCGCCTGGAGGACGCGAGCGTCGGTGGAGTAGCCCGTCTTGCCCCGGCGCCCGCGTGAGAGGCCGAGCTTGCCGAACAGGATCTCCTCAAGCTGCTTGGGCGAGCCGAGCGTGAACTCCTCGCCCGCCAGCTCGAAGATCTCCGACTCCAGGTCGTCGGCCTCGGCCTTCACCCGCTCGGAGATCTCCCGGATCCGCTCGGTGTCCAGCTTGACGCCGACCTGCTCCATATCGCGCAGGATTCGCACGATCGGCAGCTCCACCTCGTTGAGCAGATCGGTGAGCCCGCGGGCGCGGATCTCATCGCGCTGCCAGGCGGCCAGCGCCTGGACCAGCACGGCGTCGGCTCCGGCCTCGTCGTCGACCTCGGCGGCAAGACCGCGGTCCTCGCAGAGCTCGCGGAACGGGTACGCGCGCGCCGCGGGCTCGAGCAGATAGGCGGCGACCTCGGTGTCGTGAGCGAGGTTCTCCGGCACCCGGCCCAGCGACTTGGCGTCGTGCGCGATCACCGGACGGGAGCCGAGCGCGGCGACGAGATCCTCCGGGCGCGAGACGTTGCCGACGACCACCTCCTTGGTCTCGTCCACGTACACGCCGAAGCGCCACTCGTTCTCGTTCTCCGCGAACAGGGCGCCCTCGGGGACCACCGGCGGCCGTACCGCAACAGCGACCTCCGCCTGCTTGAGGCGCTGGACGTCCTGGAGCGAGCCTGCGCGCAGCTTGGCGCCGATCGTGCGCTCGGCGCTGGGAGCGGGCGCGGCGGCATCGGCGGAACCGAGCGCCTCCTCGAGCCTGCGCAGCGGCTCGCGCAACTCGAACTCGCGGAACACCTCGCGCAGCCGGGAGCGGTCCGGCGGGGCCGAGACCAGCTCGGCGACGTCGATCCCATCGAGCGGGATGTCCCGTTTGGCGGTCGCCAGATGCTTGGAGACGCGCGCGTCGTCGGCGTGCTCGGTCAGGTTCTGCTTGCGCTTGGCGCCGCTGATCTGATCGATGTTCTCCAGCACGTTCTCGAGTGAGCCGAACCGCTGGAGGAGCTCCGCCGCGGTCTTGTCGCCGATCCCCGGGACGCCCGGGATGTTGTCGCTCGTATCGCCCTTCAGGCCGATGAAGTCCGGCACCAGCTCCGGCGGGATGCCGTAGCGGTCGATCACCCCCTGGGTGTCGTAGACGCGGGTGTCGGTGATCCCCCGGGAGGTCGTCATGATCCGCACCTGCTCGTCGACCAGCTGGTAGGCGTCGCGGTCGCCGGTCACCACCATCACGTTGATCGCGTCGGCGCCGTTGCCGTTGCCGGTGGCCTTGGCGGCGATCGAGGCGATCACGTCGTCGGCCTCGTAGCCCTCGACCCTGAGGTTCTTGTAGCCGAACGCCTCCACCAGCGGCTCGAAGCTCGGCCACTGCTCCTTGAGCAGGTCGGGGCGGGTGGAGCGCTGGGCCTTGTACTCAGGGTAGATCTCCTTGCGCCCGGTGTACCCGGCGTCCCAGACCACCACGGTCGCCTTGGGCCCGTAGTCGGTGAGGATCTTCACCAGCATCGACGCGAACCCGAAGATCGCGTTGGTGGGGACGCCCGTGGAGGTGGCGATCGACTCGGGCAGGGCGAAGAAGGCCCGGTAGGCCAGGCTGTTTCCGTCGATCAGGAAGAGTTCGTCTGACACGCGTAGATGAGGCTATCTCGCGGGCGGGCGGTTACGGATTTGTGCCGGGTGGGGTGATCGTTGGCGGGGTCAGCACTCTGTATTTCGCGATGAAGGCAGGAAGTAGCGGAAGCGAGCCCGACCGGCCGGAGCGACCGCAACAAAATGCATCACCCCCGTGCCCGGAGAGGGGTTGGGAAGCTTGGTGGGGTTGAGGGCAGAGAACGTCGCCACCCCCGTCCGGGTGCTGGGGGTGAGGGAACTTATTAAGGTGTCCGGGACGCCGGACCAGCGGATGGCGAGGGTGGCTGCAGCTCAGCGCGGGCGCGTAGCCCTCCGGCAGCTGATGGCCATCGGAATGACCTCGGCGATGGTGTACGGACGCGTGGATAAGGGTTCGCTGCACGTCCTTCATCGCGCCGTTTTTGCCGTTGGCCACACGGGACCGATCGAGCTTGGCGAGGAAACCGCCGCCCTACTTGCGTACTGCGACGGCGCCGGGCTCAGCTACCGCAGCGCCAACTGGCTGTGGGGATTTCTGAAAGAGCCCGGCGAGGAAGTCGACCTGATCCTGCCCCCGGGGGGAACAGCCAGAAGCCGACCGGGCATCTGCGTCCACCACAGCCGGACCCTGAGCCCGGCTGATATCACGATCCGCCAGGGACTCCCAGTCGTCAGACCAGCGCTTGCCCTGCTGCAGCTGGCCGAGGTGGGCGAAGGCCGAGACGTGGAGCGAGCCGTCGATGAGGCGCTTGCCGTCAGAGCGGTGAGCCGCACGAAGCTTCGGGAAACCCTGGCGGCCCACGGAAGGGGGCGACGGGGAGCCCCGCTCCTGGCCGAACTGGCCGAGGCGGGTCGCCGATCGACGGTCACCCGGTCCGAAGCCGAGGAACGGCTGCGTGCGCTGATCCTGTCGGCCGGCCTACCGGCCCCCGAGATGCAGACCCCGCTGCACGGCTTCATTGCCGACTTCTACTGGTCCGACGCCGACTACGTCGTCGAGTTCGACGGCTTCGCCTTCCACAGCGGTCGGCGTGCCTGGCGCCGAGACCGGGCCAAGGACCGAACGTATGCGGCGCACGGGATCCGCCTGGACCGCTTCACCTGGGAGGACATCACCGACCAGCCGCTCGCGACGATCGCCCACATCGCCAGCCAGCTCGCCAAACGCTCAGCCAGCTCACCAACCGGCCAGCCGAGCTCAGCTCGCTGAGGGCTCCATGACTCGTTCCAGGCGCGGCGGTCCGGTGGCCCGGACCTGCCACAGGCCGTAGGCCCGCAGGGTCGAGTCGCCGTCGGACCTGAAGCCGTAGCTGCCCAGGAGCGTCCCGCGCGGGGTCTCGCCGAACAGGGCGTGGAGCAGTTGGCCGCGCTGATCCCCGCGCGACCCGAGGCGAGCGATCGCCTGGAGGGTCAGGCGCATCGCCTCATAGCCGTAGGCCGCCCACGGACCGGCCGGTGGCCGGTCCGCATACTGGCTCTGCCACAGGGCTTGGAAGCGAGCCGAGGCGGCCCCGCCCGAGGGCAGCGCGGGGTAGGTGCACTCCAGCAGGCCCCCACTCGCGGCGACCAGCTCCGGCCGGAGCGGCCCCCCGCCGAATGCCGCCTGGCACACCCGGTCTGAACCGAACAGCGCCGCCCGGGGCAGCGCCGCGTGGATCGCAGCGATCGCCGAGACGGCGGCGGCGGAGGGAGCGCCAACGTAGGCCACGCAACCCGTCAGGAGGTTCCGCAGGGAATCCACGTAGCGGCGCAGGGCAGGCGCCGGCGAAACCGCCAGCACCGAAGCGGCGCTTCCCTGGACTGCGGCGGGCGAGACGATCCGGACATCGAACCTCACGTGCTCCAGAGCGAGCAGCCCGCTCAGCTCCGAGCTGTAATCCTGGGTGCCGGCGCTGCGCAGCACCGCCATCCGCGTGCAGCCCACATCATGTGCTGCCTGGAGCAGGGCGGCGGCCTGGACGGCGTCGTCGGGCGCGAGGCGCAGAAAGGTGCGCATCGAGGTCGAGGAGTAGTAGCGGCCGGGATCCCCCGGCGAGGTCACGTTATCCCCGACGGCCCGGGTCAGCCCCACGTACGGGCTCCAGGGGCTGATCTGGGGAATCCCGGCCTGGTTGAGGATCGGCAGGGAGACCCGGGTGGCGCTGGAGTCGAAGTCGCCGATGTAGACCGTGGCGGCCGGATCGACGGCGGCTTCCCGGGCGTTGGCCGCGGTGAGCGCTGCGGCCCAGGACCCGTGGCCGACCCGGGCGTCATTCAGCGAGGTGTAGCGAACGAGAAAGTCTCCTGCTCGCCGATTCGCCTGAATCCACGCCAGCCGGATTCCTCTCTGGACAGCTCGACCGGCCGCCCCGGACGGCCCGACCAGCGGCAGACTCGAGTAGACCTCCACCGTCTGTGCCCGGGCGCGCACCTTATGCCGGCTGTGCGTCCGGTGGTGAGAGGAGCCCCCGCAGGCGGCGATCAGGCTGGCGGCGATCAGGCCGGCGCAGACCGTGGCCACGAACGGCGCGACGGGCCGGACAGGCAGGCGCATTCCCGCCAGCGTAGTGGTGCGGCGCTCAGCCCGAGGTAGACCGCGCGCTCAGCCCGAGGTAGACCGCGGCAAGACCAGCTGGCCGCCACGAACCCTGGCGAACCCGAACGACCCCGCCCCCAGGCTCGAATCGCCGTCCGCGTTGACCGACAGCGTTCCGACCGCGGTCGTCAGACCATTCAGCTTGTGGAAGTCCTTGACCACGGTGGCGCGGTTGGTCACCGACGACCCAGCCTCGTGCAGCACGTGGATCACCGCCTGCACGGCCGCATAACCGAATGCCTCCTGGGGAGAGGCAATGTGCGGGCTGGCACCCGCTCCCGGCACCGGCTCGGACACGTAGACTGCCTGGAACTGGGACCACGGACCAGAGGTGAAGTCAAGACCCGCGAGGCCCGAGGGCAGGAACAGCTTCGTGGAGCCCGCGGTGCTGGAGACGCTGGCGGCGAAATGCTCCGCGTCAGCAGACGAGTTCCCGCCGTAGAAGATCGCGTCGGCGCCCGACTGGCTGGCGCTGACCGTGAGCCCGTGGCTGGATGCGCCTGATCGCACGGCCGCCTGCAGAACCTTGCCGTAGTCGCTGGAGTCCCCGGTCACGTACGGGTTGTGCACGCCGAGCTTGTTCATCTCGGCCAGCACGGCCTGGGCCTCCTGCTCGGTGGTGGGGGCGATGCGGGCGAAGGTGCGCCCGTAGGTACCCGCCGCCTCGTAGAAGATTCCGGGCGAGCCGGGCACGGCGGCCACGGACTGGGTGAGCTCCGTCGCGGTGTCGGTGGGGCTGACCTGAAGGAGGTCCTGAGCGTTGTTGATGCCCAGAGTCTGCTGGGAGTCGCCCGGCTGGACCTCGCCGATGTAGGCGATCGAGCTCTCGTCCTGGATCGCGTCGCGCGCGTTGGACGACAGCGTGCCCATTTGAGCCGTGTCGCACTTCACCGAGCGGCTGGTTCCCGTGATGCTCCCGGCCAGCTGCGAGCAGGCCAGCTGCTCGCCCTCCAGAACCTGCTTCTGCGCGGGGTTGGCAGAAGCCGGCTCGCTCAGGTAGATGACCAGCGTGGAGCCCTTGGCCGTCACCGAGTTGGCGGATGAGCCCGAGCTGCCCGTGGCGCTGCAGCCGGCCAGCAAGGCGGCCATAGCCACGCCCGCGCCCCAGCGCAGGACCTGCCGCCGTGTCCCCGGGACCACTAGGTGTCTCGGCGGCGAGCCAGGTTCGGCACGACGCTCCGAAGCGCCGCGGCGATCAGGACCAGGCCGACGGCGATCATGATCGAGTCAAACCCGGACACCCTGAGCGCCCACAGAACGATCCAGATGGCCAGGCCGACGGTGGCAGTGACGATGACGCCCATCGCGTCGGGACTTTACTGGAGCGGAGCCTCGTGCAGGGCCGCGGCGAACGACGTGACCAGGTCCCTAACACCACCCAAATCCTCGCCCGCCGCCCGCACCAGGCGCGAGCCGATGATCACGCCGTCCGCACCAGCCGATGCCGCTGCCGCAGCCTGCTCGGGCGTGCCGATCCCGAACCCGACGGCGACGGGCACCTTGGCCGAGGCCCGGGCCCGGCCGATCACAGCCGGCAGTCCGCCATCCAGCGCCGCGCGCTCACCGGTCGTCCCGGTCACCGAGACCGTGTAGAGGAACCCGCGGGCGCGGGCGCCGATGCCCCGGAGGCGCTCGTCGGGAGTGGTGGGGGCGACCAGCGGAACCAGCGCGATCCCGGCGGCGTCGCAGGCCTCCAGCGCGGCCGGCGCCTCCTCGAGGGGGAGGTCGGGGACGATCAGGCCACTCGCGCCGACCCCGACCAGCAGGTCGACGAATCGCTCCAGCCCGCGGGCCAGGATCGGGTTGGCATAGCACATGACCACCACGGGAACACTCGCCGCGCGGGCCAGCCCGAGCGCGTCCTCCACGCGCACCCCCGCGCGCAGCGCCGCCACACCGGCGGCGTGGATCACCGGCCCGTCGGCCAGGGGATCGGAGAACGGGATCCCCAGCTCGATCAGATCAGCGCCTCCCTGCTCGTACTGGGCGAGCACACCGGCAGCGTCGGCCAGCGTCGGATAGCCCCCCATCAGATACGGCATCAGCGCCGCCCGGCGTCCGCTCGCCCGGGCCGAGGCGAACGCCTCGGCGATCCGCTCGACACCCGTCATCCGGAGATGCCGAGCCGGTCCAGCGCCTCGGTCAGATCCTTGTCGCCGCGGCCCGAAAGACAGATCAGGTCGAGTTCGCTCTGTTCCCCGGATCCAATCGCCCAGGACAAAGCGTGAGCGCTCTCGAGCGCGGGGATGATCCCCTCCAGGCGCGCCACCTGCGCGAACGCGCGCAACGCCTGATCGTCGGTCACGGCCACATACCGAGCGCGGCCGGAGTCGCGCAGCCAGGCGTGCTCGGGCCCGCTGCCCGGGTAATCGAGGCCCGCCGAGATCGAGTGGGCCTCGAGGATCTGCCCGTCCTCGTCCTGCATCAGAGCCGAGAACGAGCCGTGCAAAACGCCCGGCCGGCCGCCGGCGGTCAACGGGGCGCCGTGGCGCCCGCTGTCCAGGCCCTCCCCCGCCGCCTCGACCCCGACCAGCGCCACCCCGGGGTCCGCCACGAATCCCGCGAACATCCCGATCGAGTTCGACCCTCCGCCCACGCAGGCGATCACGCGGTCAGGGAGCCGGCCGGCCTGCGCCAGGATCTGGGCCCGGGCCTCATCGCCGATCACGCGCTGCAAGTCACGCACCAGAGCCGGATAGGGCGCCGGGCCCACGCACGACCCGATCACATAGTGCGAGTCGGCCACGCTTCCCACCCAGTCGCGGATCGCCGCCGACACCGCCTCCTTCAATGTCCGGGCACCCGCGTCGACACCGACAACCGAGGCCCCCAGCAGCCGCATCCGCAACACGTTGGGCTGCTGGCGGCGCATGTCCTCGGTGCCCATGTAGACCACGCATTCCAGGTCGAGCAAAGCGCACGCGGTCGCCGTGGCCACACCATGCTGCCCGGCCCCGGTCTCGGCGATGATCCGCCGCTTGCCCATCCGCTGGGCGAGCAGGCACTGGCCTAGCGCGTTGTTGATCTTGTGGGCGCCGGTGTGGTTGAGGTCCTCGCGCTTGAGCCAGACCGGATGGCCGGCCACGCCGCTGAGCCGCTCGGCCAGATAAAGCGGCGACGGACGGCCCACGTAGTCCCGGAGCAACGCGTCTAGGCGGCGGCGGAACTGTGCATCCGCCGCCGCCTCAACCCACGCCTGCTCGAGCTCGGTCAGCGCCGGCATCAGCGTCTCCGGCACGTACTGGCCGCCGTAGGGCCCGAAGCGATGCTCGACCGTGGTCATGCCGTGGCGAGCCGGATGACGTCTGCGGCGATCATGTGGCGAGCCTGGATGGCGAGCGATCGCCGAGCGGACGCACGGTATCCGCCACGGCCCTGGCGAATTCTCGGGTCCGGTTGGCGTCCTTGACGCCGGGTGACGCCTCGACGCCGGAGGCCACGTCGACCGCGAAGGGACGGACCGTGCGGATCGCCTCGGCCACGTTATCGGCCGTCAGGCCGCCGCTGAGGATCAGCGGCGCGTCCGCGCGGCGCCCCGCCACCAGCTCCCAGGCAAATGCCTCACCCGTGCCTCCGGGCTGCCCGCGCCGGTAGCTGTCGAGCAGGTGGAAGTCGGTGTGGAACGAGGCCAGGGCCTGGATGTCGGCGCTCCCGCGCACGCGCGCGGCCTTGATCACCCGGCAGCCGGTGCGCCGCGCCACCTCGGCACAGAACGCCGGGCCCTCCTGACCGTGCAGCTGCACCAGGGTCAGCCCCACCACGTCGGCCGACCGGGTGACCTCGTCCAGGGTCGGGTTGACGAACACGCCGGCAATCTCCAGCTTGCGGCGGACGTCGGCAGCGATCCCCGCGGCCACGTCGGGCGAGACGGCCCGGGGCGAGCCGGGCCACAGGATCATCCCGATCGCCCAGGCGTCGAGGGATACGGCCAGCTCGGCATCGGCCGGGCGAGTGATGCCACAGAACTTGATTCGCGTGCTCATGTCAGGACATCGTAGATCCGACGCCCGTGAGCTCCCGGGTGGCGGTCTCGATGTCCTCAGCGCGCATCAGCGCCTCCCCCACCAGCACCGCTTTGACGCCGGCCCGGTGCAGGTCCTCCAGCTCGGAGCGCCGGCTGAAGCCCGACTCAGCCACCACCAGGACCTCGTCGGGAATCCGCCGGCGCAGCTCGAAGGTCCGCGACGTGTCCACCCCCAGGGTGGAGAGATCCCGGTTGTTGATGCCGATGATCGGCGCCTTGAGCTCCAGCGCCACGGCCAGTTCGCCCGCGTCGTGCACCTCCACCAGCACGTCCAGCTCGAGCTTGCCAGCCAGCTGGTGCAGCTCGGCCAGATCGTCGGGCGCCAGGGCCGCCACGATCAGCAGAACCGCGTCGGCCCCGGCCGCCAGCGCCTCGTGGACCTGGTAGTCCTCGACGATGAAGTCCTTGCGCAGGATCGGCAGCGCGACCGCGTCCCGGGCTTCCTGGAGATCGGCCAACTGGCCCCCGAAGCGGGTCTCCTCGGTGAGTACGGAGACGGCGGCGGCGCCGGCGCGCTCATAGGCCAGGACCACATCCGTCAGCCGAGCGTCGGCGCGAATCGTCCCGGCCGACGGGGAGCTGCGCTTGTGCTCGGCGATCAGCGACAGGCCGGGTGCGGCCAGGGCCCCGGCGAATGAGCGGCGGTCGCCCCGGCTGGCTCGCTTGGCCGCGGCGCGAGCCAGCTCGGCCGCCGGGCGCTGCTGGCGCCGGGCGGCCACCTGCTCGCGCGTGCTGGCGACGATCTCGGCCAGGACGTTCATGACGTGGCGTTGGCCGGGCCGGCCAGCTGACGGGTGGCATCGATGAACCGCTCGAGCTTGGCGGTGGCGGCCCCCGAGTCGATCGCCTCCTGGGCAACCTGCACCCCGGCGATCAGGGTGACGGCTCCGCCGCCCGCGTAGATCGCCGCGCCCGCGTTGAGCACGGCCAGGTCCCGGGCGGCGCCGTCGTGGCCGGCCAGGATCGCCCGGGTGGTGGCGGCGTTCTCGGCCGGGTCGCCGCCGGGCACGGCCTCGGCGGGATGGCGGGGCAATCCGAGCTCCTCCGGGGTGACCGAGTACTCGCGCAGGGCCCCGCCGGTGGTGACCTCGACGACGTGGGTGGGCGCGGAGATGCTGAGCTCGTCGACACCGTCCTCGCCGCACACCAGCAGCGCGTGCCGGGTGCCCAGCAGGGCCAGGGCACCGGCCATCCTGATCAGGTTGTCCGGCGTGGAGACGCCCAGCAGCTGCCGCGTGGCGCCGGCCGGGTTGGTCAGCGGGCCCAGGAAGTTGAAGGTGGTGCGCACCCCGAGCTGGCGGCGCACGGGGATCACGTAGCGCGTGGCGGGGTGATGCGCCGGCGCGAACATGAACCCGAAGCCGATCTCGTCGATGCAGCGCGCGACCTCGGACGGTCCCAGGTCGATCCTGGCCCCCAGCGCCTCCAGAAGGTCGGCGGATCCGGACAGCCCGGTCGCCGAGCGGTTGCCGTGCTTGGCCACCGTGCACCCGGCCCCGGCCGCGATGATCGCCGCCGTGGTGGACACGTTGAACGTCCGCCGGCCTCCCCCGGTCCCGGCCGTGTCGAGCAGATCGTGGTGCCTGGCCGGCACGTGGGCGGCGAATTCGCGCATCGTCCGGGCCAGCCCGGCCAGTTCCTCGACGGTCTCGCCCTTGATGCGCAGGGCGATCAGGAAGGCGGCGATCTCGACCTCGTTGGCCTGGCCGGACATGATCTCGGCCAGCACCGCGGCGCTCTCGTCCTGACTCAGGTCGTGTCCGCCGGCCAGCTGATCGATGGAGCGGGCGAGGAGCTGGCTCATACGCTCAGGGCGCGGCGGTCGACGAAGTTGCGCAGGAGCTCCCGGCCCGACTCCGTGAGCACGGACTCGGGGTGGAACTGGACGCCCTCGGCCGGCAGCTCGCGGTGGCGGACGGCCATCACCACGCCGCCGCCGGTGGCGCTGCGCTCGAGCACGCCGGGCAGGTCGGGGTCGGCCACGAGCGAGTGGTAGCGCCCCACCTCGAGCCCCTGGGGCAGGCCGGCGAAGATCGTCCGGCCGTCGTGCTCGATGCTGGTCGTCTTGCCGTGCACCGGCTCGTGGCGGACGACGCGGCCGCCCCACGCCTGCACCAGCGCCTGGTGGCCCAGGCACACGCCGAGGATCGGTATGTGCGCGGCCGGGAACCTCCGGACCGCCTCCAGCGAGATCCCGGCCTGATCGGGCGTGCACGGTCCCGGGGAGACGATCACCCGGTCATACCCCCGGGTGATCAGCTCATCGACGGTGGCGTGGTCGTGGCGGACCACCTCGATGTCGTGGGCCGGCCTGGCCAGCTCGCCCAGGTACTGAACCAGGTTGTAGGTGAAGCTGTCGTAGTTGTCGATCACCAGAATGCGCATCGGTCAGTCCCAGTCCGGCTGCTCGACGGCCAGCTCGATGGCGGCCCGGACGGCGCGGGACTTGGCCACCGACTCCTCGTACTCCAGGTCCGGCTTGGCGTCGGCCACCGTGCCCCCGCCGGCCTGCACGTGCACCTGCCCGTCCTTGACCACGGCGGTGCGGATGTGCACGCACGTGTCCAGGTCGCCCGTGTAGCTGGCCCAGCCGATCGCCCCCCCGTAGCCGCCGCGCTTGACGGGCTCCAGCTCGTCGATGATCTCCATGGCGCGGACCTTGGGAGCGCCGGACAGGGTGCCGACCGGGTTGACACTGCGCAGGGCATCGAGCGCGCCCACATCCGCGCGCAGCCGCCCGGAGACGTTGGAGACGATGTGCATGACGTGGCTGTAGTTCTCGATCACCATGAAGTCGTCGACCTGCACGCTGCCGTACTCGCACACCCGGCCGATGTCGTTGCGACCCATGTCGACCAGCATCACATGCTCGGCCCGCTCCTTGGGGTCTCCCAGGAGCTCCTCGGCGATGCGGGCGTCCTCGTCGGGGGTGGCGCCGCGGGGGCGGGTGCCGGCGATCGGCGTGGTGGTGACCCGGCGTTCCTGCACGGTGATCAGCGGCTCGGGACTGGCGCCGGCCACCTGGAAGTCGCCGAAGTCCAGGAAGTACATGTACGGGCTGGGGTTGACCGCTCGCAGTCCGCGGTAGATGGAGAACGCGCTGACCGGCGCCGCGGCGCTCCAGCGCTGGCTGGGCACCACCTGGTAGGCGTCGCCGGCGCGGATGTACTCGATGATCCTGGCGACGTTGGCCTCGAACTGCTCGCGGCTCATGTTCGACTCGAGCGGTGGTACCGCCGGGGGGGGCTTGCCGGCTCCCCCCCGGCGAGGCAGACCGTTTCCCAGGATGGTCTTGATCTCGGCGATCGCATCCCGCGCCTGTCGCTCGGAGTCGCGTTCGTGGGCGTAGACGTTGGCGACCACCGTGATCGTGCGCTTCAGATGGTCGAACACGACCAGCGTGTCGGTCAGCATCAGGGCCAGGTCGGGGGTGCCGAGCGGGTCCGGGTTCGGCGGCCCGAGCGCCTCCACGGTGCGCACCAGGTCGTAGGCGAACATGCCCACCGCGCCGCCCGCGAACGGTGGGACCTCGGGCAGCCGGGGAGCTCTGGAGTGCTTCAGCTCGTCGGCGGCCAGCTGGTACGGGTCACCCGGATCTCCCAGCGACCAGCGCAGGACCTTGCGCGGCCGGTGGCCGATGAACGAGTAGCGGCCCACCCGGCCCTGCTCGGCCGACTCCAGCAGGAAGGCGGGCGTTCCCGGAGGGGTCGTGGCCCGGAGCTTCAGGAAGGCGGACACGGGGGTCTCGGTGTCCGCCACCCACGTCTCGGTGATCGGGACGAGGTCGTAGCGGGCCAGGAGATCCTCGAGGCGGCCGGGGTCAGCGACGGCGCTCATCGAGCTTTTTCTCGGCGTCTTGTAGGCGAAGCTGGCGGCTGGCCAGGAGAACCGACAGGTGGTAGAGGACGTCGGCGGCCTCCTCGGCCACGCGCTCGTCCGACTCCTGGCGGGCGGCCCGGGCCACCTCCTCGGCCTCCTCCTGCACCTTCTCGCCGATGCGTTCGGGATCGGCCAGCAGCTGGGCAGTGTAGGAGCCTTCGCGGTCTTGTTGCGCCCGCTCGGCGATCGTCCGTTCGAGCGTGGGCAGCGTGGCGAAGGGGGCGTGGTCGGCCTCGGGATCTCCGTTGTGAAAGCACGTGCGCTCGCCGGTGTGGCAGGCGGGGCCGCGCGGATCCACCATCGCCAGCAGGGCGTCGGCATCGCAGTCGTAGCGGATCGCCCTCACGCGCTGGGTGTTGCCGGAGGTGGCGCCCTTGTGCCACAGCTCCTGGCGGGAGCGGCTCCAGAAGTGCATCTCCCCGGTTTCCCGGGTGCGCTCGAGGGCCTGCGCGTTCATGTAGGCCAGGGTCAGCACCTCGCCGCTGCGCCAGTCCTGCACGATGCAGGGCACGAGCCCCCGCTCGTCGTAGTTGATCTCCGCGTCGTCCACCGGGGCGGTGGATTCTAGGCGTCAGTCGCTGGCCCGCTCGATCAGCGAGTTGTTGATCTCCACCAGCTGTCGTGCCGCCTGCTCGGCGGCCTCAGCCAGCCGGGCCGCAGTCAGCGCGTCCCCGCGGACGGCGGGGCGGCTGCGTGTCGCCACGAGATGGGCGAGCTCAGCGATTTCGTTGGCGGCCGCCGCCATGGCCTGAGGCGCCTCGGAGGCCTTCTGCAAGGCGTCCCGCAACTCCTCGTGGCGGCCGGGGTCCTCCCGGGGCCGGCGGAAGGCGGCCAGGACGGGAACGTATGACTCGAGGTCGCGCTCGCCGTCCTCGAGGAGTTGCCGTCTCAGTTCGGCGCCGCGGGCGGCCACCGCGTCGTCGTCGGCGAATCGCGCCGCCATCTCCAGCAGCGCGGCCGCGATGGCTCCCGTCCAGGCCGCGGCCGCACCCCCGCCCGGAGCGGGAGTGCGGTCGGCCAGGTCGGCCAGGAGGTCGGTGAACGACCGGTCAGCCGGAGCCGGCAGCTGGGACGCCCCCCTACTCCACCGGTATCTCGCCGTACACCATGCTCAGGTCCATGCCCTGGCGCCGGCGCACGTACCGGGAGACCACGTAGATGATGATCGCCACGGCGTACAGACAGGCTACGTAGATCAGCGACGAGCCGTTGTTCACCCCGTAGGCCGAGTCGCTGAACCACTTGACCAGCGCGAACACCAGCAGGATCATGAACATCAGCGCCGCGAACGTGATCAGCGGCAGCCCGAGGACCTTGTACTTGGCGATCGGCGAGGCGTTGTAGATCTCCGGCTTGCGCCAGGGCAGGATCGCCGCCGAGACGGTCGTGCCCAGGAACGTGATCGCGATGACCAGCGTGGCGTCCAGCACGTACGTGGAGAACGTGTGGCTGTAGGCGTACAGCGCCGCGATCGGGATCGACGGGATCAGCATCAGCGCCAGCGCCCAGTAGGGCACGCCGCTGCCCGACACGTCGGCCACCTTCTCGGGCAGGATCCGGTCGAAGGCCGTGGCGAACACCACCCGGGTCGACGACAGGAACACCGACCCGACCCAGCCCACGAACCAGCCACCGAGCACGAGGATCAGCAGGAACTGCAGGACGGGGCTGCCGAACAGCATCGAGGCCAGCGTGCCCGGGTAGGGGAACACTCCGATCGGCCCGGTGCCGGCGTAGTAGGCGTTGTTGCCCGCCATGTAGAAGTTCCAGCCGAACGTCTTGGAGAACAGCAGCAGGAAGACCGCGGCCACGATCGTGGTGACGACTAGTGCGCCGCCCATCGCGTAGATGTTCTTGCGGAAGTCAGAGGCGCCGCGAACCTCGCCGTACAGCGTGGCGCCCCAGTTGGACCACAGGTTGAAGAACATCAGCATGGGCAGCAGCAGCAGCACTCCGCTGGCGTTGAACGAGCCGATTCCGGCCGGTTTGTAGCCCTTGCTGCCCGCCGCGATCGTCGCCTGGTAGGCGTTGCCCTTGGTGCCGTACAGGCCGGCCGCCTGGGTGTTGAAGTGGTGCATGAAGCTGGTGCGCGAGTTGACCACCAGCAGGATGGCCATCACGGCCAGGCCGAACACGCCCAGGTAGAAGCAGGCCTTCTGGATCCGCGCGTACGTGCGAATGCCCAAGGCGATGAACACCGACGCCATCAGGGCTGTGAGCAGCGAGGCCACGAACATCCCCGTGTGCCCGCTCCAGAAGGTCACGCCGCCGCTCCAGCCGATGATCGCCGAGAGTGGCACGAAGATCTCGATGTTGAGGATGTTGGCGTAGATGGGGACCCAGTGCCAGAGGATGAACCACCAGCCGCATACGGCCAGCACGAAGCCGATTCCGCCCCCCAGCACACGGCTCATCCACACGTAGTCGCCGCCGGCCCGCGGCATCACGGCGATCAGCGCCGCGTAGGTGATTGCCTGGAAGACCAGGTAGGCGCCGCCGACTACCACCGCCCACAGCAACCCCCCATTGGGGATGAACGGCGCGGAGGCGAAGATGAACCACCCCAGCGTGACCAGGTTGATCGCGAAGGTCGCGTAGATGAAGGCGTCGCGCACCGACCAGCCGCGGACCAGCCCGGTGGCCTTGCGCACGAACACCGCTCGCTCTTCGAGGGGAGCTCCTCCTGCCATGGTTGCCATGTGTGACGAAACCTCCTAGTCGAGTGACTCCGGCGCGCTTCCCGGCCTCGGTTGCTCAGTTGATATGTCCACCCGTTGAAGCCATGTCGGCCCCCTGCATCAGCCGCTCGTGAGTACGAACTTCTTGACCTGCTTGCCTTCCTCCACATCGATCACAGCCCCCAGCAGCTGACCCTGCTCGTACGAGCTGCCCGGGTTGATGCACAGCGTCCGCCCGAGGCGCTTGGTCCCCCGAGCCTCGTGGATGTGCCCGTGCAGCGACAGCGCCGGCTGGAAGCTCTCGATGGCATCGCGGACCGCGGTCGAGCCGACCGGCTTGACGGCGTGACCGGCGTCCTTGAGGTCCATCTCGGCGGTCAGCTCAGGCGCGTCGTCCAGGCCCGTGCCGTATGGCGGGCAGTGCAGGCTGAAGATCGTCCGCTCAGGCGAGTTGGTCACCTGGGAGACCATCGCCTTGATGCGCTCAGCCAGCTGAGGCTCGTCCTCCTCCCGGTAGGTGTCCCAGGGCGTGCGATTGGCCCACCCGCTGGAGGCCATCTGGTAGCCGTCGATCTCCACCACCCGGCCCTCTCCCAGCACCACTGACTTGGCCTGGCGGATCACGTCGTCGACCTCGAGCTGATCGTCGTTGCCGGGGCACACGAAACAGCGGATCCCGGTTCCGGACAGCTTCTCGTCGGCCATCTCCATCCACGTCTTGACCGTGGCCAGCATGTGCTCCTCAAACAGCTTGTGCCAGCGCGGCTCGTCCTCGGCCAGCTCGCGCAGCTCGTCGGGGTCAACCCGGAAGGGGTAGTAGCCGCGGCGAATCACCGCCTGCTCGAAGGCCTGCACCTGCTCCTCGCCCTGGAGTTGCTCACGGTTCTCCAGAAGCGTGGAGTGCCAGTGGTCGCCACCGTCGCTGATGACCGGCACCAGCGCCTTGCCGGTCATGTCGCCGCCGAGGATGATCACGTCGGCCTTGTAATGCTTGCCGCCATTGAGGAATTTGCGCCAGCACACCTCCGAGCCGTGGACGTCGGTGGCAAAGAAGATCCTCATCGCTCGACCTCCTCGGGAAGCTCGTACCAGCGCTTGCGCTCGCCGATCCTGGCCCTCAATTTCCAGCTGCGGCTCTTGGGTGCCGTCTCGATCCGATCGAGCACGTGACGGATCCGATCGCGCACCCGCTCGCCCTCCGGGTGGGGCAGCTCGTACTGGTCGACCATCTCGGCTGACTTGGAGAGGTTGGCGGTGATCGTCCGCCACAGACCCCAGTCGCTGGCGGTGAGCTCGGCGATCCGCTGGGCGTTGACCACGTCCTCGTCGTCGTCGCCCACGTCGTGGCCGTGAAACAGCAGCACCGTGTCGCGCACGTCCTTCTCGTTGAGCTCCACGATCTGCAGCTTGGTGAGCAGCAGCTCGGCCAGGGGCACCGTGGCGTCGCCCGGCTTGAGCCGGTCGCTCAGGGGAATCTCGTGGCACATCCGGAAGGCGCCCACGAACACGTCCACCTGCCGGCCGTGCTCGGTGTCGTGGAACAGCATGCGCTCCTTGCCGTTCATGGCATTGAATGTCACCTGAGGGTCGTAGCCGGCACCGCGCAGCAGCTTCGTGGCGTCGCCTGAGCGGCCCTTGGGCACCGCGAAGTCAAGATCCTTGTAGTCGCGGTCGAGCGCCGGCGGGATGCTCGGTGCGTGGAGCCGGACGGCCACGCCGCCGAGCAGCGCGAAGCTGGTTCCCTCGCTCTTGGCGAGCTCGACCAGCCGCTGTCCCTCCTCAACGACGTCAGCCAGAATCGCGCTCATCGTCCCCCGGGACCGGCGATCTGGGCGTTTCGCATTCCAGCTCTCTTCCCATTAGCATGCCTGCTGCTATTCAACTTATATATCAGAGCGGGTAGCGGGGTCAACGGTGGCTCTCGGGGCAACCAGGCTGTATATCTCGGGTCGGTTCGAGGACGTGAATGGGCGCCCCTCTGAGGACGCCGTCAGCCCAGCGAGCGGGGAGACGCTCGGCCCTGTCGTTCAGGGGACGGCTGGCGACGTGGACCGCGCTGCGGCCGCTGCGTCGGCAGCGTTCGTGCAGTGGTCGCGGGCGACCGCCTTCGAGCGCGCCGCGGCCCTCCACCGGGTGGCGGAGGTTTGCCTGCACCGCCGGGATGAGCTCGCCCGCGCGCTGACGCTCGACCAGGGCAAGCCGCTCCAGGCCGAGGCGTTCGACGAAGTGGATGAGCTGGTCGCGATGTGGCACGGCGCGGCAGAGGATGGCCTGCGGCTGGAGGGCGCGATCGCCCCCAGTGCCTCGCCGGGCAAGCGCGTGCTCCTGATGCGCCGGCCGGTCGGCGTGGTCGCGGTCGTCACACCGTGGAACTGGCCGTATACGATGCCCGCCGAGATCGTGGCGCCGGCCCTGGCGGCCGGCAATACCGTGGTGTGGACGCCGGCGCCGTCCACCGCCGCCTGCTCGGGCGTCCTGGCTTCATGTGTGGCGGAGGCCGAGCTCCCCCCGGGCGTGTTCAACTTCCTGACTGGCCCGGGCCCGGTCGTAGGTGAGGCGATGGTGGGTCATCCGGGCGTGGCTGCGGTCGGGTTCATCGGGTCGACGGCCACGGGGCTGCGGATCGCCTCGCGGGCCGCGGGCAAGCGGCTGCTCCTCGAGATGGGCGGCAACGGCCCGCTGGTCGTGCTGGACGACGCGGATCTGGACGCCGCGGCGGAGGCGGCGGTGTCCGGCTGCTTTTTGTGCGCCGGGCAGAGCTGCACGGCGGGCGAGCGCCTGCTGGTGCACGAGGCGGTGCGTGCGGAGTTCGTGGACCGGCTGCGAGAGCGTGTCTCTGCGTCTGTGCGGCTCGGGGACCCATTCGAGCCGGCGACCACTCTGGGTCCTCTGAACAACGAGGGTGTGGCGGCGAAGATGGATGCCCATGTCGGCGACGCCATCTCGCGCGGCGCCCGCGTGCTAGCCGGAGGCCAGCGGGCCACCGGCTACGCGACCGACCTCTACTGGCCGGCGACGATCCTCGACGGCGTGCCGCCTGATGCGCTGGCCGCGACCGAGGAGACGTTCGGGCCGATCGCCCCCGTGGTGTCGATCGGTTCGCTGGAGGAGGCTGTGGCCTTGACCAACGCCTCCCCCTACGGGCTGCTGGCGGCCATCTTCACCGCCGATTTGCGCCGAGGCTTGCGGTATGCGGACGAAGCCCGCGTCGGCCTGGTCAACATCAACGAGACGACCAACTACTGGGAGAACCACCTTCCCTTCGGGGGACGGGCGGGGTCTTCGAGTGGCGTGGGGCGCGTGGGTGGCCGGTATCCGATGGAGACGCTGACCGAGCTGCAGACGGTGGTCATCGGCTGAGGCTGGCTCTGGGAGACAAAGTGGCCGTATAGGCCACTTTGTCTCCCAGAGTGCGCTTCGGCGGCTCAGTCGGTAGCCGGCTTCGCTGCGCTCGCCGTTTCGTGGCGATAGAACGGCGTCGTGATCGGCTCCAGCGGGGTCCGGCCGCGGATCAGGTCGGCTGCCTTCTCGGCCAGCATCATCACCGGCGCGTAGATGTTGCCGTTGGGCACGTAGGGCATCACCGACGCGTCGACCACCCGCAGCCCGTCCACGCCGTGCACCCGCATGCTCTGGGGATCGACGACCGAATCCTCGCCGGTGCCCATCCGGCACGTGCACGACGGATGCAGGGCGGTCTCGGCGTCGCGGGCCACCCAATCGAGGATCTCCTCGTCACGCTGAACGGTCGGTCCGGGTGACAGCTCGCCGGCGTTGAACGGCTTGAACGCGGGCTGGGTGAGGATCTGGCGGGCGCAGCGGATCGCCTCCACCCACTCGCCCCGGTCCTGGTCGGTGGTCAGGTAGTTGAACCGCAGCGCCGGATGCCGGCGGGGATCGGTGGAGACGATCTTCACCGAGCCGCGGGCATCGGAGTACATGGGCCCGACGTGCACCTGGTAGCCGTGGCCCTGGGGTGCGGTTCCGTCGTAGCGGATCGCCACCGGGAGGAAGTGGAACATCAGGTTCGGATAGGCCACCGTCGCGTTGGAGCGGATGAAGCCGCCCGCCTCGAAGTGGTTGGTCGCCCCTGGCCCGCTGCGGAACAGCAGCCACTGCAGGCCGACGCCGGGGCGGTTGCGCCACTTCAGCGCCGGCGCCACCGACACTGGGAGCTTGGAGGCGTACTGGACGTAGACCTCGAGGTGGTCCTGCAGGTTCTCCCCCACCGCCGGCACGTCGGCCACCACGTTGATGCCCAGGCGCCCCAGCTCTGCCGCGTTGCCCACACCGGAGAGCTGCAAAAGCTGCGGGCTGTTGATCGCCCCTCCGCACAGGATCACCTCCCCGGCGTCGATCGACTCGACCCGTCCGTTATGCCTCACCTCCACGCCCGTGGCCCGGGTGCCGTCGAAGCGCACGCGAGTGACCATCGCCCGCGTGCGCACCTCCAGGTTGGGCCGGCTCATCACCGGATGCAAGTAGGCGCGGGCAGCGCTGAGCCGCCGGCCGCGGTAGATGGTGCGGTCAAACGCGGCAAAGCCCTCCTGGCGGAAGCCGTTCACGTCGCTGGTGAGCGGATAGCCCGCCTCCTGGACAGCGTCGAAGAACGCCTGGAACAGCGGGTTGGTGGCCGGCCCGCGCTCGAGCTTCAGCGGCCCGGTGGCGCCGCGCCACTCGTCGGCCCCGGCCAGGCACGTCTCCATCCGCTTGAAGTAGGGCAGGCAGTGCGTGTAGTCCCACTGCTGCATCCCGGGGTCGGCCGCCCAGCGTTCGTAGTCCAGCGCGTTGCCGCGCTGGAAGATCATCCCGTTGATGGAACTGGAGCCGCCCAGCACCTTGCCGCGGGCGTGATAAACGCGTCGCCCGTGCATGGCCGGCTCGGGCTCGGACTCGTACTTCCAGTCGTAGAACCGGTTGCCGATCGGGAACGACAGCGCAGCCGGCATGTGGATGTACACGTCCCAGGCGTAGTCAGACCGTCCTGCCTCCAGAACCAGCACGCGGTGCTGCGGGTCCTCGGTCAGCCGGGCGGCCAGCGCGCAACCGGCCGAGCCGCCCCCGACGATGATCGTGTCGTAACTCATCGCACCTCGTAGTAGTCGCCGGCCTGGTGTTCGTAGATCTGACCGGCGATCCGCAGGCCCGTGGGCGGATCGAGCGTCCCGGCGCTGATCGAGATCGTGTCCCGGCCGGGCGCATCCCAGAACAGGCTCGAGCCGCACTCGCTGCAGAACGCGCGGCGGGCGTGGGCGTCGCTGCCGGGGCTGTCGATCCAGCGCAGACCCCGCTGCCCGAGGAGCACCAGGTCATTGCGGCGGACCGCCGTGCACGCGGCCACGTGCCCGCCCCAGCGCCGGCACTCGACGCAGTGGCAGATCAGGACGTCGCGCAGCGGTCCGTGCACCTCATAGCGCACCGACCCGCACAGGCACCGACCCGCGGCATTCATCTCACAGGACCGACCGGATCTCCTGCTCGAAGATCTCGATGTGCTCGGCCACGGCGTCCCGGGCGCGTTCCGCCTGTCCCGCCCCGATTGCCCGGAGCAGTCCCTCGTGCTCGTGGAGCCGGGCGAACAGGTGGGGCAGCCGATCGATTACCAGATACCAGATGCGCAGCGACAGGTTCAGGTACCGGCCGGCCGTCTCCTCCAGATACGGGTTGCCCGAGCAGCGGTAGATGAACCGGTGGATCCGCGTGTCCAGCGACATCAGCGCCGATTGGTCATCACCCCCGAGGCTGCGGCCGAGCTCGTCGAGCAGGGCCTCCAGCTCCTGCCTCAGCGCCGGCGTCATGCGCTGCGCAGCCCGGTAGGCGGCGTGGGCCTCCAGCTGGGAGCGCACGTCTGAGACGTAGGCCAGGTCGGTGATGTTGATCTCCGAGGCGAACGTCCCCCTTCGCGGGAACACGGTGACCAGGTTCTCCAGCGCCAGCCGCTTGATCGCCTCGCGCACCGGCGTCCGCCCCATCCCCAGCTCGGCCCCGATCTCATCCTCGTCGATCGGTGAACCCGGCGCGATCCGCAGGGTGACCAGACGGTCGCGCAGCTCGTCGTAGGCGCGGTCGGCCAGCAGCTCCCGGCTGGCGCCGGCGCCCGCGCCCGGGCCGCGTGCGCGTAACGGCTGATCCCCAGCTGATATATGAGACATAGATCACAACCTACCACTGGGATTGGGGCGGCGGAAGGGATCCGGAAGGCGGCGGACCCATTCGGGTCGACCGACCGGCGAGGGCCACCGATAAAGTGCACCACCCACCCGGGCCACCGGAGGGGTAGTGCAGTTAACGTCCGCCCGCCGCACTAACTGCACGAACCCCTTCGCCGCCGTGGGGGTAGTGCACTTTTGTCGGGTTCGGGTGCGGCCCGGCGTGCGGGCGCGTCGGGGTAGCAGCTGCCGGAGCGAGGCCAGGCGCCCCCGGCCAGCGGCGGGTCGGGCGAAACAGCCGCCACAGTCGCGGGAAGCGCTCGCCGGAGAGCGGGAGCCTCAGTCGCCCAGCTCGGTGCGCCGGCGCACGACGAAGTCCTCGAGCTCGGCGCGCACCGCGTCGTCCAGCGGCGGGGCCTCATAGGCCTCCAGCGACGAGCGCCAGATCTCGCCCGCCCGGGTGGTGGTATCCCGGCTGCCCCGCTTGGTCCAGCGGTCGAAGTTCTCGGTGCTGGACAGCAGCGGGCGATAGAAGCAATCCCGGAAGCGTTCGAGCGTGTGCGCGGCGCCCAGGAAGTGGCCGCCCGCCCCCACCTCGAGGTGAGCATCGAAGGCCAGCGAGGCCTCGTCGATCTCCAGCGGGGTGAACTCGTGGCGCAGCTCGCGCAGCAGCTCGATGTCGACGATGAACTTCTCGTAGCACGACACCAGCCCGCCTTCCAGCCAGCCGGCCGAGTGCATGACGAAGTTGGCGCCGGCCAGGAATGTGGGCAGGAAGGTCATCAACGACTCGTAGGCGGCCTGGGCATCGACCACCTGGGCGGCGTTCAGGGCCCCGCCGCCGCGCCAGGGCAGCCCGAAGTGCCGGGCGATCTGGCCGGTGCACAGCACGCCGATGCCCGACTCCGGGGTGCCGAACGAGGGGGAGCCCGACTGCATGTCGGTATTGGACAAAAACGAGCCGAATACGACCGGCGTACCCGGCCGGATCGACTGGGCCAGGGCGATCCCGACGAGCGCCTCGGCCATCTGCTGGACGAGCGTGGCCGGCAGCGACACTGGCGACATCGCCCCCATCAGCAGGAACGGGGTGATGACCACGGCCTGGCCGGCCTTCACGTACTCCAGCATCGCGGCCAGCATCCGGTCGTCGTAGCGCAGAGGCGAATTGACGTTGATCAGCGAGATCGACACGGGAGCGCGCTCGATCGCCTCGCGGCCGCCGAACAGGATCTCCCCCATCCGGATCGTGTCGGCCGCGTTTGGCCC